>JAQUJY010000091.1 GCA_028680705.1 Bacteroidales bacterium
TCAACGCCCCGATAATGCTTTGCGCTATCGGGGCTTTTTATTTATATTTGCTCACTCACTATGTGGCGAAAATATAGCATACTACCCTTTGTGTTCCTGTTGCTCATTGCTAAAGGCTGGAGTAATCACTGAGTTAATATCAATATTGTTCAGATAAAATAACCTTCCGCTATACTGGAGTGTTAGTCTATTGTATAATTATCATTGTGCCAATAATTTTGACTCTAATGGGCATGATGAACGCAATGTGGCTACGAATAAAAAAAAGAAGAACATTCATATTATACCTGTTTAACGCTATAGATTCAGTTTTAGTAAATTATTTACAGGACACCACCCGTTCTACCTTCTATAATCTATGGAAGGCCTCAATCAATAAACGCTTTTTTATAAAGTTCAGTAATTGAGTCTGCCCTTCGTTCCAAATTGTTTCAAGTCATTTCTACCACCTGGTTATCTTCTCCTATATAAACTGCTACTTGCCGAAATTTCACTTGGCCAATACTATTTTCAACAGCAACATTTCATATAAATTACTAAGAGTGTTATGAGTTCGAAGTTTTACAACTTGGCGAGAAAAAATGATAATTTACTGAAAACATCAATATTAAACCGAAGTTAAATTACTACTTTTGGTAAAAGTTCTTAATTATTTTGCTTTCCGCTTAGCTAATTAGTAATTCATTCTAGAGATTAATATTTTTTATTTACACGGTAAAGTGCCACCATAGCAGCAAAACCTTGACAACTAAAAAATGCATGAAATAGAATTTCTCAAAGTCATTGTTGTCATATTCGGTTTGGCAAGTCTGGTAATTTTCATTTTCAACAAATTAAAACTACCATCGGTTATTGGTTTTCTTCTCACTGGAATTATTGCAGGTCCTTATGCCCTCGGACTGATTTCTAATCTTGATATTATCGATGTTCTAGCCGAAATAGGAGTTATCCTACTCTTATTTATCATCGGTATGGAGTTTTCAATAAGAAAACTAATGAAAATTCGCAACATTGTTTTTATTGGCGGAATGCTTCAAGTGGGTATTACCATATTGGTTGTTATGGGGATATTACACTTCTTTACGCATGTTCCATACAATCAAGCAGTTTTTATTGGGTTCTTAGTCGCCTTAAGCAGTACTGCTATTATTCTTAAAGTACTGCAAGAGAAGGATCAAGTTGAAACACACCATGGTAAGATTAGTCTGGGAATTCTGATATTCCAAGATTTAATCATTGTTCCAATGATGCTTTTTATCCCCTTTCTCTCTGGAGAAAGCAGCAGTGTAGGCAGTGAACTACTGTTTTTGTTAGTTAAATCGATAACCCTGCTGGGTGTAACATTCGTGTTTGCACGTTGGGTAATTCCTTACGTATTACACAAAATAGCTATTAGCAATAGTCAAGAACTTTTTTTGATTGCAATTATTGTTATCGGGTTTGCCATTGCTAGTTTCTCCGCATGGCTAGGACTCTCCTTAGCATTGGGTGCTTTTTTGGCAGGGTTGGCCATTTCGGAATCATCCTACAGTTATCAAGCCATTGGTAACATAATTCCCTTTCGCGATGTTTTTGCCAGCTTCTTTTTTGTGTCCATCGGTATGCTGCTAGATCTGCATTTCTTCATTGACAATTGGATTACCATTGTTACTATTACCATCATTCTGATTACCCTGAAATCCATTATAATTGGCATAGTAAGTTTTGTGCTGGGATATCCTTTCCGAATTGCCTTTAGATCGGGACTTATTCTCTCTCAAATTGGCGAATTCTCTTTTATCTTGGCCAAAATGGGATTATCTAAACAGCTGATCGACAATCATTTTTACCAAATATTTCTTGCCGTGGCTATACTTAGTATGAGTGTCACACCCGTCTTTATCATTTTTTCGAAACCAATTACCACCTTTTTTGAAAAAATACCGATGCCCCTAATTATTAGAAATGGTTTAAAGAAATTGCCAAAACAACATATACCTAAACTAAGTGGGCATACCGTTTTGGTGGGAACATCACAATACACAAGCTTAATGAGATCTATGGAACTGGCCAATATTCCATTTGTGATTATAGATACCGATGCAGACTTGGTGCGCGATATGCAAAAACAAGGCATAAATGCCGTGTATGGCGATGCGCAATACAAATCGGTTTTGGAGGAGGCTTCGGTAAAGGATGCCAGTAGTATGCTTTTGTATGTTGAAGGAACAAGCCATAAAGCCACAATTATAAAAACAGCTAAAACGTTAAATCCCAAGCTTCATACTGTTGTAAGGACACGTTATATCGATGATTTAGAGTATCTATACGAGGTAGGTGCCGATGATGTTATCCCCATTGAATTCGAGGCTTTTTTAGAGATGTTTTCCCGAGCACTGAATCATTACTTAATCCCTAACATAGAGATAGAACGGTTGCTTGCCAAGATTCGCGCGAATGGTTACAAAGCATTTAGAAGTAATGGCGAAAAAGGGAAAGCCGTGAAATTAAGTATCCCTGATTTTGAGATTAACACCATGACAATTCACAAGGACTCTTTAGCATACAATAAAAGCATCAAGGAACTAGACCTTAGAAATAAAACAGGAATTAGCATTTTGGCCATTAAGCGACAGGATGAGCTGCACACCAATCCAAGTGCCGATTTTGTCTTGAAGGGAGACGATATTATTTACACCCTAGGTGATCATTATAACGCAACGTGTTTAAATGAGATATTTAAACATGGGTAAAGAATGCAGGTGAAAACTAATGCATTTTGCATTTTTATTTACTTGAATAAAAGGAGGGGATTTATCTGCTCTTGCTCAAAATCGTTTTATGCTTCATAAGTACGGTTTTGGCCACTATTATTGCTATTGAAACAGGATACTTTTGGGTTATGCTACTTGCTAGTATGGCCTATGGGTTTGCTTTAGTTACAAATATTTTCAGATAGGGTTTCTGATAAATACCCATTAAGTATTCTTCTTTTGCATAAATGGGAATAAGGTTGGGGTAGGGTTAATCTTTTATGTTCAAATAATCTAGCCATCTATTTAGTGCCAAGAGGAATGCTGATAAGGCCAGAAAGAAGAATAACTCAAAAATACCACTGTTACCAAAAATAACCAAGAGAACTAGACTGCCAAATATTACTACATTTAGGAATAGTGCAGATTTACTGTAGATTTTCTCATTCTTTGATTTTAGGAATTTGTTAAAGAAAAATAGCGAGCCGCTTAAGCTCACCCCAAATAAAATGGCAAATAGTGTATGCAAACTATGCGTAAATGCATTTATTTCTTTAACCGCAGGGGTAGCACATGTTAAAACTAAAAAGATATTTGAGTAGATCAGTAATCTTTTAGATTTTTTGTTTTTATAAGATGCTTTACGATATAGATAGAGAATAAAAAATGCTAAAAGGAAACCGGTTGAAGCGCCCCAGATAATAAATTCCGTCATCTGGTCAAACCGGTTGCCAATCATACTAAAGGTATAGTTAAATGGATTTTCTATGGTTCCAAACCAAAGGGTATGAGCTATAACCGAAATAGTTATAACGATAGCCAAAACACCACCAACAATAAGGTCTCTTTTATTAGGCTTCATTTATTATTTATGAAATCTTTACTATCCTTTTTACTGAAATTTACTGCAGTATTTTTGATACTGCCTGTAGATTGCCATCATTAAGGATATTTTTCCCTTCAGGGGTATAGAGTAACTCAATCCTATCCGCATAATGCTTCTCAACCTTTCCCCTAACAATTTTCATTGTGCTATTAACCATTCCATTTTGCTCAGTAAAAGGTTCCTCAAGAACTGCATAGGTAGCAGGTAACCATCTGTCAGGAAAAATATTTTCAAATTCACCCCCAGCCTTAAACTCTGCTATGTCATTTTGAATAAGTTGTATCGCCTCGGCTTTTGCTTCATCTTCAGATAGATTTTGATGTTTTTCCAATACCCTCCTTTTTAAATTCTCTTTGGATGGAACAATTAATGCTATAGTGTACGGATTTTGGTTGTTATAGAGAATAACCTGGTCAATTGATTTCGATTGCTGTACAAGTGCCTCTTCAATTCCCTCCGGACTGTATTTTTCTCCATCGCCTCCAATTAGCAAACTTTTAAATCTTCCTAAAACATACAAGAATCCATCCTTATCCATGTAACCTAAATCGCCAGTATATAGCCAGCCATCTTTTACAGTTTCTTCTGTGGCTTTTTGGTTTTTCCAATAGCCCATCATTACGTTCTCACCCTTAATTACTATCTCTCCTTTTTCTCCAATAGGCAGTTCCTTTCCGTTATCATCACAAATTTTAAGTTCCATTGGTGACACTAAAAACCCGGAAGAGCCAAGTTTGTGCTTTTTTAAAGAGTTTGAACTAATAATGGGTGTGGCTTCAGAAAGGCCGTAGCCTTGCATCATAGGCATGCCCACAGCGTAGAAAAAACGTTGAAGATCAATATCTAAAAGTGCGCCTCCGCCAATAAAAAAATCAAGGTTGCCGCCAAGACCCTCCCGCACTTTTGTGAACAATATCTTATCATAAATCCAAAGTAATGGTTTATAGAGAATTGTAATTCCTTTACCCTTATTAAATCCCTCTTTATTGTAGGAGTAGGATAAGGATAGTGCATGGTTAAAAAGTTTCTCTATCAATGATCCTTTTGCTCTGATGCTTGACTCAATGTTTTTCTTAAAGGTTTTAGCAAGAGCAGGAACGCTAAGGAGTAGGTTTGGCTTTATCTCTTTAATGTTTATAGGGATATTCCTAAGGGTTTCAAATGGTGATTTGCCAAGCTGAACGGTGGCAATACTTGCACCCTTTGCCATAAATGAGTAAATGCCTGCCACGTGTGCAAAGCAATGGTCGAGTGGCAGAATAATTAATGTTTTGTAGGTTGGCGGGATATCCATTAAGGTAAGCGCTTGCTCAACATTTGCAGTATAATTGCGATGGGATAGTATTACTCCCTTAGGATCGGCTGTTGTGCCTGATGTGTAACTTATTGTTGCGTAATGGTTAGGATCAATGTTTTTTATTGATTCTAACACAATGTTTGGGTTGGCAGCAAGCATCTTATCACCTAGTGCGAAAACTGATGAAACATGCATTTCGTTAGCTGCGTAACTCTCCTGTTCGTCCAGAAAAATATATGTTTTTATCTGGGGTAGTTGATCTTTGATAGCCCTTATTTTATGAGCCTGATTTCCTGAAACCATTACAATGCTGGTATCGGAATGAACCAAGCGAAAAAGCAGATCAGCTGATTCTAATTTAATAGATAAGGGAACATTTACTGCTCCTGTATAAAGAATGGCTAATTCACTAATAACCCATAGTTTTCGGCCCTCAGCTAGAAGTGCAATGGTATCGTTATCCTTTGCACCTAAGCTTAATAAACCTGCGGCTAAACGGTAAACCTCATCTTTAGTCTCTTGATATGATACTGAGGTGAATTTATCATCAACCTTTTCCCATAGGTAAGGATTTTGTGGGAACCTACTTACACTCCCTTCAAAAAGATCAATAATTGTTTTCATGTGCTTATAATTTATTTTTCAATTGCCACATAGCCTGTCCCGAAAATGATTCGGGAGAACTCGCCCAAATAATCATCTTCCCTATGCGAGAAATATTTCTGATAACTTGTTTTACGGTGTTTTACTGAATTTGTCCTTAATGGAACAAAAATATAAAAAAATAACACAATAGCCTCAAACAAACAGAATGCACTCATTCTTTTGTGCTATAGTTTCAATAAAAAAGAATGTTAGATGTACTTTAACTTTAGAGATTTGTTGTCTATGCCCTATTTTGTGAGTAAGAATTGGCCTTTGTTGCAAATATAGTTTGCATGTTTTTGAGCACGGCATAATTTCGGGCAAAAAGTGTTTCAACTTAGACTAATGTAGCTAAAAGAGCATGGGTAATATTATAAAAACGCTTTTGAACCCGAATTTAATAGAGAATATATTCGAAATTTAGTTGGTAATATCTATGGTTTGGGCAATTTTGATGCTTTGAAGCGCATTTTTGAGCATTTTGGCGACTCTTGTAACTTATTGGCAAGCAGTTAGTTGTGATGGCAACTCAAAAAAAAGTCATTAAAATAAAATATTTATTTCCAAAAATTTTTGTTTAGAGTAAAAAATGCTGAAATTTGATTTAGAATTTAACTAAAAAGCAACTATGAGAACGAAACTCCTTCTTACCTTATTACTAGCCATTTCATTTACCAGCTGTCAATTTTTTGATAGAGTTTTTAATAAGAACAAAGCTGCAGATACTTTAGTTGTTTGGGAGGCCAAGCAAGATAGTATTAAAAAAGCAGAGGTATTAAAGGTCAAAAAAATTGAAGAAGCTCGCAGGGCAAAGGAAAAATCCATCCAGGATTCTTTAATGCGGGTTAAAGAGATGGAAGCCAAAAACAGGTTTCAGGTTATTATTGGTAGTTTTAAAGTTCCCAATAATGCTGATGAGTTCCAGAAACAAGTTACAAATTTGGGCTTTAACAGTGCCAAAATAGTTGAATCGCCAAACGGTTTCCGAATGGTTTCCGTTGCTGCCTTTGATACCTATTCAAAAGCGGCAAATGAAATCTTGAGAATCAATAGATCCAAAGCGGAGCCCATTGAGATGTGGGTTTACGAGGGAAATCGTTAGTCTAATTTTACATTAATTTGATGTAGGTAAGGATATTAAGAGGGCACCTGCCCTCTTTTTTTATTTGGATTGACACTCTTTTCGCTCAAACCTAAGATTTATTATTTGCAAAGATGGTGGATTATCCTACTTTTGAGATTCTTTAGAAAAAAGAAATTGTATCGTTAAAAATCAAACAAATATTAGTTAAGCAAATGGAAAAAATTAGACAGACTTTACGCGATTCGGCAACTGCTCGCTGGGCAGCCTTATTTATCGTTTCGTTTACAATGCTATGCGGTTATTTCTTAACCGATATAATGGCTCCTTTAAAAGGGCTTCTTGAAGGGCAACTTTCATGGAACAGTACAGAGTATGGTATCTTTACCAGTGCCTATGGTTGGTTCAACGTATTCCTTTTTATGCTGATTTTTGGAGGCATAATACTCGACAAAATGGGCGTACGCTTTACGGGTTTAGGTGCTACCATTATTATGGTACTTGGTACAGCAATAAAATTTTGGGCTGTTTCAACAAACACACTCGATGGCCAAACTTGGAATGTTTTATGGCTATTTGAAGTAAAAGCTCAGGTTTTTATTGCTGGACTTGGATATGCTATTTTTGGTGTTGGTGTTGAAGTTGCCGGTATTACCGTATCGAAGATTATTGTAAAGTGGTTTAAAGGAAAAGAACTTGCCTTGGCTATGGGGCTTGAAATGGCTATGGCTCGAATTGGTACTGGACTTGCAATAGTTGCATCGGTTCCAATAGCAAGATCGTTTGGGATTGTGTCTGTTTCTAAACCGATTTTGGTTGCTCTAATTGGCCTTTGTATTGGGCTGATTGCTTTCATCGTTTACATTTTTATGGACAAGAAACTGGATGAAAGCCAGGCCGCTTACGACCTTGAAAATGAAATTATAGACGAGGAGGAATCATTTCAAATAAAAGATATATTCGCAATTATAACAAACAAGGCGTGGTGGTATATTGCTATTCTCTGTGTCCTTTTTTATTCGTCTGTTTTCCCTTTCCTTAAGTATGCAACCGATTTAATGGTAAATAAATTCGCGGTGCGTGAATCTCTGGCAGGGCTAATACCAGGTATACTTCCATTTGGTACAATTTTACTAACTCCTTTCTTTGGTAATCTGTACGATAGGAAAGGTAAGGGAGCGTCAATCATGATACTAGGTGCAGTACTTCTAATCTTTGTACACTCCATGTTTTCTATTCCATTCCTAAACCACTGGCTTATTGCCATTGTTTTATCCATTGTTCTTGGAATCGCATTTTCGTTAGTACCTTCGGCAATGTGGCCATCGGTACCCAAAATTATTCCTGAAAAACGATTAGGTACTGCATTTTCATTAATTTTTTGGGTGCAAAATTGGGGTTTAATGGGTGTTCCTGCGCTAATTGGCTGGGTACTCGACAAGTATTGTGTTACTGGTCAAAAAGTGGTTGAAGGGGTAACAGTTTCAACATATAACTACACTATCCCAATGATGATATTCACCAGTTTCGGAGTTTTGGCCCTTGTTTTTGGCTTCTTGCTTAAGGCTGAAGATAAAAAGAAAGGGTATGGCCTACAACTACCTAATATTGAGGCAAAAATAGAAGGGTAGTAAGAAGTATTTTATTATTAAAAGAGGGATTGTAGCTACAATCCCTCTTTTGTTTTTTATAGTAGGGCAACAATAATTTATTGCAGAGAGAAATGCTGATATCACCCAAGAACATTTGTAGGTTGAGATTGTTTTTAAATCTGAAAACAAGAACTAGCGACTATTTTTTATACTTTTCGTTCCCTTAGGCTATATTTTTTTGGATTAACCATTCCATAAAAAAAATAATACATACTTTTACCCCAAACCAATTCTTAAAATTATGTTCGATTTGCTTAAGGATATCGATTCCATGCGATTAAATTTTAGCGAGGGTGGACTTCTATTTATGAATATTACCCTTGCTGCTATAATGTTTGGTGTAGCACTGGAAATAAAAGTTCAAAACTTTAAAAACATACTTAACTATCCAAAATCAGCAATCCTCGGATTCGGCTCACAATTCCTCCTTCTACCCGCATTAACTTTTATATTGGTAATCATCATAAAACCTCCAGCATCAATTGCTATGGGAATGATACTGATTGCAGCTTGCCCTGGCGGTAATATATCCAACTTCATATCCTCCCTCTCAAAGGCAAATGTTGCACTTTCTGTTAGCCTTACCGCTATTGCTACGCTCTCGGCCACAATTCTTACTCCCCTTAATTTTGCGGTTTGGGGTGGATTGTACGTAAAGTATTCCGAGAGGGCTCTACACCTAAATATTCCAATTGAGATTGATTTTTGGCAGATGGCACAAACCGTATTTATTCTTTTGGGTATTCCTCTTATTTTGGGGATGTGGTTTGGTAACCGATTTCCTGAATTCACTAAAAAGTACATGAAACACATTAAGATTGGCTCAGTTGTGCTTTACTTGAGTTTCATTTTTGGAGCTTTATGGGCAAATCGTAGCTTTATGGGTTCAATACTTATTCCCATTGGAGTAATTGTTTTGTTACTGAATGCCCAAACCTTATTTACTGGATATATTGTTGGCTTGGTTGGACAGGTTTCTCGAGCTGATAGGCGTACGCTTAGTATTGAAACAGGAATTCAGAATTCTGGATTAGCCTTAATCCTAATTTTTAACCCAAAACTTTTTAATGCAAATGGAGGGATGGCCGTTATGGCTGCTTGGTGGGGCATTTGGCAAATGGTAAGCGGGCTGGTTTTGGCAGCAATTTTGTCAAGAATTAAAATTCCAAGTATGACTAGGGCTAAAGTGTTCACCAAATCTTAATTTTCTGAGACGCAAGGTGCTCTTGCTGTTGGTTTTTTATATTCCTTAATTCATGTGGTTGTTAATTGGTGCAGTTTTTTATTTGTCAAACCATTAATGAGGACAGGTTAAACCTCTTCAGGTAGTTCATCGCCTGTAAATGCAGGATACTTATCGGTCATGTAACCCATGTATAGGCTTATCCGATAACCCCAACGAACTTGTCCAACAACCCATTTGTGGATTGAAAGGGGATATTTGCCAGTGAAAAGGACAACCCACCAAGCAAAGAAAATAAGTATCCACACAAAAATAGTCCTTAGCAATAGGATAAAGCCATGAGGGAGGTAAACGTAAACAGGGCCAAAGAATAGGCGGAGTAGAACCATTCCCCGGTTTATCTTTTCAGGGTATACTACTTCAAATAGGGTGTGCTCGTCGGCACCATTAATTCCAAAAGCAGGATAACCATCAGAAACGTTATAAAATCGTGCTAATACTCTTAAAATCCATCTCAGGAGGCCTACCTGAAACTGGAACATTTTTATTGGATATTTACCCGTAAAAAGGATAATCCAAAATACAAGGAACCTTAGTATAACTCCCCATGCAACCACAAAAATAAAAAGAAAAGAATGGGGTAGGATAATGTAAAAAAGCCCAAGAAATGTTCTTAGTAGTAGCTCTAGGCGCGAATACCTCTCCTGATGTTTTACTTTTAATTTCATTAACAAGGCTTTAGGTTAAATATATTGCATCACTAAATCGAAGGAATATACAATTATTTTTTTGTTCCATGGCGTTTTGTTTGAGATAAGAGTAGAAATTAGTTACTATGTTCTGTAAAATTGAAGAATCCAAAAGAGATGTGAAGCTACCATTCAGTACTGGAATTGTTGAGAGTTTTTTTGCGTCGAAAATTATTTTATGTTTATCTTCAATTGCCCAGCTATTTATAGAATAGAACAAATTTTTTTTGTAGTTTTAAATTGATGTTAAGTAGAATTTATCAATAAATGGTTATAAATTTGCACTTTAAATTATAAAAACAACTAATATATTATTTTTACAATGAACATGAAAACTACATTTCTGCTTGCTTTAGCACTGTGCCTTTTTACCAATCCTTTGGTATCACAGGTAACTGATGCAGAAGGGAAATTAAAGGAACAAAATCCAGACTCACTATCGGGTTGGAAAATTGGAGGTAATGCTGGGGTAAACGTTGCCCAAACGGCACTTATTAACTGGTCTGCTGGTGGCGAGGGTTCGCTTGCTGTTAATGGGGTTTTTAATCTTTTTGGAAACTATAAAAAAGATAAAATATCATGGGATAACTCTTTTGACCTAGGTTACGGCCTTTTAAAACAAGGAGATACTGATTATAAGAAAACAGATGACAAGGTAGACTTTCTTTCGAAATTTGGTCGCGAAGCATACAAAAACCTTTACTATGCAGGACTATTTAACTTCAAGTCGCAAATGACAAAGGGCTACGATTATAAAGCAGATGGAAGTAAAAGTGTAATATCAAATGCATTTGCACCTGCGTATATAATTGCAGCTATTGGTATTGACTACAAACCTATTGAGTCTGTTAGTATTTTTGCTGCACCCCTAACTGGTAAAATGACCATAGTAAACGATGAACACCTTTCTAGCATAGGCGCATTTGGTGTGGAACCGGGTGACAATAGTTTTAGCGAATTTGGGGGTTATGTTCGAATTATTTTCTCTAAAAGCGATTTTACGAGCGAATTCATGAAAAATGTTTCAATCACTTCAAAAATCGACCTTTTCTCAAACTACTTAAAAGACCCACAAAATATTGTGGTTAACTGGGAGAATATTCTTGCCTTTAAGATTAACAAGTATATTAACGTAAATTTTAATACACATCTTATTTACGACGATAAAGTGATGATTGCTAAGGAAGTTGATGGAGTAGAAAAGGAGTCACCAA
>JAQUJY010000015.1 GCA_028680705.1 Bacteroidales bacterium
GTTAATTTATATTAACCTTTTAGCTAAATTCGAGCGCTGATAGTGCATTGGCATAGTTTGTGTTTACTTTGTAATAGTTTAAGATTTTCTAGGTGGGCAAAGTTATTAAAAAAACAATTAGAATTCTACTTGTAATCATCATCGTGCTGGCTACTATTCCAACCAGCATTTGGTTGGTTATTCAGGATAGTCGTGTCCAAACATTCCTTGTGGCAAAGGCTACGGATATCCTTGAGAAAAAGTTAAACACCACCGTTAACATTAAAAGTATTGACTATAAACTCTTCAACAGGGTTTTGCTCCACGATGTATTTATTCGGGATCTTAATGGCGATACGTTGCTAGATGCCAAGACGGTAACTGCCAACCTGAAACGCTTTAGTAACTCAAAGCGAACCCTCACCTTAAGTAAAGTATTCCTCGATAGTGCTTACATAAATCTGGTTACCGACACAACAGGAGTAATGAACATCTCGGCTTTTATCCAAGCATTTGGAAAGAAGGAAAAAACTGACTCCTCCGCAACATTTACCATACGGATTAATAATGCAAGTATTGTGGAATCCACCTTTAGATTGCATAGGTTAGATGCCGATTCTGTTGAGTTCGGTATAAATTTTCAGGATCTTTTTGTAACGGGATTAAATATCAATTTAAGAAATTTTGATATAGCAGGTGACACCATTGGCTTTACCATTAATCAGATGTCATTTACTGATAAGAGCGGCTTTTCTGTCGATAAGTTTAGAACGGATATGAGGTTTAGCAGTAAGTTTATGAACTTTGATAAGCTTCAGATACGTTCAATGGGCAACAGCATAAATATGCCCAGTTTGTATATGTCCTACTCAACTTGGGAGGATATGAGCGATTTTCTAAACCAGGTAAATCTCAATGGCTCATTCCAAACCACAAAAGCATCTACAGGGTTCCTTTCCTATTTTGCTCCTGTTTTCAGGCAGATCGACCAGGATTTCTCGCTAAATGGCTCTTTTAGAGGTAAGGTTAGCGATTTAAGGGTGAGGGACTTGGAACTTACAACGGCAGACTCAACAAACCTTAATTTTAGTGCAAATCTCACTGGTTTACCCGATTTTAACAATACCCTTATGTTTTTTGATATCAAAGATTTAACTACTACGGTAAGTGATATTAGGAGCATAAAAAGTAAGGAAACAGGGTTACCCATTATTAATCTTCCCGATAAGTTCTCCTCACTAAAAAGGTTGAACTATACTGGAACCTTTACTGGTTTTACCACCGATTTTGTAGCCTATGGCTCATTAAATTCTGCTATTGGAAAACTATCGGTCGATTTATTAATAAAGCCAAAGGAGAGTTCAATGGTGAGTTTCAACGGCAAGGTTTCAACCGATGGTTTCAATTTGGGCAAATTAATCGGCAACGATATCATTGGTAAAACTAGCCTTAAGGCAACGGTGAAGGGTAGTACCGATTACAAAAACCATTTGGAGGGTGAAACCGATGCAACAATATCTTCCTTTGAAGCAAATGGCTATAACTATTCAAATATAACAATCTCAGGTGGATTCGGCAGCAAAGCATTTATGGGTTCTCTTTCTCTTAACGATCCAAATGCAAAGCTAAATTTTATGGGGATGGTCAATTTATCCGACTCGATTCCTGTGTTCGATTTCTCGGCGTTCGTCCCCAAACTCGATTTGGTAAAGCTTAACCTGAATAAGGTTGATAGCATTTCACAGGTCTCCTTTCTTTTAACCGCAAATATTACCGGGAATAGCATTGATAATATTTGTGGGGAGGTTAAGCTTATTAATAATTTATATAAAAATCAGCGTGGCGAAATTAAGACCTCTGATATTATTGTGAACGCAAATAATATTCCGGAGAGTAAATTAATTACGCTTAAATCTGAGTTTGCTGAGGGTGAGCTAAGGGGAAAATATAATTACAGCAACATATTTTTATCATTGCAAAAGTTGGCGTTTCTCTATTTGCCAGCACTTAGTCCCGATAATCAAAAAACTAAGATTACGCCCACAGGTGTTGAAAATCCTGATTATAATGATTATATCATAAAACTAAGGATTAAGAAGACCCAAAAATTCACCGATATTCTTGCTCCTCAATTTAATATTGCCGAGAACACGAATATCTTTGGTATTTACAATCCCGATTTTCAAACCCTTACGCTAAAGGTATCTATTCCGGAACTGACATTAGCAGGGAATACTATCAAAAACATAGTAATTGATGGGAACACAAACGATTCGTCATTTGTGGCAAGTTTATCTAGCCCAAACTTTGAGATTGGTGGCGCTTTTATGCGCAATTTATCAATTAAAGCAGAGGCCAGCAACAACAACATTCTTACCTCCATTGCCTGGGATAATAAAACAAAAGTAAGAAATGAGGGGCAGATAGTGGGTAATGTTCATGTTGAGCATAAGATGAATTTTAACCTCATTGATGTAACCATTAATCCGTCCAGTTTCTTTCTAAACGATACTATATGGAATATTGCCGAGTCGAGGATTTTAGTTGACTCCTCGAGGGTTTTTATCAATAATTTTTCACTGAGTAACAACGATCAAAGCCTTCACGTTTCGGGTGCAATAGCATCACTACCCACAGATTCAATTCGGGCAGAGTTTAAAAACATAGATCTATCCAATATTAACTTTTACACAAGCAGTATTGGCTACAATATCTCAGGTAAACTGGATGGATACGCAATGGTAACCGATTTAACCAGCACCCCACTTTTCTTTTCGGATTTAAAAATGAGAGGTATTGTGTTGAATTCCAGGCCTGTAGGCGATGTTTCAATTCTGAGTAGGTGGCTGGCTGGCGATAACAAGTTAAACCTAAGTTTGACGAATACACTGGATGGCGCGCCAATGCTTAGTGTTACTGGCGATATTTACCCTAAAACCAAAAGATTGGATATAAACGCTTCGATACAAAAAGTATTACTAAATCATATCGAGCCCCTTATAGCAGATAATGTTTCGGGAATAGATGGTTACTTGATGGGTGATATATCGCTTACTGGAACATTTAGCAAACCAAAACTCGATGGGGTAGTCAACCTAGTGGATGGCGAAGCATCCATTGGTTTTACTCAAACTAAATACCATATTTCTGATCCCATTGTAGTGCAAAACAGTGATCTGCTATTTAATAATTTTAAGGTTTACGATGTTAACAATCGTGTGGCAATTTTAAATGGAACTATTCGGACAAGTTTTTTTAAGGATTTTAGGCTTGATCTTAGCCTTTTATCTAGCAATTTCCAGTTTTTGAATACAACAGAAAGGGATAATGAACTTTTCTATGGTAGCGTTTTTGCTAGTGGTCAAGTTCGTGTGGCAGGTGCTCCAAATGATCTTATCGTAAATGCTTCGATTAAAACGGAACCACGAACGGCTATCTTTTTACCCCTATCATCATCCAGCGAGGTTGCCGAAACTGATTTTGTTAATATTGTGGATCGTAGTTCCGATATTATTTATATTGAAGATTCCTTTGAATCACTGGTTGATAAGGCCAAAGCAAAAATTGCTCTAACTCTCGACATGCAGGTTACCCCCGATGCTGAGGTGCAGATAATAATAGATAAGCAGCTGGGTGACATCATTAAGGCAAACGGTATTGGGAACTTGAAAATGGAGATCAACCCAAGCGCCAATGTGTTTAAAATGCATGGTCAGTATGCCATCGAAAGTGGAGATTATCTGTTTACACTGCAAGGTGTTATAAATAAGCGCTTTAAAATAGGGCAGGGGAGCACAATTACCTGGAATGGCGATATTGAGGATGCGTCAATGAATATCCGTGCAATATACTCGCTTAGAACAACTTTAAGTCCATTAAGTCCCGGTAACGAAGATGAGGTGTTTAAACGGAGAACCCAGGTCGATTGTCAGATTAACCTTACGGGAAAACTTATGGAACCCAATATTAATTTTGATATAAAAGTCCCACTTGCCCAAACGGATGAGTCAATTAATGCTGTGGTTCAGGATGCCATAAATACTGAGGAGCGACTTAGTAAGCAATTTCTTTCGCTACTAGTAATCAATAACTTTACCAGCGACGTTCAGGAGCAAACGGGTGGTGGTTTTGGTCAAGGGCTTGCATCTACCGCAAGCGAGATGCTTTCGAACCAACTCAGCAATTGGCTATCACAATGGAGTTCGGCTTTTGACGTTGGTATTAACTATAGACCGGGTGATGAGATTAGCTCCGACGAGATAGAGCTAGCCCTTTCAACCCATTTGTTTAACGAAAGGGTTACGATCAATAGCAACGTAGATATGGGTAATCAGAATGTGAATACGCCCATTGCAGGTGACTTTAGTATCGATGTTAAGATTGTTCCATCGGGCAAGTTAAGGGCAAAAGCATTCGCACGTTCCAATGACGATGTTTTTATGTACGAAAACCAGAACGAATATACCACAGGAGCAGGTTTTATGTACCGCGAAGATTTTAACTCATTTAGCGAACTTTGGGAAAGGTATTTTAATTTTTTTAGTCGTAAGCCCAAAGAGGAAGAAGAGTTAATAAATATTCCATCCTATGAGGTTGATAGTCTTGGTTATGGAGTGAGTAAAGCCAATTTTAAGAAAAATGATTTTGTTGATATAAAATAGATCCACATCATTTAACGTTTTTTTATTAATTTCGAGCAAAAATAATATGGAATAATTATGAGCTTACTACTTTTAATGCAAACTGGGTTAGAAACCCAACAAATTTTAGTTGAACCAGCAAGCGAGTTGACTTTATCTTTTTGGGACCTAACATTAAAGGGTGGGTGGATTATGATTCCCTTAGCCTTACTATGGTTTATTGCTGTTTACCTTTTTATTGAAAGGTTTTGGGCAATTAAAAAGGCTTCAAAAGTGGATATTAACTTTATGAACAGGATAAAGGAGTATATCTACGAGGATAAGGTTGAGTCAGCTCTTACCCTTTCTCAGGCTCAGAATACCCCTATTGCCCGAATGATTGAGAAGGGAATTCAGCGGATTGGCAAACCTCTTTCCGATGTTAATGCAGCAATCGAGAATGTTGGTAATTTAGAGATATCAAAACTTGAAGGAGGCCTGCCTGCCTTGGCCACAATTGCTGGTGGAGCCCCAATGATTGGTTTTTTGGGAACGGTAATCGGAATGATTCGTGCTTTTTACGATATGTCCATGGCAGGTAATAATATTGACGTTGGATTGCTATCGAATGGTATTTATACGGCTATGGTTACAACGGTTGCTGGCCTTATTGTTGGTATTGCCGCCTATTTTGGATACAACTATCTGGTTGCAAAGGTTGAGAAGGTTGTTTTTACCATGGAGGCCAATACAACAGAGTTTATGGATTTGCTCAACGAACCAGTATCTTAATTCTTAAAACACACAGTTATGGCTCTTAAGAGAGGTTCAAAGGTTAACCCTAATTTCAGCATGTCGTCAATGACCGATATTGTATTCCTATTGTTAATATTTTTTATGGTATCGTCAACTTTGGTTGCTCCCAATGCATTAAAGTTGCTTTTACCGCAAAGTAATAGTCAAACCCCTGCAAAAGCAATAACTACGGTTAGTATTTCCGAGGATTTGAGGTTTTATGTTGAGCAAACTCCAGTTAGTTTTTACGAGTTAGAAACCTTTTTGGCTCAACGTTTGCAAGGAGAATTGGAGCCAACCGTTTCATTGCATGTTCATAAATCGGTGCCCATGGAAGAGGTGGTTAAGGTGATGAATATTGCTAAGGATAATCGGTATAAGCTAATTTTGGCAACACAGCCCTTAAAGTAAAATTTATTATAATGACATCAAAAACCAAAGGAATAGTTGGGTCAACAGTAATACACATCTTAATAGTTGTGTTGCTTATTCTGTTTGGTTTTTCAACACCTCTTCCCCTACCTGGTGAGGAGGGCATACTAATCAACTTTGGCGATTCCGATGATGGCTTTGGACTTATTGAACCCCGAAAGACTATTGAGCAGGAAACCGCTCCGGCACAAGAAAATATTCAAGAAAACGAATCGCCAATAACGCAGGATTTTGAGGAGGCACCCTCGTTACCCCAAACAAAACCCGATCCAAAACCTAAGCCAGAGAAGCCAAAGGAGAAAAAACCTGTAGAGCCTAAACCCGAAAAGCCACGGGAGGTGGATCAGAGAATACTATTTCCTGGTCAGCAAACTGATGGAGGAACATCAGGCGAAGGTGAAACTGGCAAAGAGGGGAATCAAGGTGCTCTAGAAGGCGATCCCAATTCACCAAATCGCGAGGGAGGTACAACAAGCGGTGGTGATGGTATTAGCTTTAGCCTAGGGAATAGAGCTGCACTTTCGCTTCCACAACCCGATTATCCTAAACAAAAAAGTGGGAGGGTGGTTGTTGAGGTTACTGTGGATAGACAAGGCAATGTAACAGCGGTTAGAGGAGGAGTAAAGGGATCAACAACGTATGAGACTGATTTGGTAAATGCAGCTGAGAAAGCAGCTCGTAGAGCACGTTTTAACCTTAGCCCCGATGCTCCAGCATATCAAACAGGAACTATTACCTACGTTTTTAAGCTACAGCAGTAGCTAAAAGAATAGTAGTTTAATGGCAAAGACAAGAACTGTTACCAGCATAAACCATCGGATAAAGTTGTTCCCTTTTTTTATTGCAACATGACTTGCCACCCAGGCTCCAGACATATTCCCTATCCCCAAAAGCAATCCAAGCCAATAGTCAACCTGATTGTTATAGATAAACACTGCAAGAGCAGCCAGAGTGAAGACTGAAACCATTAGTGCTTTTAATGCGTTAGCTTTTAGTAAATCGAACCCTGCACCAAACACCAAACCTGCAAGCAGA
The DNA here is from genome assembly GCA_028680705.1 of Bacteroidales bacterium. Taxonomy (GTDB): domain Bacteria; phylum Bacteroidota; class Bacteroidia; order Bacteroidales; family Tenuifilaceae; genus Perlabentimonas. The sequence goes on from JAQUJY010000015.1 coordinate 6,861, forward strand.
AAGTATCCAACTCCAGCTTGAAGGAACCCTCCGTAAAATCCTATACCCAAAAACACCAGAATTTGAATAATGGTTGGCTTTGTCTTAATCTCGCCTTGCTGAGGTTTTAACCATCTTTCAGGTTTGTAAATCAACAGAAAAAACATAAAAATTAAAAGTCCTCCAATAATCTTATTCATAACCTCATCATTGAGGTTAATGGCAAAAGCAGCCCCAATAAATGAGCCTATGGTTGCAGAAATAGTGAGACAAATGCCCTCTTTCCATTCAAATATCTTTTTCTTTTTAAACTGTCTGGTAGCAACCAAACTTTGTAAAAGCACCCCAATGCGGTTTGTACCATTGGCAATATTGGCAGGCAACCCCATAAAAATTAGTAGAGGCAGTGTTAGTAACGACCCACTTCCGGCCAATGTGTTTATAAAACCAGCAGCAAAGCCTGCAATCACTAGTAAGATGTATAGCCAAGCATTAAGTTCCATTGGTTAACTTAAGTATTGTTCTTAGGGTGTAAAGGTATGGTTTTGCTTAATTTTGGCAAATCAACTTTAACTTTGGTATAACAGATAGCACCCACACGAGCGTGGGGAGGGAGCAGTCAATTACGAAAATGAAATCCTTGTCATTGCGATGAAAATCACGTTCTTTGGGAGTTTCAGAAGCAATCCATTTAGGAAAGTTTTACAATAAAAGATTGCTTTGTCTCAAAGGAAAACCCCGTCATTGCGTTCCTGCCTGCCGGCAGGAACAACGGAGCAATCTGCCAATACCACATTCTGAAATAAAAACAAGGAGATACAGAAAAACAGATAGCTCTAGAAGTATGATATACATGCTGTGTAGAAAGTTAAAAACTTGATGCCTCACATTATCTGTTACTGAATTTAAATATGTGAAAGCCTTAGTTTAAATTAAGTCTAATTATCTATTACTCCAGTTTTTGCTGTTTGCATTGCCCGAGTAGTTTTATTGAGTTAGTTTTATGTTTTAATTTTTAGATTAATAACCAGTGTTGTTTAGTTAAGGCTGTCGGCTTCGACTACGCTTAGCCTGACGTTTAGCCTGTGCGCAGTGGAAGCCGAAGGCTATAAGTGAGTAGTAAGTTACAGCTTGTTAACTAACCGACATTAAATCAATAACCGTAAATTTTATAACGAAGATGAGTATTAAAGGAACTGAAACTGAGAAAAATTTGCTTAAGGCATTTGCCGGCGAATCGCAAGCTAAAAACCGCTACACCTATTTTGCAAAAGCAGCAAAGAAGGAGGGCTTTGAGCAAATTGCCGAACTGTTTATGCAAACAGCCATTCAGGAGGAACAGCACGCAAAGGTATTTTTTGGTTTTCTCGAGGGAGGGATGCTTGAGATTACAGCATCATACCCTGCAGGAATAATTGGCACAACAGCCGAAAATCTTAAGGCCGCTGCCCAAGGTGAACATGAGGAGTGGGCAGATTTATACCCCGCATTTGCAGAGATTGCCGAAAAAGAAGGTTTCAAAAAGGTTGCAACAGCCTTTAAAATGATAGCAAGGGTTGAAAAGGAACATGAAGAGCGTTATCTGAAATTGCTAAAGAATATCGAGGAGGGAAAAGTATTTGAGAAGGATGAGGATGTTGTTTGGATGTGCCGTAAGTGTGGCTATCACCATAAAGGGAAGAAAGCACTAAAGAACTGCCCTGCCTGCAATCACCCGATTGACTATTTTGAGGTACTAGCAGAGAATTATTAGAGTATTTTTTAAACAATAAAAGGCTAATCCTTATTGGGTTAGCCTTTTGTTGTTTTATGCGTTTCTGGTATATCTAATTAAATTTCTTTGTTGGGTAAGTAGCCTCTCTTTCCATGGCCTGTTTTAACCAATTTGGCACTACGGCATCAAGAAACTCCTTTTTTTCAGCATTAAGCTGCTTCATGTTGAGTCCTATGTACTCCTGTGCCTTTGCTTTAGTTGAAATATCGGGCAGTGGAATAGTTTCGGCATAACCCAAACTTGCTAAAACGCGGGTAATCTCAATTCTTGCTCCTTGTGCTTTTTCTAATCCCAGGCCAATAACCCTAGCACTTTCGAAAGGAGCATGGAAAGAGGAACCGTGGCTTGCACCAACGTAATCCCATCGCCATTGTGCAGCCCTTATTAGCTTAAGAGCATTTTCCATTTGTTTGGCTGTGGCTCCCTTATCCCAAGCAAATTTTGCTTCAATATGTGCTTTTGCAAGTACCTCTTCTAGCAGAACTCTGGTTTCATGAAGCGCATCTTGTCTTTGGTAAACATTTTGGATAAGTTTATCGGCTTCTTCCCTATGGCATACAGCGCATGTATTATCAACATTGTTGAGCGGGCTTTGTATATGGTGACTTGTAAATTTCACTCCTCCTTGGCTTTTGTAGGGCATATGGCAATCGGCGCATGAAACGCCCCTGTCGTAGTGTACCCCAAAACGGAAAATCTCATAGTCGGGGTGTTGCGCTTTAATCATTGGTGTACGGCTAACGGAGTGAGTCCAATCGGAAAATGCCAGCTCATCATAGTATGCTTCCATTGCTTCCATCGTAAATCCTTTATCCCAAGGGAGAGTGAGATAACTTCCTTCGCCCTTAAAGTAGTACTCAACATGGCATTGAGCGCAAACCAGTGAGCGCAGCTCTTGGTGAGTCGATTTTGAAATATCTTTTCCTTGTCTTTCAAAGGCTTCAATAAGTCCAGGCCTGGTTATCTGTAATGCCATGGTTTGCTGATCGTGACAATCGGCACAGCCTACAGGGTTAACAATCTCGGGACCTAACTCAGCAAATGTTGATGAGTAAAACTCTGCAATGCCAATGTTTTTCATCATCCGAGGAACATCGGGCCCTTTGCAAGTCCAACAAGTACCAGGCATTGGACCATCTGAGGGCGACATGGGTGCGGCGGTGCGCAGTATATTTTGTACATCCTCAATTGCCCACATATGGCCTCGGCCCTGGTTGTACTCCTTTGAAAAAGGGTAACCAGCCCAAAGGACAACCAGTTCGGGTCCGTTTGCAAGCATATCAATTTTCCTAGCACCATTATACTTGCTAACAAAACTTGTGTCAGCGGTTTGTAAATAGGTTTCGTATTGGCGTGGGAAGTTTATTCCCCAAACCTCGGCTCGTGGCTCCCAATCCTCATGCTCAACCATTGGGGTATAGGCAAACACCGCTTCGGCTCGCCTTTCAATAATAGATGAGGCTATAAGACCCAACAGAAACACAATTACCATTGTGCCTAAAAAGATAAGCCATCCTAACCACGGCTTTTGCTTTATCGATTCGCTAATTGGCTTCATATACCTTTGGTTTTAAAGTTATATAATCTTGGTTTTGTTCAAACTAAAAAAAATCAATCCTTAGTGTTCATAACGTTCTTAAGCCATTTTGGTACTGGGCTGTCAAGCAGCGGGATTAAAGCATAGGGCGTTGTTGATAACCCTTTTACTCTGCCGTGTGGCACTTCTCTGTGGCAATCCCAGCATTTTCTTTCTTTTCTTAAATCATTGTGGGCAAACTCTGGCTTCATCATTTTAGGGTCATTTATAAGATGTGTATGGCACCTTATGCAGTTATTGCGTACCGCATTTGCTCCATCATCTTTAATCTGAATTACCTGAGGCTCGGCTCTAAGGGTAAAAATTGTGGCATGTCTTAGCCCATCCTTTGCTTTAAAATAGTAGTGGTTAAAAACATTATTATGGGGTACATGGCAGTCGTTGCAATTAGTGTACTCGCGATGTGCGCTATGTGCCCATGTTGAATATTCCGGTGCCATAATATGGCAGTTAATACAAGTAGTTGGATTGTCGGATAGATACGATGGTGCCTTGGAGAGGTGGAAAGAAAATGCACCAATACCAAAAAAAATCCCCAATAGTACTGTTACCGGAAGTTTCCATCTATCTGGGGGAATGAACAGCTTAACAACCTTTTTCATAGTGGCTAGCTTAATTAATTGATGCAATATAATCCAAATCGACCGAATTATAAAAGTCTTTACCCCTAATTTGTATGCGGTTGGGTCAATTTAGAAAGGTTTTACATATCGCAAGCTATTCAAGTTTTGTGGGATTGCGATGATTAAACGTGTATTTACAGCAGTATATAGATGGTTTATTTAACTTTTAACAGACTTGCTTAAATTTATTTCATAGATTTGGTAGTGCTAAACCAACTATAAACCCTAAACCTAAATTAAAATGAAAAGATTATTTTATTTGTTTTTGGCAATACTTACAATTGCCTTTTCGTGTACCAAAGATGAACTGCAACAGGAAGCTAATTCTCCCAAACTATCTAAACTTGAACCGCTAGACCCTTTTGAGATTAACACAATTATTAATCGATATTTGGAGGAGACTGGAACTTTCAGATGGGAGGATGTAGATGCCTATGTTCTCTGGAGTGCCGTGATGAATGGCGGTAATATATTAACCGTTGGTTACGATAGTGAACCCTTTTTAGAGCATAGAACCAAAAAAAGTTTGAGCATAAAGAGAGAGATTGTTAGCTTGGTTGTAGATATGGAGTCTGATGCTGCTACTAAGTCTAAAAGCGAAAAAGAGATTGTTATATTCGATAGTGAAGTGATTAACTACATCGATTTGCATGTTACCAGTATAGATGTAGTAGAGGCAATAAGGTACAATCCCAATGTTCGCTATGCCGAACCTAGCGGTTACGAGTATTTTGCTTATGGAAATGTTGAGAAAAGTTCTTCGGGATGTAATACTACTCCGGCAAACGTATATTCATCCGATTATGTTACAATTGCGCCTAATACCCAGCAATCGTGGACATATACAAAGCACAACATACCCCAAGCTTGGGACTATAGCACCGGGAGAGGAATTACGGTAGGTCTTATCGATACAGGAGTATCAGATGAGCAGTCGCTTCTTGGGAGTAACTTTAACAATGGATATTCAACGGGACGTTTTATACAGAAATACGGTACCTATGTAAACTCAGTTTGGCCTTGGACAACAACTACCGATGGCTCTAGTGATAAGTGTGGGCATGGCACACTAATGGCTGCTACAATAGCCAGTCCAAGAAACGATAAAAACTTGCCCGTTGGTGTAGCCTATAACTGTAATCTAGTGGCTTACCGGGCAACCAGTGACGTGGTTCTCAATGGTTATCATGAGAAAAGGGGTGTTTCAGATGCATTGACTCAGCTGGCTAACAGAGGCGATGTGAAGGTTATCTCAATGTCCATAGGACATATTTTTTCAGCCGGAAACATTAGCGATGCAATAAAGTATGCTTACTCAAAGGGTAAAATGATTATTGCGGCGGGCGGTACTTCAACAAATTTCACTAATTGGGCTGGAGTTATATTCCCTGCTAGCATGAGCGAAACAATTGCTGTTACTGGTATTACCGATGGGGAGGGATATACCGAATGCGCTGTTTGTCACAAAGGAAGCAAAATAGATTTTACTGTAATTATGCAGCGTGCAAGCAATGCCGATAGAACATCGGTTTGCATTGGTTTTTTTGAAAACACAAATACATACGTTGGCGGATCGTCGGTGGCAACAGCAACTACTGCTGGTATTGCGGCTTTAATCTGGTCTAAAAACCCAACCTGGAATCGTCAGCAAGTTTTGGATAAGATGAAGCAGTCTGCATCATTCTATCCCAATAGACATTCCGATTTTGGTTGGGGGTCAATAAATGCCCTTGCTGCTGTTCAGTAAACTATTGTTTTAAGATTATTTAAGCCCGATTCAATATTGAACCGGGCTTTTTTTATCAAAGGATTTTAGTGTGAAAAATTAATTTGAGTCCACTCTAAAAGTATTCAATTGCTGGTAATTAGACTTTTTTTACCCTCTTGTTCCTAAAGGGAAAAGCATGATTATTAGTACTCAACCAAAGTCATCTTCAGAGGATTTAGGAGTAAATGTATGGAGTTTGACTTTTTGAAGAGACTTAAATTTAGGATTATCAAAACGGATAATCTTATAATTTATTTAACCCCAATAGGAATCTATCGTAATATTTTATAATTTTAGATAATGCATCACTACCATTTTATTGTAGTTTTGTATTTTTGTTTAAACAATAAGTTAATAACAATTAACACTTTATCAGCAATGAGGAGAGAGGTTGACGTAATTTGTCTAAATACCAAGTCACGTAAAATATTAAGCCCTGGGCTTAACTTACAAGAGGTTGCCATAGAATTTGGGGTGAAACTCCAACATCCAATTCTTGGTGCTATGGTGAATAATGAGCTAAAAGAGCTTGAATATGAGGTTTATACTCCCAAAAGCATAATGTTTATCGATATAACTCATCCTGCCGGAATGCGAATGTATCAGCGTAGCTTATTTTTTGTTATGCAAAAAGCAGTTGGAGAAATTGTGCAGGGTGGTCGCATAAGTATAGAGCATTCAGTATCAAAAGGGTTCTATTGCGAAATTAATGGTATTGATTCCCCTTTGGATCTACCGTTAATCTTTTCAATAGGCGATAAAATGCGAGATATAATTGAACAGGATTTACCCATAAGGCGAGATAAGGTACTAACCGAGGATGCGGTTAAATTATTCAATGATATTGGCCAAAAAGAGAGGGCAAATCTTTTTAAAACGCGCTCTAAGCTATATACATCTGTATACTATACTAATGGATTAGCCGATTACTTTTTTGGATGCTTAGTACCATCTACGGGTTACCTAAAGGTGTTTGATCTGGTGAAGTACTATAGAGGAATGCTGCTTATGGTGCCTAAGCGTACCAAACCCGACGAGCTTGAGGATATTGTGCTTCAGAATAAGATGTTTGATATTTTTCAGGAGTATAAGGAGTGGGTCGATATTATTGGCGTGAGCAATGTGGCAGCAATAAACCAGCAGGTTTCAGAGGGCAGAACCAGTGAATTAATTAAGATATCCGAGGCACTGCATGAGCGTAAGGTTATTCAGATTGCCGACCAGATTATCAGCCGTAAAAAAGAGGTCAGGATTGTGCTTATCGCAGGCCCTTCATCATCAGGTAAAACTACTTTTGCCAAGCGTTTATCAATCCAACTTAAGGTAGCAGGGCTAAAACCTTATAATATTTCGCTCGACAACTATTTTGTGGATAGAGAGAAGACGCCTCTTGATGAGCACGGTGAATACAATTTTGAAGCCCTAGGTGCTTTAGATATTGATTATTTTAACCAAAATCTGGTTCAGCTGCTAAAAGGTGATGAGGTTGAACTTCCCAAGTTCTCATTTGAAACGGGGAAAAGATTTTTTGATGGAACTAAACTTTGCATTGAGGACAACGGTATCATTATTATTGAGGGAATTCATGCTCTGAATCCCGATTTGACCCCGTTAATTGAAACAAATAAAAAGTTTCAGATTTATATCTCAGCATTAACATCATTATCAATTGATGGAACAAACAGAATCCCAACCACTGATAATAGGTTGATTAGGCGTATAGTAAGAGATTTTAGGTATAGAGGATATAGCGCCCATGAAACCATTTCGCGATGGAATAGCGTTAGAAGAGGCGAAGATTTGAACATATTTCCATATCAAGAAAATGCTGATGTTATGTTTAACTCAGCACTTCTTTACGAATTTGGAATACTTCGAACCTATGCAGAGCAGATAATAAGGGATGTACCCATGAATGTTCCTGAGTATGCTGAGGCCAGGCGGTTAGTCAAGTTTTTGAGTTTCTTTGTTAGGATACCCGACAAGGAAATTCCGCCCAATTCTATCCTTCGAGAATTTTTAGGGGGAAGCACATTTAATTATACGTAGAAAAATTATTGGACCTAATTTAGATTTGTTGTTTATCGCAAGGTTCGGAGTTTATGCAAAAAGTTGCTAACAATTTCAGGAAATAATGAACAAACATTAATATTTACGGCACTTACTCTACATTCTATTGGTTTTATTTATTAATATTGTAAACGATTAATTATTTTGTTGCCAAATTACACCTAATCAAGAGCAACTATTATGGTAAAGTATTTTATACTCTTAGTAAACATGCTCGGGGTACTACTTGTAAACCTTTTTTCAAGCAGCGATGTACTTCTCGATATGCGTGTCCCCAATGAGGTGAACGCAGGATCTGAGTTTAATATTGAAGTTGTGCTTAAGAAGAAAGGACTAGAGAGTTTCGCACGTTTTCAGCAAGAGTTGCCCTATGGATTAACTGCCCAGGTGGTTGATAATCAAAATGCGAGTTTTGCGTTTGAGGATCAGAAAGTTAAGTTTATTTGGTTACGCCTTCCCCACAACGACGAGATGAAAATATCATACAGGGTTAAGGTTGATGAACGTTTAAAAGGAAACTTTAACATTGGCGGTCTTTTTTCGTACATCGAGGGTAATGAGCGTAAATTTGTTTCCGCTGCATCTAAGCAGGTTTTAATAACTCCATCAACCAAAATTGATCCTAGTTTGATTGTTGATATCTCTGAATTTCAGCATAGGGTGCCGTTGCAGCCCCCTGTTTCATTACTTGCAAGCAATGTGCGATGTGTAAGGCAATCGCCTGCCTTTAGTGGTGAGGGTAACGACATGACCGTAAATTTACTTGTAAGCCGTGGGTCTGCCGATAAATTTGCAAAAATTGAGGAAGAAATACCCGAGGGATATACAGCAGAGCCAATGAACACAAGTGATGCAATTTTTACATTTAAAGATCAAAAAGCCAAATTCCTTTGGATGAACCTGCCACCTAGTCAGAGATTTGTTGTGAACTACAAACTGCTTCCAACCAACGGACAAGGGCAAACAGATTTATCCCTTAATGGTACCTTCTCGTTTATTCTTAATGATGCAACACAGGTAATAGATATTGTACAGAAGGATATCGACTTAACAAATCTGGATGCTAGGTACTTAGAGAGTATATTGTCGTCGATACCTTCAACTCAGGTCTCTTCTGCTCTGCAATTAGATCAGCCCCTAAGTACAACCTATGTTGGTGACGAAGGAGGTAAATCAATTTCGGTTTCATACCAAAAGATAGAGGATAGGCCAATTACTAGGGGTAAACCCGTTGAGTTAGATCTTTCTTATCAACTTGAACCAGAAGAGGGGGTTTACTACAGAGTACAAATTGCCGCAGGTCACAGGCCAGTTGACATTAAACGCTACTTTAAGAGACTGAGCATAACAGGAGATGTTAGAACAGAAAAGCACGAGGGGTGGTATAAGTATTCCATTGGTTCATATTATGAGTATAAAAAGGCTCGCGATAGCCGTAATGGTATTTGGAACACAACTCCTATTGATGATGCATTTGTGGCTGCATACAATAATGGCGTGCGCATTACTGTACAGGAAGCCTTAATGATTACTAGTCAACATTGGTATAAGTAGTGCACTCCTAAATTTAATAGCAATCTACAAATGACAATTGCACGAAAAATATTTAGCTGGATTTTTGGAAGTATTATTTTGCTTTTACTCTCTACATCTGTGCTTTTTGCCCAAGAGGATGATGAGGACTACTACGAGAAGTATTTAATAAAAGAGGTTGAAGTAGAAAACCCTGTTTATAAACCCGTTATTTCATTGGGAACGGGTGTCATCCACTACCTTGGCGATATTCGTTATCCAGGCAAAAATCCAGTGATGGGCAATATGGGTTATAGGTTTAATGTCTCTACGCTTTTTGGTAAACAGAATTTCTTTAAGCTCAACTTCTACTTAATGTATGGTAATCTGGAAGGGCACGATTTTAGCATTTCTCGAAAAATGCAGTCTGATCCTTTACTTTTACCCATGGATGATAATTTGCAACCAATATACCACAACTCCTCATTTCGAGCAGAGTTTTTTGAACTGGGTATTACCGTCGAATATGGTTTTGGGCATTGGATTGGTAAATCAAAACGTTTTCGCCCATTCATCTCAGCTGGTATTTCGCCGTTCCCATTCACCCCAAAGGGTGATATCAAATATAGTGCAACGGGCGGAAGTGATGACTACTACTATTTCTGGAGCGACGGAACTATGCGCAATCTCCACGAGTCAACTCCCGATCCTTCATTAGCAAAGATTATTAATTTTGATAAGGAGTGGGAGACAGATTTGTCAAAAGCCGATTATCATGGATTGGGTAAGTTTTCCCAAACAACGATTGCTATTCCCGTTGAGGTAGGGTTCGATTTCTATTTGTCGTATAGAGTTAACCTAAGGATTGCTACCGCTTTACACTACACGTTTACCGACATGCTTGATAACTACAATGAAAAAGCAGCAAATCGATATGGTCTGAAAGGGAATGGGCGGAATGATATGTTTATGTTCACAAATTTCTCTTTTAGTTTCGATATGTTTTCCGATCCTGAGATGATGAAGGTAGATATGCTTTTTGCAGAGCTTGAGGACGTAGACTATGAGGTAATGTTTGCCGACCAGGATATGGACGGTGTGTTTGACAGACTAGATGAATGCCCTGACACTCCAATTGGTGTTGAGGTTGACAGTGTAGGGTGTCCTTTTGATATGGATGGGGACGGAGTGCCAGACTATATGGATGATGAGCCAAATACACCTCCAGGTTCCATTGTTGATGATAGAGGAGTTCAGCTATCAGCGGATGTGCTTGCTCAGATGTTTGAGAGGCCAACTGCCGTTCGCCGTGAAGAAGTTCAACTTATGCCTGTTGCTCCAATATGGACAAGAAGCATTGCATTTGCTCCGGGAGAAATACCCACAAAGTTTAGAAGATTTGATATTGATGGTGACGGCTATATTGCATTTGAGGAGTTGCTGAAAGCCATAGAACAGTTCTTTGATGGTACGCTCGATTTTAGTACAGAGGATATCTATGAGTTGAATAACTTCTTCTTTTCTCAGTAGAATTTGGAAGCGAATATAAGTTCAAAAAGGGTTGGCAAATGGGGCTAACCCTTTTTCTTTTTAGAGTCGGTTCGCCTAAGATGCCTAAGCAGGTACTCCGATGTATAACCCTTTTTTCCTAGCATTATCTCTTCAGGCGTTCCTTCGCATATTATTTCGCCACCCTTTCCACCTCCTTCGGGTCCTAAATCGATGATATGGTCGGCTACCTTAACCACGTCCATATTATGCTCAATAACGATAACTGTATTGCCTTTATCAACAAGTTTGTTTAACACATCGAGCAATACTCTAACATCTTCAAAGTGAAGTCCTGTAGTGGGTTCATCCAGTATGTAAAGCGTTTTGCCGGTGTCCCGTTTGGCTAATTCACTTGCCAGTTTAACCCGTTGGCTTTCTCCACCCGATAGGGTAGTTGATTGTTGTCCAAGGGTTAGGTAGCCCAAACCCACATCTTGCAGCGTTTTAATTTTTTGGTATATATTGGGGATGTTGGTAAAAATCTCAACCGCCTGGTTGATGGTAAGGTTAAGTACATCGCTTATATTCCGACCCTTATACCTTACCTCTAATGTTTCCCTATTGTATCGTTTTCCGTTGCATCCGTTGCACTTTACATAGATATCGGGCAGGAAATTCATTTCAATGGTTTGAACTCCAGCGCCCCTACAAACCTCGCAGCGCCCACCTTTTACGTTAAAAGAGAATCGTCCCGCTTTGTAACCGCGGATTTTAGCTTCTGGTGTCAGCTCAAAAAGTTTTCGGATATCTGTAAACACGCCGGTGTAGGTAGCCGGATTTGAACGTGGGGTTCGGCCTATTGGAGCCTGACTAACCTCAACAACCTTATCGATGTGTTCAATCCCTGTGATTTTTTTGTAGGGTAGGGGCTGATCTAATGCCCGATACAGATTCTGGCTCAATACAGGTTGTAGCGTTTTGTTTACTAGTGATGATTTTCCGCTACCAGATACACCCGTAATACAGATAAACTTACCCAGCGGGAAACTAACGGTAATCTCTTTAAGGTTATTTCCTGAGGCTTTATGGAGTGTAATGCTGTGTCCATTCCCTTTTCTGTAGCCTTCGGGTATCGGAATTTCAAGGCTATGATTCAGGTATTTTGCAGTAAGCGATCCCGATTTCGATATCATTTTGGGCGAACCCTGAGCCACAACTCTACCGCCTAACCTGCCAGCATGAGGTCCCATATCAATCACGTGATCAGCAGAGAGGATCATCTCCTCGTCGTGCTCAACCACAATAACCGAGTTTTGCGAATCACGTAGATGTTGAAGCGATTCGATTAACCTTATATTATCGCGTTGATGAAGCCCAATGCTTGGCTCATCGAGGATGTACAGAACGTTAACCAACTTTGAGCCAATTTGTGTGGCTAATCTAATACGCTGGCTTTCACCGCCTGATAGTGATGCGGCGCTTCGGTTAAGCGACAAGTAACCAAGCCCAACATCAAGCAAGAAACCAACACGCTCCCTAATCTCTTTAAGAATTTCAGTTGCAATGGCTTTTTGCTTAACGTTCAATTTTGGTCCTACATTTTCTAGCCAGCTGGCCAGGTATTCAATATCCAAAGAGGCAACCTCTGAAATATTTTTATCTCCAATTTTAAACCACTTAGTTTCGGGCTTTAGGCGTGCTCCGTCACAAACAGGGCAAGTAACATTTTGAATAAATTGTTGCGCCCATTTTGGTCCCCGGCCTGTAAACTCATCGTTATTACGAAAGTTGTGAATGTAATTTGTTACCCCCTCAAAACTTAGAAAGTAGTTTGCTCTTACGCCAATTGCTGAATTTTTGAGCGTAAATTGTTCTTCTGATCCGTATAGAATTACATTTAATGCTTCTTCTGGTATTTGTTCAATGGGGTCGGTGAGGGCAAAGCCATATTTTGAAGCAATGGCATCGAGTTGCCAGAAAATAAGGGTGTTTTTGTAGGTGCCTAAGGGTTGAATACCTCCTTTTTTAATACTTAGCTTTGTATCTGGTATTATCTTTTTAAGATCGGTTTCAGCAATGGTACCTAAGCCATTACATCGGGGGCAAGCTCCCTTGGGTGAGTTAAAAGAAAAGGTGTGAGGGGCAGGTTCATCGTATGCAATTCCGGTGGTGGGGCACATTAAATTTCTGCTAAAAAATCGGGAGGTATTGCTATCCATATCCAGCACCAAAATAGTTCCCTTACCATGCTTCATTGCCGTTTCCACAGAAGCGTTAAGTCGTTTATTATCGCTAGAGTCAACCTTAAGCTTATCAACAAGCAGTTCAATGGTATGCGTTTTATACCTATCGAGTTTCATAGCTGGCTTTATCTCTACAATCTCCTCATTAACACGGGCATATAGGTAGCCTTTTTTTCGGAGTTGTTCAAAAAGTTCTCGGTAATGCCCTTTACGCCCCTTTACAATTGGGGCCATAATGGCAATTCGCTTATCATTAAACTTCGAGTTTATTAGCTTTACTATCTGTTCGTCGGTATAGCGAACCATCTCCTCACCTGTGGCAGATGAGTATGCAATGGATGCTCGTGCATAAAGGAGTCTTAGGAAATCGTAAATTTCTGTTACTGTGCCAACCGTTGACCTTGGGTTGCGGTTGGTTGTTTTCTGTTCAATTGAGATTACTGGGCTTAGTCCTGTAATCTTATCCACATCGGGGCGCTCCATGGTTCCTAGAAACTGCCGAGCGTAAGCCGAAAGTGTTTCAATATACCTTCGCTGACCCTCAGCGTATATGGTATCGAAGGCAAGCGAGGATTTTCCGCTGCCGCTTAGCCCAGTGATTACGGTTAGCTTATTCCGGGGGATTGAAACGTCGAGATTCTTAAGGTTGTGTACCCTCGCTCCTTGTATCTCAATCTCAAGGGGTTCACCTTTATGTTGACTCATTATTCATATGTTTAAACTACTGAAAATTAACGCCTCTCATGTGGAAAGGTTCAATTTACATGTAACTATTATTCGTATGCAGTTTCCCTAAAATCTAAATTAGGAATTTTTATCGAATAGGTTTTATTTCCCTTATTTAACAGGTAACTCTCCCTAAGCCAGGGGTTAAGTAATTTAAGTATTTTATAGTTAGTGTTATAAAATTTGGAAAACTGAGCAATGCTAACTATAGCTGAGTCCACTTGAACCTCAAAATAGCTTAGTGGTGGGTAGAGTTCATTAGGTCTAAGGTGAAAACCGTAATCCTGTGGATTCTCAAAAATTGCCTTTAACGCTAATATTCGATAAACATACCTTTCCGTTTCTTCGCCCAGAACCATATCGTAGTAATCATCATTATCCTGTCTTACCATTTGCCGTTGAATACCATTCCTGCCAAAGTTGTATGAAGCAGCAGCCATTGTCCAGTTCCCGTATTTTTTATAACTCTTTAATAGGTATATACAGGCTGCGTGTGTGGCTTTTTCAATGTGATACCTTTCGTCAACCTCATTGTTAATTTCCAAATTAAGCTCTCTTGCAGTACCCTCGAGTATTTGCCAAAAACCAACTGCCTTTGATGGTGAAACTGCTTGAGTTAGGGCGCTTTCGGCAATAGCAAGGTACTTAAAATCATCAGGGATGCCTCTTTCTTTCAAAATAGGCTCAATAATAGGGAAGTACCGATTTGCTCTTTTAAGCAAGAGTACAGTTTGTGAGTGCCAATAGGTATTTACCTGCAGCTCTCTATCAAGGCTTTCTCTTACATCAAAAAGGTGTAAAGGAACCTCCTCACCGGCAAAGTAAACTTTATCAGGAATTGGGACTTGGTATACAGGATTTTGAATACGCGTTGAATCACCCGAAAAAAAACTGCTAACTCTATCGGTACAGCCCGCTGTACCCGATTTTAGGAATAAGAAGCTAAGGGTAATTAGAAGAATAACTGATAATGCAACAAGAGCAACCCTATCTATGCGTTTTTTTTGTGTGATCATAAAAATGTTATTAAAAATTTAAGCAGCAATCTTCTCTACTTTAAAAATTACCTTTTGCTTGTTAATGCAAATAAAATCACCCATAAATCCTTCTTCTAGTATCGTTAAGGGGCTATTAAACTGGTAGTTGCCCGCAGTAATTTTGGTGTGCAATATAATTGCATTTTTGTGTACAGGGCTTTATTGTAGCCAATGCTAAATTACATTGATGATTTGGGTGCAAAACTACCAATAAAACGGATTTATTCCTAAAGATTATCTATTTGCTGATAGCACAAACTCGGGTACATAAAATGATTTGCTTTTGGAATGAGGTAGTCTTTTTTAGTTGCTTTAATGGACGAAGAAAAAATCGATGGTTTTTTTATAAAGAGGCGGATTCTAGAACAAAAGCGAGAATAACATTTAGTTGCCCTTAATTTTTACTTATAAGGTGGGGCTAATGAAATCCTTCAAGCAGAAGGATTAGAAAAGTTTTGGATGGTCTTGTTCAAACTGTTTAAGAACCTTAGCAATAATTGCTTCACGTAGAAACTTAGAGCGATTCTTTATTTTGTATCTGCTACAATAAATGTCTATTGCCTCAAGTTCAAGGGAATTAAACAGTAGTGCTTTTCTATGTACCCGCTTTAGCCTATCGTTATTGAATCCTGGTCGTTTTAACATTCCCCTTCAAAGTGTATGGTTAACTATGCACTACAAAGAAACCCATTGTCTGGTTCTAAATCTCAATACAACGGGGAAAGTACTTAACATTTTGCATTAAGTTTTTAACATTTTCAGTGCGTGTGGCTGGCAATGCTGTTATTATCCGTGTTAATTCTTTGGTTCACTTTTTTTTCTTTATATTTATAACTCTTTTAGTTTTAAGTTGTTTTATTTCAGTGTATAGTGATATACTATTTGATGGTATAGCTTATGTTTTAATAGAGATAACAATTTATGACAAACTATAAACTTGGCATCTGGGAAGAGTATTCTGATAAAAGCCAGAACCACTGGTCTGATCAGGTTTATGAAATACTATCCCTTGAAAAACCATTCACCCCATCCATTGAAATGCTTGGTAAGCAAATTGTTGAAGATGATCAGAAACAATTTGCCGATTTCTTGGGTAAACTTGTAAGCGATAAATCCAAAAAATTTATAGCACTTTCTGTAAAGCTTAAAGTTCATGGCGCAAGTAGGCTAAAATACGTTTTTATTACAGCCGAACGTATATTTGATACTGCAACCCGAAAGCACTTGTTTTGGCAGGGAACCCTTCTCGATATCACACCTCAAATTGAGTTTGAAAGGCATCTTCAGCAGAGTATTGACAATTTTAAGGGAATATTGAATAGAATACCACTACTTGTGTTAACCACCGATGTGACTGGTGCTATAAATTTTTGGAATAAGGGATGCGAAGAGGTTACTGGTTTTAGCAAGGTTGAAGTTATTGGGGCAAGGCAATTTTTAAAGCAATTACTCCCTGATAAGCAGCAAAGGGAAAAACTTGTTTCATTTTCAAAGGATAGTCATGAGAAATCGCTTTGGTGGGAGGGCGAACTGATTACCAAGAAAGGTACCCAAAAGATAATATCATGGACAGCTATTCGTCAACCTTTTATTGGCAAAAGCACGAATATGGTAATTATTGGTGTTGATGTAACCAAGAGGAAACAGCAAGAAAAGCTGAATACTGAGAATAGGAAAAGGCAAGAACTGCTTGCACAATTCTCTTATAATCTTTTAAACCAATCGGTGAGCGATAATATATACCAATTTTTAGGAAAGAACCTTGAAAATTTTGCCAAGAGCAGTGTTTATGTTGTGTGTTCTGCAGTTCAGGAGAAGGATTTCTACATGATTGAAGGCGTATATGGGCTATCGCAAGGAGAGTTCAAAAAGCTTATTGCTAATCTTGGATGGAATCCCATTGGCAGGCGATTCCAAATTTTCCCTGAGCAATATAACCAAATAGGCTCTAAGGGATTACTTAACCTTTCAACCACGCTTTACGAGTTGTCCGATGGCGTTGTATCGTCTGTAGCCTCAAGGGCAATTGAGCGCCAGTTGGATATTGAAAGACTTTTTACAATGGGGTTTTTCGATGGGAAGAACTTAAGTGGTGGAATTCTTATGCTTGCCCCTGGGGATGTTTCTGCCTCTGAAATATTACTTGTAGAAGGGTTTATTACGCAATGTACCCCCGCCATTAGGCAAAGGGTTAGAGAAATGCGGCTAATGGAAAAATTGATTGAGGCACAGCTAACGGAGGAACTAAACTCAACCTTTTTGGCAAACCTAAGCCACGAGATTAGAGCGCCCATGAATGCAATCCTTGGTTTTTCTAGATTGTTAAAACTTTCTAATATATCAAAGGAAAAGCGACAGCAGTACGTTGATATAATTAACACCAAGGGGAGCACTCTGCTTAAGCTTATTAACGATATAGTTGATGTAACTAAGGTTGAGACTAAGCAGCTAATGCAGGTGAACAAACCGTTCAATATCAACTCAATGCTAAGTAGTGTATATGAGTTCTATCAGGAGGACAAGATTTTTCAACAACGAGAAGCCATTGACATTGTGCTCGATTTGCCAGAGTTTAGCGACTCCCTGATGCTGAATAGCGATGAGGGTAGGATAGAGCAGGTGCTATCGAGCCTAATGAATAATGCATTGAAATTTACTGAGAAAGGGGAGATTAGGTTTGGATATACAATTGAAGAGGAAAAACTTGAGTTCTTTGTATCCGATACCGGAATTGGAATCGACCCATGCAACCAGCAGATTATTTTCGATAGGTACAGGCAGTTGAATGGTGATAGTGAGCGCTTGCAAACTGGTGTTGGTTTGGGACTTGCCATTAGCAAGGGTGTTGTTGAGTTAATGGGAGGCAGTATTTGGGTAGAATCGGAGCCTGGAGTGGGTACTACATTTAGGTTTACCGTACCCTACAGCAAAACCTTAGTCAGTGATGAAATTTCTTCTCAGTCAACCACCGAAACGGAATATGCATATCACGATTGGAAAAATAAGGTTTTGCTTGTGGCAGAGGATGAAGAGTCTAACTATTTATACATAAGTGAATTGCTTGAACCAACTGGTGTAAAAGTTATTCGAGCCAAGGATGGTGCACAAGCTGTTGAACTAGTTAACTCAATAAAAAAGTTTGATGCTGTGCTTATGGATATCAAAATGCCTATTAAGGATGGTTATGCTGCCACCCTCGAGATACGGCATATTAATCCCAATATTCCCATAATAGCACAAACAGCATACGCATTTACCGAGGATAGAGAAAAGGCAGAGGCAGCAGGATGCGATGAGTATATTGTAAAGCCAATTAACAGCAAGGAATTGCTCGATACGCTTGGGAAGTATTTGGGATAGTTAGGGGATATATTATATATTTTAGCTGTACAATATAAATCGACTGCAAATGAACTATTCTATAACCATTGAACATGAATTGAGAATAATTAGATATACTCACTCTGGGTTAATAAAAGCAGCAGATATTGGAGAGGTCTGGCAACAGTTATTAGCAATGAAGGAATTTACTCAATTAAATTATAATCTATTTTCAGATTACAGAAACGGTGATTTTCAAATATCCCATATCTTTTTACCTTATTTAATTGAATTTATGCGGACAATTGAAAGTATTGTAAAAGGTAAGAAGCAGGCATTAGTTTTAAATAGTCCGCGTAACGTTGCAATCTCAATGCTTTTTGAAGATGAAGTCAATAAAGAAATAGGGTTTAATGTTAAGGTTTTTACAACCGAAGCATCTGCTCTGCGGTGGCTTGCAATATAAGTAAAACATCTTTTTATAATTTAAATTTACAATTTCATGGTTGTTATTACTGCATTATCAATTGCTCTCCTGTCGTGTTTGCCATGCTAAAGCGAGTCCAAAATTATAGTCAATGTATCCTGTCGTATCTTTTTGATTGCTATATTTGATGCAAAAATTGGCTGTGTATAGATATTTTATAGAACTTTCGTACCTGGGGAAGAACTACTGTGGTTGGCAAATTCAATCAAATGCAAATACCGTACAGGCAGAGTTGAATAGAGCTCTGTCGTTAATACTTCGCGAGGAGATACTCACCCTTGGTGCAGGTCGAACCGATACTGGGGTGCATGCATCCTATTTTATAGCTCACTTCGACTCAAAGCAGGAGATTAGCCTATCCAGCAGTAAGGGCCTAGTTTACAAGCTTAACGAGGTGCTTCCGTACGATATAGCCGCTGCAAATATCTTTGCGGTTAAATCCGAGGCTCATGCTCGCTTCTCTGCCCTATCGCGCACCTACAGGTACTATATTTCGCAAAAGAAAAATCCGTTTACTAAGGATACTAGTTGGATATTTAAGGTTGATTTAGATATCGACCTAATGCAAAAAGCCTCAACCATACTTTTAAGCTATACCGATTTTACCAGCTTTAGCAAGGTTGGCTCTAATGTGAAAACCAATAATTGCAAGGTAACCCATGCCCAATGGCAGGCAGAGAGGGGTAGCCTGATTTTTACCATACAGGCCGATAGGTTTTTACGAGATATGGTTAGGGCAATTGTGGGTACATTGGTTGACGTGGGTAGAGGAAAGATTTCGCTGAACGATTTTATAGATATAATTGACCGAAAGGACAGGGGATTGGCTGGGACCTCAGCACCAGCTGCTGGTCTTTTCCTAATGGATATTGAATATCCCGATGAGATTTTTAGATAATAAGGAATGCCAAACGTGCATTACTTGATGATTGCTTTCACTTCGATACTTCAAACCTTTTCTCATTTACACAAAGGCTAAGCCAAGTGGCTAAAATTATTCCTTTTTCTTTTTGCCCTTAATCTTAAACTTTTTCTCTTCGCCACTTAAAAGTCGCTCAATATTTTTTTGGTGGGTAAAAAGCAGCAAAATTGCAATAATCATTGAGAATATTACAAGGGATGGGGTAGTTGATTTAAAGGCAAAGATTAAAAGGAATGGGAAGGTGAATGCTGCAATCATTGAGCTAAGCGAAACAAATTTGGTGATAAGTAGTGTTATAATAAAGATGCCAAAGGTTATTAGCGTAGCAATTGGATGTAGTGCAAGCACAACGCCTGTAAGGGTTGCAACACCTTTTCCACCTTTAAATTGTGCAAAAACCGGGAAGATATGGCCAATCATTGCCGCAAGCCCTAAGGCAAGCTGAAAATTTACAAAATTTCCAGTTTCAGGTATATAAAAATCTGTAAGGTAAAGCAGTCTCACGGCAGCAAACCCTTTTAGCATATCAATGGCAAAAACAGTAAAACCCGCCTTGGCTCCCATAACCCTAAAAGTATTGGTGGCACCAGCGTTTCCGCTGCCATGTTCGCGTATATCAATTTTATAGAAGAACTTTCCAATCCATACTGATGTGGGAATACTACCAAGCCCGTATGCAATAATTATGGATATTATTTTAAAAAACCACTCCATTGTTTGCTGTTTAGTTAAGTAAAATAGCCATTTATTTAAATGCTTGCAAATATACAAAGGCAAGTTTAGCTATTCCTTTTTTTTGTGCTATCTTTTTTGTGGATTGCAATTTTAGAAAATATTTTGTGTATCCCTTCAAAATATATTGTTAATTTGCATTAAATAGGCATATCAGCAATAAAATCTCTCTTTCATGATGAATAAGATAAAATTTATTTTCCTAGTAGCATTGCTACAATTTGCACACATAACCCTGCATGCCGACGAGGGGATGTGGTTAGTATCATTGCTGAACAAGAATATGTACGAGATGCAGAAACTTGGGCTAAAGCTTACCGCCGAGGATATCTATAGCATCAATCGGAATTGCCTAAAGGATGCTGTGGTGCAGCTCGATGATGGTGGATGTACAGCAGAGATAGTTTCTCCTTATGGACTTACATTAACCAATCATCATTGTGCTGTAGGCGATATTCAGTTCCATTCATCAGTTGAACAGAATTTGTTGCGCGATGGTTTTTGGGCAAATAGTTACGAAGAAGAACTTCCTGTTCCAGGGAAAACTGCATCTATCCTGAATCGGGTTGAGGATGTTACCCAAACTATTGTACAATTAATGGGCGACGTGGCGTACGAAGATTATTTTACAAAGGAGCAAGAGGTAATTTCAGATTATATATCGAATTTAAAATTATCCAGTAAGCATGAGTATTTTAATGTTGTACCCATGTTTAACCATAACCAGTATATGCTTTTTGTTTACACCAGGTTTACCGATGTCCGTTTGGTTGGTGCTCCACCCTCAAGCATTGGGAACTTTGGGGGTGATGCTGATAATTGGCGATGGCCAAGACATACTGGCGATTTTGCCCTGTTTAGAATTTATGCATCTCCCAACGGAATGCCAGCTGATTACAGCAAAAGGAACAAACCCTATAAGCCCAAACACCACTTTCCTGTATCGATGAGTGGAGTAGAAGAGGATGACTTTACCATGATTTTAGGGTACCCTGGCACTACCCACAGGTTTTCAACATCATTCCATGCGCAGCACGAGCGCGATGTAGTTGCCCCTTGGGTTGACGATGTGTGGGGAAGGTTTATCAATGACATTAAGAGTGGAATGCATAGTGATGCCAAGGCAAAGGTTGACTATACCGATACGCACGATATGCTGGTAAACTTTTGGCAAAAGGATACTTACCAAGCCGAATCGATGATACGTTTTGATGTTGTGGAAAGGATGAAGGAGCGGGAGGATAGATTATTGCAATGGGTTTATGAAAGTCCCATTGAGCGAAGCGAGTATCTTCAAGCACTTACAGATATTGAGGAGTACTACCGTTTTGTTGGTGAGAACCAGTTTGAAGAGCAGTACCGCGCAATTAGTGCTATTATAAATTGGCCCGTTGAGGTTAGCAATAACATTTACGAATTGCACGAACTCTCTACGTTGATGTTGAGCGAAAAGGTTTCTAAACGGAAAGTAAAAAAGGAGGCAAAGCGGATTACTAAACAATTGCCGGAGATATTTGAGAAGTTTTACCCTGAGATTGATATGCGGCTATACTCCGCAGCCCTAGTTAACTTTGTAAAGTATATGCCCGACACAATTGGTGAGCCAATGTTTAAAGAAATTATAAGTCAGGAATACCCAGAATTTTTTATCCCTTACCTGGTTGAGTATTTTTACGATCATTCAATTTTTACATCGCAAGGGCGAATGGAGCAGTTTCTGGCCCAACCCAATTTGGATAGCCTAATTTACGATCCTTTACTTATCTTGCAGTTTAGCCTCGAAGTCTATTCTGCCGCCCTAAGCGATACAATGGAACCCCATAGGCACAAACTTCGCATGGCTTACAAAACAATTAATAACGGATATTTAGAGATGGACTCTGATAAAACGTACTATCCTGATGCCAATTCAACCATGAGGCTTTCGTATGGGAAAGTGATTGGTTATAAGCCTTATGATGGAATAGTAATGCATCCAAACACCTATCTGCGCGGTGTAATGGAGAAGGAAAATCCCTACAGTGATATATTTAGGGTTTTCCCCAAATTGAAAGAACTATATTTTTATAAGAATTATGGTAACTATGCCGACTCTGTTGGTATGTCTGTTTGTTTCCTTACTGATAATGATATAACAAACGGGAACTCTGGTAGCCCGGTACTAAATGCCAATGGTAATTTGGTGGGAATTGCTTTCGATGGTAATCTTGAAGCCATGGCATGCGATTTTATGTTTGAACCGCATATGCAGCGTACAATAGCTGTAGATATCCGTTATGTGCTTTTTGTTATTGATAAGTTTGCAAATGCCAAACGATTAGTTGATGAGATGACCCTAATTACTGATTAGCCTAAGCAATTTCGTCGTTATCCTCTAGCATATGCTCGTGGGGTTCAACATGGATGGTGGCCGTAATTCCCATTTCATCAGAAATCCTACTCTCAATAGCGTTGGTTATTTCATGTGCCTTGCTGATGGTAAATTCATCGGGCAGATAAATGTGAAGCGTTAACTCTTTATGATTTACGTAGTTGTGAATATGGAAATGATGGGGGTAAACATTGCTGCCTGCAGCAGCATTTACAGTATCAATAAGTTCTGTAATTAGGTCAGCTGATGGCTTTTCACCAAGAATAGTTTGCGATGATTCCTTAATGATTTTATATGCAGTATAGAGTATGAAAATTGATACAATTATCCCTAGCGTACCATCTATCCACCAGAAATACTTACCCACAAAAATACCCACAAGAATAATTACTGATGAAATGGCATCGCTACGGTGATGCCAGCCATCGGCTGCAACTACTTTCGATTTGGTTTTTCTTGCTATAAAGAAAGAGTATTGTGCTAACCCCTCCTTAACAGCAATGGATAAAATAGTAGCAACAATGGCTATAGTTCCGTAGTTGGCAGCTTCTTTATTTAGTAATCGTTCAACCGATTCAACAAAAAAACTGTACGAAACCCAGATGAGCAGGCAACCAATAATAATCGTTGCTACAAGTTCGTATCGGCCATGCCCAAATGGATGGTCCTTATCAGCAGGTTTCTGCGAAAGAGCAACACCCCCAACCACTAGAATTGAACTAATGGAATCGCTTAGCGTATGCCATGCGTCGGCAATAAGTGCAACTGACCCACTAATTATGCCGGCCCAATACTTAACCGCAAAAAGTCCTAGGTTTGTGATAATTGAAACCCATCCAGCAGTAATGGATAGGCGTGTGTTATTCTTTATAGAATCGGTATTCATCTCCACAGGTATTAGGCAATTTAGTTAACCAAACTCTACCATATTGCCTCTTTTTTATCTTGTCCCTCTTCATTTATATAAATTGCAGGCAAGGGGGTCTGGATCTCTCTCTTTACCTCAAGCAGTTTGATGTCAAAATCTTTTGTATAGCTAATTATTCTTATGGCGTTATTCTCATATCCGCCCATAGCACTCTTTTTGGCAAAGTTAAATTTAGATTGAAGCAGTTCAACTTCAATATTCTTGAGGCAGTACATAAAATCGACACCATATTTTTTCATTGCAGATAGAAAGTAGAAGGCAACGTCGTATCCCTGAAAAGCGTATTGTGTAGGTTCAACTCTAAAGGCATCCCTGTAATTTGCAATAAATGATTTTACGCAAGGCCTAGAGTAATCGATATAGAATGGGGTAAATAGTTTTAGCCCAAGCTGGTAATAGTAGTCGGTTTGAACGTTTCTAAATTTCTGCCAACGCGGAAACCCATAAACCTCAACAGAGTATTTGTAGACTGTAGCTAGTGCATTAAGGTTACCAAGCAAATCGCTTACAAAGGCTTCATTATTGGATGGAACAAAAACCAAATTGTTTCTGTCTAGTGAGAGGCTATGGCTTATGCGCTCCTGAACATCGGGTGCAGGGCTGCCAGCTTTGTAGGTTACTTCCTTAAAGTGGATAAAGTTGGGGCTTTTGCACTGGGAGATTCTATCATTGATAAACGATTTAAAACTGTTTAGCATCCCTTGGTTAGTGCTGTCGTTTTCATGTATTAGTATAATGTTTGCCCCTGTACAAATATCAATCTGCTTAACAAATTCCTCTAACTGAGTTATAAACGATGGGTTGACCTGAAAGAAGTATGGACTTTGGCTAGTCATGTGGTTGTTTGGCGAAAGGGGCGAAATAAGAGGAATCCTATTCTCGGCCGAATACTTGGAAACGGGATTCAGGCATTCGGGGTATGCAGGTCCGATGATTAGGTTCGAGTTCTTTAGCTTGTCGCTTTGGATTAGTTTCTCAACTTCCGTTGCGCTTTTTGCGGAATTGTACACATTAAGATTAATCGAAAGACCTTCTTTTTTTAACGAATCAAGAGCAATAAGCAGACCCTGATAGAAATCGAGAAAGTAGGAACTCTGCTGTGAAATCTGGCTTTTGGGGCGTGACTCTCTAGCATGTATCTCGCTTGTTTGGTCTTCTTCAAACTCATCGGATTGCTCAACAGCTGTTTCTTGTGTAAATGGAAGCAAAAGGCTAATGTTAAAAACATCCCTCCAGCGATTGTAGGTAAAAGTGTCGCAAACAACATCAGGGGTGAAATATTTTGAGGCTTGAATGGATTCAGAATCTTTAATAATTGTAAAATGCTGTTCGTCAAAAAGTATCGTGTCGTTTGTGTTCTGGGGGATTTTAAGAACTGTGCCCAGTTTAATCCCATCCGCAACCAAATCCTCATTGAAACGCTTTATTGTTTCTTCAGAAACTCCATATTTTTTGGTTATGGAATAAAATCCTTCACGAGGCTTAACCTCATGGTAGATAAACCTATTGGACTCTTGGGGCGAAACATCGCCAGGGGTTTTTACCTTGTGCTTGGGGATAAGTACAACTTGGTTTGCCTTGAGCCCTTGCTCAACCTCAGGGTTGGCAGCAATTATATCCTCTATGGAAACCTCATATTTTCGGGTTAAGCTAAAGAGCGTTTCCTTACGCTTTACTACGTGGTAAATATACTCGTCATCCAAATCAAACTCACTGGTATCCATGTCTTTAATAGGGATTTTTAGTGCTTGATCAACCTGTAAACCAAGATATATATCGGGGTTTTCCATAGCAATTTCAACCTGACTTACATTGTAACCCTTGCTAATGGAGTATAGAGTTTCTCCTTTACGCACGATGTGGATATAGTAGTACTTCCCTTCTATTTTAACCTTATCTGTCGAACGTTTTATGTGGGTTGCATCAACCTCATTTTGGCCAATGGCAAAAAGCGAAAGCAATGCTAGGGTAAGGGTAATTATTAAGGATTTTTTCATTTTAGGAGTGTTAAATCGGATAAATTCTGGTACAAGGCAAATTTACGCAATACTTGGGTAAAACAAACATATTGCCTTTTTTTTTGAACCAACAATAGCATAACGTATATTTGCCATAGAGGATTAAGCAGATTAAAAATATTTATCCATCAAACTAGGTATAAATACTTAACGTAGTTGAAATAGATTTAACTTTAATATTGCATACATCAAGCGAGCCATGAGAAATATTTCTTGCAAATGAAAGACAGTTATTCTGGCGAGTTCTTCCGAATCATTTTCGGGAGGGCTATGTGGCAATTGAAAAACTAATTTTATGCACATGAAAAAAATATTTATTGCTTTACTACTATTCTTGCCCATTATGATATTTGGGCAAACGTTAGAGTCTCTCTATAATGAGATAAAAGTTCTTCAGGAGCATAACGAGGGTCTAAACCACAGAATTGATGAATTGCAGAAGATGGTTGATGATGTCCTTTGGTTCAATCGGATGGACAACTTTGCTCATGTTGACAAAGTGTATCTTTATGGTCCTCCACCAGCCAATGTGCCTAACCCAACGGCAAAGGGAGCTTTCAATCCCGTTAAGTTTTGGGCCTACGTTTTTGTTCCAAAGGGAATTGATCTTGCCAGAAAACATCCATTACTTGTTTTACCACATGGCGGTGTTCATGGCGATTTTACTACCTACTACTATCACATTATCCGCGAGCTAATGGTGCAGGGGTATATTGTTGTTGCCCCTGAGTATAGAGGGAGTACAGGGTACGGTAAAAGTTTTTGGGAACAAATAGATTATGGTGGACTTGAAAACCAAGATACGCATGCAAGCCGTGATTATATGATTGAGAACTACGAGTTTGTTGATAAGAATAGGGTAGGTATCCTGGGATGGAGTCATGGCGGAATGATATCGTTGATGAATGTGTTCGAGTATCCAAAAGACTACCAATGCGTTTATGCTGGAGTGCCCGTATCCGACTTGGTTGCCCGTATGGGGTATATGTCTCAGGATTATCGCGATTTGTACTCAGCAAAATACCATATTGGTAAAACTGCAGAAGAGAATATTGCCGAGTATCGTAAACGCTCTCCTGCGTGGAATGCCCATAAATTGCAAACTCCACTACTTATACATACAAATACAAACGATGACGATGTGAACGTTTTAGAGGTGGAACATCTAATTAAATCGTTAAAGGCCGAGGGTAAAAAGTTTGAATATGAAATTTATCAGGATATTCCCGGTGGTCACTCCTTCAACAGGATGGATACTCAGCATGCAAAAGAGGTGAGAGTAAAAATTTACGAATTTTTAGCAAAGTACCTTAATCCAGCAAAACCCATTACAAGTGTTAAGCAGATTAACCAAGCAGCTTATAGGTAGCCCGTATACTTTGATATAGCTAATAAAGTGAAACGCCTTACGATTCGGTTCGTAAGGCGTTATTTGTAAGGTTTTCTTCCACCTATTTTTTTAGTTTAATGCTACAACCAATGGCCTTAGTTTCCGTTACCGAGGGCTTTCTGTTTTCAAGGAGTGCATCAATTGCATCGGCAAGGTATGTTTGGGTAACCTGCGACGCATCTTTATAGTTATTGTCGATGGTGCCAATGTACTCAACAATTAAATCATTGCCTTTTTTGTTTAATAGATAAACGTGAGGGGTTCGGGTTGCTCCATATACAGGATACACTTTTTGCCCATCGTCGAAAAGATAGGCAAACGGAAATTTCTTCTCGTTGGCTCGCTCTATCATCAGGTCGTAACCATCCTCCGGTTGCACCTCAGGGTCATTTGGATTGATGGCAATAACTGGGTAACCCTTTGGTGCATACTTGTTATGTAGTTCAATCATCCTGTCCTCATAGGCAATTACGTAGGGGCAATGGTTGCACGAGAATATCACTACAAATCCTTTAGCGTCAGTAAAGTCGGCCATTGATAACATTTTGCCATCAACATTTTTGAGCTTAAAATCGGCTGCTTTATCTCCTATTTTATAGCCTTGGCTAAAGGCGAGTGTTACAGCAAGGGCAGCAAGACTAATGGTTAAAATAATTTTTTTCATAGCAAAACAAGTGTTTGGTTAGTTAAGCGGTTTAGTTAGCGTATTGTTTAACAATACTATCCAATTCATCATATTTGAATTCTTTTTCAAAAAACTCTCGTTTTGTATCATTGTAGATTAACGTGGCGGGTATTGAACCGCTCCAGTTTGTATCAACCTCATTGATCCAGCTGTTTGCATCGGGGTCGTCAAGCATAATCACCTCAGATACGATGTTGTGTTCATTAATGAACGGGATTAATCTTGACCCATAGTGACTCGGGAAATCGAGGTTTATAAGTATAACTTGAACTTTTTTGTGACTATATTTTTCTGCAATTCGCTCAAAGTAGGGTAATTCATTAACGCAAGGTGCACACCAAGTAGCCCAAAAGTTAATAATATAGGTTGTATCGCTCTTAATATTTAGCAAAGGCTCAACTCCCGAAAAGTCAACAATTGGAACTGTTCTATTCTTCTCGTCGCCCTTTTTATTTGCTTGTGTGCAAGCCGATGCCATTATAGTAATGACAATAAAACTTAAGTAAATCTTTTTTAAAATCATATATTTACACTTAAGGGTGATAAAATAAAGTTTAGCCTTAAATAATATTCATGAAACAAACGCATAACCTATTTGTTTACGCCCTAGTAATTTTAGCATATCTTTGATATACTTTATTCATAATAAAGATTGAGTTAAACCCTAAAACTAAAATCAATGAATAGGAAATTGTTTACATCTTTGGCAATGGCTGGGCTTTTTGCTCTATTAGTGTCGAGTTGCACAACCAAAACCAAGCCACCCGTTGCCACCAAAGACCCACACCAAATGGTAATGCATGGCGATACTCGCATTGACCCTTACTACTGGATGAATGAACGTGACACCGAGGAGGTGTTAGCCTTTCTGAATGCTGAAAACGATTATACTGAGGCAGTAATGAAATCAACAGAAAAACTTCAGGATAAACTTTTTGAGGAGATTAAGGGCAGGATAAAAGAGCAGGACGAATCGGTTCCGTATTTTGAGAATGGATACTACTATTACACCCGTTTTGATGAAGGGAAAGAATACCCAATATATTGCCGGAAGCTAAGTAGTTTGAATGCAGATGAGGAGGTTATGCTTGATGTAAATGAGTTGGCAAAAAATCATTCATACTTTTCGGCAGTGGGCTTAAGTGTTTCGCCCAATAACCAAATTCTATCCTATGGAGTTGATACGGTTAGCCGTAGGCAGTACACCATTTATTTTAAAGATTTATCAACGGGAGAGATGCTCGACAGTAAAATATTGAACACATCAGGATCGGTGGCCTGGGCCAATGACAATAAGACCATTTTTTACTCGGTTAAGGATGAGATGCTGAGACCCGATAAAATTTTTAGGCACTCCTTGGATAATAAGGGTGCTGGTAAAGATGAACTAGTTTACGAGGAAAATGATGAGACATTCTACTCTTTTGTTTACAACTCAAAATCTAAAAAGTATATTTTCTTTGGTTCAGCTAGTACGCTTAGTACTGAGTTCAGTTACCTTGATGCAGATAATCCTTATGGCAAGATTAAGGTGATACAGCCAAGAGAGCGTGGGCTTGAATATATGCTTACCCATTACGGCGATAAGTTTTATATAGTAACAAACCTAGATGCAGAAAACTTCAGGTTGATGGAGACTTCTGTGAACAGAACCGATAAAAGTAATTGGATGGAGGTGATACCTCACCGTAAGGATGTTTTACTGTCGGGTATAGAGATTTTTGGTAACTATCTTGTTGTTGATGAGCGTAAAGATGCACTTAATCAGCTTAGAATCATCAACCAGAGTACCAAAGAAGAACACTACCTCGATTTTGGGGAAGAGGTTTACTCAGTTTGGATATCCGTAAATCCCGAGTACGATACTGAATTGCTTAGATATGGATACGCATCGCTTACAACGCCATCGTCAACCTACGACTATAATATGAGTACTCGCAGTAAAGAGTTGCTCAAGCAAACCGAAGTTTTAGGTGGGTTTTTGTCCGACAATTATGAGTCTAAACGTTTGTGGGTAACTGCTAGGGATGGAGTTAAAGTTCCCATGTCGATAGTTTACCGTAAAGGCACAGAGTTTAGCGGGAATAACCCAACTCTTATTTACGCATACGGATCGTATGGCGCATCAATGGATCCATACTTTAGTTCGGCAAGGCTTAGCCTGCTCGACAGGGGATTTGTTTATGTTCTTGCCCATATTCGTGGCGGGCAGGAGTTAGGCCGCCAATGGTACGATAACGGTAAGTTGCTTAACAAGATGAATACCTTTACCGACTTTATCGATTGCTCGCAATTTCTTATTGATGAGAATATTACTAGTCCCGATAAACTATTCGCCATGGGCGGAAGTGCAGGAGGTCTGCTTGTGGGCGCAGTTGCCAACATGGGACCAAGCCTTTACAAGGGTATCATTGCACAAGTGCCATTTGTTGATGTGGTAACTACTATGCTCGATACATCAATACCTTTAACCACAGGCGAGTATGATGAGTGGGGGAATCCTAATATTCCTGAGTACTATTTCTACATGAAATCGTATTCGCCATACGATCAGGTTAGCGCTCAGGCTTACCCAAATATGCTGGTTACCACTGGTTATCACGATTCGCAGGTGCAGTATTTTGAGCCTGCAAAATGGGTTGCTAAGCTTAGGGAGATGAAGACCGACGATAATCTATTGCTTCTAAAAACAGATATGGAGGCGGGGCACGGAGGTGCATCGGGTCGTTTTAAAGCTCTTCACGAGGTGGCTTTTGAGTATGCCTTTATGCTCAAACTTTTAGATATTAAGAAGTAGTCTAACTCGTTTTATCATAGGGCTGTTTGCAGCCCTATTTTTTTATAGTAAACATAGGGGTTTAAATCATCTGGGAGAGGACGGTAACTGGTTTACACATTCTCAAGAAATCATTAAATCTCTGTCTCACAAAGCTAATCTGTTAAATAGAAATTTATTTAATAGCTTTTAAATAAGTTTTAAGATGATTTTCTTAAACCACAGAGTGAGAATGTTAGCGAATGCTAAAAACTATATCCAACCCCAACCTTTACCGATGATGCAAACGGATGGGTCATTGAGTTGTTGTGGTTTAGGGGGTTAAAGTATAATTGAATGTTGGGCTCAACAATTAGGTCAACCTGACGTGTTAGGGGAATCGAAACACTAATAGCAGCAATTGCCGACGCGTTATACTTTTTAATCTCTTCTGTTTTCCCAGTATAATGGCCACGAGTACCGTATAGTTCAAACTTGTTATTCACCAGAATTCCAGCAGCACAGCCTAGCTTAAATTCAATATCAAAAATTCCTGCACTCACGTTAGATGAAACAATAAAAGGAATTTGCATGTAATAAAATCTTTGCTGAATGTTAACCGTATTTTCCAAAGATGAATGGGGAAGAGGTTCGGATATATTGGATTGGTTAGAGAGATTCGATATTGTGGTAGAACTATTGTCAGGGTAAATAATACTGTTTGAGGTATTTGCGTGTAAGTTGCTCATGTCAACATCGCTACTCTGGTTTTTTAAAAGTATCAGATTGTTAATATCTTGGCCTGTTGGGCTTATTGAGACACCAGAGTATATAGAGAAAGTCTCACCTATTTTTCTCCTAAATAGAAGGTCACCGCCAATCATCCAGTCTCCTGTCTCATTAGGGTTCTGTTGGCTGTTAAACGCTCTATATGAATTGTGCGAGAGTGCTGGGTTCAGATAACCGATTAGACTCCACGGGTTTTTGCCTGTCTTTTTTTTCGTACTAGTTATCGTTACGCTCCCTTTATTGATGTTGTTTATATTACCACTTTGTGCTAATAATTGCATTGCTTTTTTGTCGGCATCTTTATCCTCGGTATTTAAGGGTACTGATTCTTCAACTATTTCAGACTCTTCTTCTATAAAAGGAGCAAGGCTTTCACTGTTAACCGCGTTGCTGGTTTGTAGTACTAGTGAAATTTTATCTTTAGAGTTCGATTTTGTAGCATAAGCAATACTCGAAGCCGTTATTGTGGGTAGCACTTTTGTTTTCTCGAAAGAATGGGTAATCTTATGGCTAAATTCTGAGGGGAGAATTTTAGAAGAGGTTATGATAAGTGTTGGAACGCCGATGCTTATTAGTATAAGGATACATGCTGCAATTGAAAAAGTTTTAATAATACGCAACCTTTTTTGGCTATCTAGCTTGTCCAATTCTTTGCTTATCCCTTCCCATGCATCAGGTATTGGGCAAGTGCTAATGGCAGATAGCTTTGCTATATACTCCTCAAACGGTCCTGGTTTATAAAAGTGCATAATGCTCATACTTTTCAATCTGGCTCACTTTTTCCCTTAAAATTGCCCTTGCTCTACTGTAGTTCGACTTACTTGTTGATTCAGAAATCTCTAATAGCTCTGCAATTTCTTTGTGCGAATAGCCCTCGATGGCGTATAGGTTGAATACAATTCTATACTGCTTTGGGAGGGTTGAAACTATTTTCAATAGAAATTGATAATCAGTTTGAATAAAACTATGTTCAAAATGAGAATTGTAGGCGCTAGTTAGGTTAATTTCAACATGCTCCTTTTTCTTCCTATGATACTCAAGTGCTGTGTTAACCATAATTTTCCGAATCCAACCCTCTAAAGAACCCTCTGACCTATAAGAACGAATTTTCTGAAAAACTTTTATAAAACCATCATGTAGAATATCACGGGCAATCTCAGCATTTGGATAGTAGCGTAAGCATACGCCATACATCTTAGATGAAAAAACTTTGTAAAGCATTTGCTGCGCTTTACGGTCGTTTTTCTTACACCTTTCTATTATGTTCTTGCTTATATCCAAGTGAATACCTGTTTGCTATGCACAAACAAATATAGCACCATTTTGCTTACATAATAACTAGATGTTGAAAAAAGTTAAAGGGTTGCGTTGTTTTTACAAATTGTTAAAAGCCAGGCAATGGTATTTATGGGCCTTAGAAACAGAGGTCACAGAATAAAGTGTGATAAACAATTGTTTTTAATTCTTTTTTACATTAAATTCGTGTTAACCGTTTGTGAATGTTAGCCTGAAAAGGTTTTAAGTAGAATGAAATATTCGTGTAAGGTAGTTTACATAAGCAAACTGCTAAGGGATGGTTATCAGAGATTAACACGGATGTATAAAATATGGATGGTTGCCTTCGGCAAGTTCTTATGGGGGCTTTCATTTGTCCAAAATATATTATAACTTACTTGTTATAACTATAACAAACAATTTATAGATATGAAAAAGGAATTAATACTAATTGTGTTAGTTGCATTTGCAAGCATAGCGCAATCGCAAGATTTTAATCCCATAAGCAAAAATCGAACCTCGATGTACAAGTGTGATAATGACACGCATATGTTGCCCATTAGAGTCGATTCGATTACCGTTGAGGGAAATGATACAACCTACCACTTCTACAAAACATGGGATTATCAGAAGGCAACAGGATATAAATCTCAGGATGATGAATGTGTAACCCCAGATGGTCCTTCGTGGATTGGAACCCAAGCCATTCATAAGGAAGATGGTAGTTTCCTGTTTATGAACTACGAGAAGGATACGCTAACCCTTAGACCATTTGCTGATATTGATTCGACATGGGTGTTTTACACCTTTAGCAACGGCGATAAGCTGTGGGCAACTGTTGAATCTGTTGATAATGATGAAGTACTAGGTGTTAATAGCTTGCTAAAGCATATTTCGTTTAAGCGGAAAAATTCTCAGGGAGAGGTGCACCCCAATTTTCCAACCAATCTTAATGTGGTTATTAGCGATTCTCTGGGTTTTATTTGTTTGTTTCCCTTTCGTAGCCTTTTTGATATAGATGATTATTTAGATGCGCTTTGGGGTAATTATGATATTCCTTTCGATAATTATTCGCTAATTGGTTTAACAAATCCAGGCGTGGGTCGCACGCTTATTTCTAATGTTTCAATCTACGATTTTGATATTGGGGATGAATTCCATTACTCGTCTCATTCTTCATCAGGTTGGGGGTCTGATGATTTTTTTAGCGAAAACACAAAAAGAATTTCCATTGTAACCAATAAAACGTATTCTAGCAATAACGATTCTATATACTATACTTGGGACAATATAAGAAGGTATCAGGGTTCAGATTCGGGAATTACCTATAGTGAATATACCTCCACAACTAAAGTCTGTATAGCCGACACAAGTTTTTTCTTCCCTGAAATAGCAATTATTGATGAAACAGATGAGCCCCATTATGTTCAAAAAACGCATTCGTATTATGAGATGAATGGATTTTTCACAGGTATAACAGGAATTGGTAATGTACTTCTAAATATTTACGATTATGATAAGACAGTTGATTTATTTAATTAACATTATTTTTTTACCACTCATTGGTCAATCACAGATAATACCAGAAATAACAGCAAGGGTTGACACTACAGAAACCTCTGTAAAGGAAGTCTATACTTGTTTTAAAGGCTACATCAATTCTAAACCTGATTCTTTGTATGAAAATCCATTTTGGAATAAAAATGAATCATACACACTTGTAGAAAATGGTATGAATTGTAACCGTTCCGTTTGGACAATGTTTAGGGGATTTAATAATTCAACTGATTTCTATGATGTATATCATCCTAAAATTTTATCCATTGAACGAATAGAGATAAATCGTTTTTTATTACGAGTCATTTATAATAATTGTACTGAAGGATATGAAAAACATAATCCAGTGTATATTACCCGATTATACGCTGTTAAAAATAAGGATGGAGAGTTTAAGTTAGAGAATACTCTGGAATATGATACACGTAATTGGAGAAAAATAAGGTATAAATTTATTACTTATTTTGTTTCTCCAACTTCACATTTTGATAAACAAAAAGCGAGAGAAGGAATTAAGTTTTGCCAAAAAGCCGCCAAAAAGTTCAACATAAAAAAAATCCAACCATTTATATTTTATATAACTAATGATTCGGAAGAAATGGGGCGACTTTTTAATTTTGAATATTGGCTTTCTTATTCAACTGGTATTACTAATGTTCCGACCCGAGAAATTTTCTCAGCTTTTGGTGTTGCCAGTTATCCGCACGAATTTGTACACATGATTCTTTCACCACTAATAACGAATTATGAAAATACTAATATGCTTATAAATGAAGGCGTGGCAACATGGTGTGCAGGACCGACACTAGATGAAACATATGATTCAGCACTCGAGTCTTTTTCTAATGAAATTCGAGATAATGACACTCTCACTATTGATGATATTTTAACTTCTAAATATAGAAATAAGTACGACAACAACCCTTTATATTTAATTGGCGCAGTTATTTGTAGTATGGTTTACGAGAAAAAAGGAATAGAGGATGTAATAAAAATTTTAAACCTAACATTAAACGAATTAAGAAGAGAGTTACCGATTATAATGCAAAAAGAATCATGGAAACAGGTAAATTCGGAGATTTTCGAGTATATTAGAAATTATAATTCACATTAAAAACGTGCGTTTCCCCCATTTCCTCCAGCCTGACCAGATGCTCTGTGGTCCCACGTGCCTCCGCATGATTGCCAAGCACTATGGAAGAAGTATTTCATTAGAAAAACTACAAAAACTATCGGAAACCACACGTTCAGGAAGTAGTTTGCAAGGCATCGCAGATGCCGCCGAAAAAGTCGGATTTCGTACTCTTGGCGTAAAAATTGACTTCAATAAACTCAAAGAAGATGCACCACTTCCTTATATTGTGCACTGGAATCAGAACCATTTTGTAGTAGTGTATAAAATCAAAAAGGGTGTTGTATATGTAGCCGACCCAGGACATGGATTATTAAAATATACAATACAAGAATTTATATCCCATTGGATAGGAAATAATGCGAACGAAACAACAGAAGAAGGAATTGCTTTATTGCTCGAGCCGACACCAAAATTAAAACAAGCAGAAGTAGACGATTTTGAAACTAAAAAAGGTTTTTCGTTTTTGTATCAATATCTGTTTCGCTACAAGAAATTTATCGTTCAATTGGCGTTGGGCTTATTGGTAGGTTCGCTCCTGCAATTGATTTTTCCCTTTTTAACGCAAAGCGTGGTTGATGTCGGAATCCAAAATTTAGACATACATTTTATTTACCTTGTTTTAATTGCTCAACTCTTACTATTTATGGGGCAAACAAGTGTGCAAATCATTCGAGGGTGGATATTGTTGCATTTAAGTACACGTATCAATATTTCGCTTATATCGGACTTTTTCATTAAGTTAATGAATTTACCGATTGCCTTTTTCGATACAAAAATGACAGGCGATATTATGCAACGTATCAATGATCACCAACGAATTGAGCGTTTGCTTACTTCCACTACTTTAGACACGCTTTTTTCTCTGTTTAATTTAATTGTCTTTGGTGCTGTTTTAGCGTGGTACGACTTAAAAATATTCGCTATTTTCTTTGTTGGTAGTGCCATTTATGTTGTTTGGGTAATGCTGTTTTTAAAACGTCGTAAAGATTTGGATTATAAGCGTTTTGACCAGATGAGTAATGAACAAAGCAAAGTGATTGAACCATGGGCATCGGCAGTGTAGGTAAGCGTGTACCTATTAGAAAACGCAGCCGTAAGCGTAACGCCATAAGCAGGCATAATAAAGGTTCGATTGCCTTCGGCATCAACATTAATTGCAACCACAGCGCTTTCGTCATCCGTCTTATAAGCTCGTAGGCTATCTTGGGCTAATCTGTAACCTAAGTCGGGCGTATCAGTAATCGTTATTTCGTTTCCTGCAATCATTCCCTCGGCTGGTGTGGCATGTATTGTTCCATTTGCCACGGTTGCAACCGTAAGAATTTGAGTGGAGGCATTATATCCATACACCCAGTTTGAAGTAATTCCCGTTAGAGCAAAGTTTTTTAGTTCGCCATTACGACTTAAGGTTGAGGCATCATTTAGTGCGATCTCGCTGCTATTAATGCCAGCTACTACTCCTTGGTCGAATTTATAGTATCCGAACAACCCCGTTTCATCATTGGCAACATTCGTTAACATTGTATTTACGATATCATTCTTTGTAAGGGTTTTGTTCCAAAACGATACTTCGTCCATACTACCCTTGAAGTACTTATCATTAGTCCAATTACTCTTGCCCAACCAAACGTTTTCTCTCTCTATATTTCTGGGAGTACGAAGAGTCCCTTTTTTAAGGGCTATACCATTTACATAAATAGTGACCTCGCTGTTACTAACATCAATAGGATTAATTGTGAAAGCAACATGATGCCATTCATTCGTAGTGACAACGCCGTTATCAGTACGGATGTCATAATACGATTTGTTATTTACAACTTCAACTACTAATTGTTTATTAGTGCCTTCTGTGCGTAGAGTTATATTATCGAAATGATTATTT
>JAQUJY010000016.1 GCA_028680705.1 Bacteroidales bacterium
GTCCATCGAGTTTTTCAATCCTAAGAGCCATAGATTCAGCCTCATACAATTCCATAATCATATTAGCAAGGTTATTCACAACCTCTTGCTCACTCATAAATTTTTTGCCAAGTGCTTGGGTTGTACTCTGGAAGGTAAGCATAATAGCTTTCTTGAAGTTTCCAATATATCTGCGTTTCTCTTCAAAATAGCTTTCTCCACTCTTTGCCCCATCTGTAATGCTATCCATATTTTTATGGATTTCTTCGGCCATTTCAAGTAGGTTGTACTCACCTTTTTTTGCAAACTTGTTCGTAGCCTCAACTACTAAAAGACGGTTGATTTCATTAGTTCCTTCAAAAATTCTATTGATACGTGAATCACGGTACCCACGATCAACGTTCATTTCTGCGGAGTATCCCATGCCGCCATAAATCTGAACTGCCTCATCTGCAACGTAATCAAGCATTTCTGAACCCCAAACCTTAAGGATAGCATCTTCAACAGCATAGTGGCTAATGCCATCTATTGCAGCAAGACCATGGTCACATCCTTCTGATTTGTACTTGTTTATCATTCCATCAACATCCTTGCTCACCCTGTAAATTGCAGATTCGTGGGCAAAGGTTTTAATTGCCATCTGTGCCAGTTTATGCTTAATGGCGCCAAAACTTGAAATTAGAGTATTGAACTGCTTGCGCTCATTGGCATAGCGAATAGAATCGGTAATGGCCTGCTTTGCTGCGCCAATTACGTTGGCTCCAAGTTTCATGCGCCCCATGTGCAAAATGCTAAGGGCAATGCGGAAACCTTGACCGCGATCACCGATCATGTTCTCAATGGGAACTTTCACATCGTTGTAATAGATCTGGGTAGTTGACGAACCCTTAATGCCCATTTTATGCTCATCGGGACCTATAACTACACCAGGCCAGTTGCTTTCAACTATAAACGCACTTAGTATTCGGTCTTTATCAATTTTCGCAAAAACTACCTGAGTATCGGCAAAACCACCATTGGTAATCCACATCTTTTGTCCGTTTAGGATATAGTGCTTACCATCTTCGCTAAGAGTTGCAATAGTTTTACCTGAGTTGGCATCGCTACCAGCGCCTGGTTCGGTTAGGCAGTAGGCCCCAATTAACTCGCCAGTTGCTAGGCGTGAAACGTATTTCTCGCGTTGTTCATGATTTCCGTAGTACATAATGGGCATAGTTCCAATTCCGCAATGGCATTGATATGCAACTGAGAAAGAGTACCCGGCACCCGTAGTTTCGGCCACAAGCATTTGGGTCACAAAATCTTGCCCAAATCCGTTATACTCCTCAGGAACAGCAATTCCCAGCATACCTAGTTCACCTGCTTTATGCAGAATACTCTTCATAAACTCCCTGTCACCTGCATCAATTTTATCGAGGTTAGGTAGTACTTCTGCGTCTAAAAAATCTTGGCAAGTTTGAGCAATCATGAGTTGTTCCTCAGTAAATTCTTCAGGAATAAACATATCCTTTGGATCAAGGTCTTTTACAAGAAATTCGCCGCTTTTCATTATTACAGTTTCCATGTTTTATTTGGTTATAGTTAGCGTAAAATAGTATTATAGTCCTATTGATAGTGCTATTAGCTCTGCAATATCGTAGTTTTTAATCTCTTCTTCTTTGTTTTTGTACTTTATGCCATCGGTCATCATGGTCATACAGAATGGGCAAGATGTTGCAATAATCTGAGGACTCGTTTTTAAAGCATCCTCGGTACGCTCAATAAACACCTCTTTATCACCTTTTTCGGCTTCTTTAAACATCTGTCCGCCTCCAGCACCACAACACAAAGCAAAACTCTTGTTTCGCTCCATCTCAATAAGATTTGTTGTTAGGGCTTTAAGAATTCGGCGCGGTTCGTCGTATATGTTATTTGCGCGTCCCAGATAGCATGGATCATGAAAGGTAATCCTATCGTCGGCAAACTTACTAATATCGAGTTTAAGCGTACCGTCAGTAATTAACTTGTCAATAAACTCCACATAGCTCATTACCTCATAGTTTCCACCTAAATCGGGATATTCATTCTTAAAAATATTATAGCAGTGGGGGCAAATTGCAATTATTTTCTTTACCTCGTACATCTTAAATGTTTCGATAATCTGCATGGCCTGCATTTGGTAAAGCATTTCGTTACCTGCCCTACGTGCGGGGTCGCCTGTGCAGGTTTCCTCTTTACCAAGCACCGCATAGCTAATGTTTAGGTGAGTAAGGATTTTTGCAAATGCTCCGGCCACTTTCTTGTACCTATCGTCGTATGCCCCGGCACAACCAACCCAGAATAAATACTCAGGTTTTTCGCCCTTGGCAAACAGGTCGGCCATTACAGGTACATTTACTTTTATGGTTTCCATATTGATATAATGATTAAGACGTCATTGCGAGTGCTTTTTGCGAAGCAATCTTTTCTTATAGAATTAATTTAACTTCAATCATAATTAACGTTTCAATTTCGTTTAGTTAAGGCTATCGGCTTCAACTACGCTCAGCCTGACCGTCCCCTTTGACTGCGCACAACCTGATTGTTCCCTTTACTGTGTACAACCTGGCCGTCAACCTAAGCTGCTTGCCCTGAGCGAAGCCGAAGGGTAGTCGAAGGTGACGGTAAAATAGTACGTTATATCTTGTTAACTAAACCACATTAATTAACGATTATACTTTATTCATCTCCAAATCCTCTGCCCAAAGAAGCCTATCGTCGGGCGAGTATTGCCAAGGAGCCCCATTATTCTCAATATTACTAAATGTGGCTTTTAGTTCACCCGGTGCCGAGCCTTCCTCCATTACTAAGTAACGGCGCATATCTATAATAAACTTGGGATGGTCAATGTTTATTGGACACTCCTGAGCGCAGGCATTACATGTGGTACAAGCCCAAAGTTCTTCCTCACTAATGTAATCGCGAATAAGCGATTTTCCATCGGTAAACTCTTTGCCTTCCTTAAGCAAACCATTACGCTTCTCCTTCATCCTAGCCCTAAGGTCCATCATTACCTTACGAGGAGATAACTTTTTTCCTGTGATATTGGCAGGGCAAACTTCTGTGCATCGTCCACACTCAGTGCAAGCCAACGAGTCGAGGTAGTTTTTCCATGAGGCATCCTCAGCATCAAGCACGCCAAAACGTTCAACTGTGGCATCTGCAGGAGCTGCAGCATAGGCTGTTTCTGGATCCATCATCAACTTTACTTCGCGGGTAACACTATCCATATTTGTTAGTTTGCCCAGAGGCTCTAATCTTGATAGAAAAACGTTAGGCACCGACATAAATACGTGAAAGTGCTTAGAGTAGGGTAGGAGGTTTGCAAAGATAAAGATTAGTAGGATATGCGACCACCAGGAAATTTCATGGTAAATATGAATGGTTTCGATTGGCATACCGCTAAAAAGTTGTGATATTAATGCGCCTATTGGGAAAATACCATGTATTTCTGCATTAACAAGGGTTTGCTTTGCAACATAAGTAGCATTCAATCCAAGTAGCGAAACCATCAACAGAAAGATTATGGTAAGGGCAACATTGGCATCGATATGGGATATGTGTTTCATCTCAATTCCCTCAAAGCGTTTAACGTGCATAAATAGCCTACGCGAGAGGAAGACTAGAATTGCAACGCCTATGATTAGGGCAAAAATATCGCCTGTTCCCATCATAAAATCGTAAAACCAGCCTAAAAAGGCAAGCGAGCGCTCAAAGCCAAAAAGCCCATCGATAACCATCTCGATACTGCCCATAAGGATTACCAGAAATCCCCAGAAAACAAGGGCATGGATAAACCCAAGAATGGGCCTACGAAACATTTTGGTTTGGCCAATGGCTACTTTCATCATCAAACCAAAGCGCTTACCAAAATTGCGAACAGGGAAGGCAGGCTTTGTGAGCATAAACAGCCTAACGTAACGCCATGTTGTAAACCCAAATATCCCTAGGGTAATGAACAGTGCTATGGCAAATATTATCTGATTCATAGTTGTTTAGGTTCTTATATTAATGAAATGTAGAATGTAAAATGTAAAACGGGTCACGTTACGCCTTTTTAATATTCTTGGTTTTTGCAGTTTTGATGCTGCTGGCAAAAATAGCAATCAGCTCTTTACATTCATTTAAATACTCTTGAGCAGCGGCAATATCAGAAGTTAATGGTTTTCGAATTATTATCTGCAGACTTATGCTAGTTTCGCGGAGTTCTTTTAAAACGATTCCCATTTTATGGATAAAGTCCTCACTTGACTCAGCTGCTTGAGCTTCCCCGTAATTTAATGCTGGAGAAGTACCGCTCCTAACAATTTGACCCGAAATATGATTGCCCGCATATGTTCTTGGTAGCATCTCAGAAACTTCAAGAACTTTAAGGGCAAAGGAAATTAATCTCTCTTCTAAATCGTATTTCCTAGACTCACCCGTTTTCAAAACTTCTACATTTTAAATTAAAACTTTACCATTTTACATTTTACTTCTCCTTTCTCACTTCGCTTTTGCTTCCTTTACCGCATCAACAAGTTTAGGAAGTACTTTGGCAGCATCGCCAACAATACCATACTGTGCAGCCTCAAAAATTGGTGCATCCTTATCGGAATTAATGGCAACAATAAATTTTGATGCGCTAACCCCTGCAAGGTGTTGTGTTGCACCAGAAATACCAATGGCAAAGTAAAGGTTTGGAGCCACAATTTTACCTGTTTGACCAGTATGTTCTTCGTGCGGACGCCATCCCTCATCGGAAACAGGGCGAGAACAAGCTGTTGCAGCACCTAGGACATCGGCTAGCTCTTCAAGGGGAGCCCAGTTATCGGCCGATTTCATACCACGGCCACCAGCTACCACAATCTCAGCATCGGTAAGCAGCAATTTACCCGTTTGCTTTTGCACATCCTTAACTTGCGTTTTAACCATTGAGCCATCAATGCTTACAGAACCAGCCTCAATGTTTGCCTCATTTGCTGTTTCAACCAGGTCGAATGAGTTCTGCATTAGGGTTAAAATCTTAATATCTGTTTTAAGGGCAACGTTAGCAAAAGCATTACCAGAGTAAGCCCTTTTATACACCACAAATGGGTCAGTGCTTACAGGCAATTTGCTAACACCAGAACCTACACCAGCCTTAAGTTTTACGGATAATCGTGGCGCAATTGATTTACCCATATTATTATTTGCAATGACAATAACCTTAGCGCCTTCTTTTTCTGTAATCTCGGCAATAGCAGCAGTATATGCCTGGCTGTCGAGAATGTTTAATGCCTCGCTTTTAATGTTGATTATCTTTTTTGCCCCGTAATTTCCTAGTTTGGAAAGCTCATCATCGGCAACGTTACCTATTGAAAGTGCAGTTGCTGAGGTACCCAGCATTTCTGCAACCTTAGTGGCGTAGGAAACAAGCTCGAATGAGAGTTTTTTGAATTTTCCATCCCAATTCTCAGTGAAAACTAATACTGACATATCGTGTGTTTTAATCTGATTAACAATAAATTAAATAACTTTTGCCTCGTTCTGAAGCAGGTCGATAAGTTGCTTTGGATTTTCAGCATCAACAAATACACACTTAGCGCGTGGCTGTGGTGGTTCAAAACTTACCACCTCTGTTAATGCGTCAATTGCAATTGGTTCAACTACCTTAATTGGCTTTGAGCGTGCTAGCATAATGCCACGCATGGCAGCAATTCGGGGTTCTTTGGCAATCCCTTTTTGGACAACAGCAACAAAAGGAGTAGGAACAGATACGGTTTCCTTGCCACCATCAATTTCGCGGGTAATTACCGATTGGCCATTTTCAAAATTTAAACCAGAAACTGCCGAAACAGAAGGGCATCCGATGAACTCAGCAATCATACTGCCAACGGTAGAACCGTTAAAATCGCTCGATTCTATTCCACAAAGCACTATGTCGTACTGTTCGGTTTTAACAACCTCGGCCAGTTGGGCAGCAACCTGATATGCATCTGTAGCTTCGAGGTTCACTCGAATTGCATCATCGGCACCAATAGCCAATGCTTTACGAATGGTTGGTTCTGCAGTAGCAGGTCCAACATGCGCAACAGAAACGCTTTTAACACCAGCTGAGGAATTATCCTTTAGTTCAAGAGCACGTGTAAGTGCCAACTCATCCCAAGGGTTTATAACCCACTGTACACCAGCAGGGTCGAGTTTGGTGTTGTTTTCAGCAAACTTCACCTTCGTAGTAGTGTCTGGCACATTGCTGATACAAACTAAAACTTTCATCGATTATTTTTTTAAGTTGATAATTTAATCACATTAATACGCCCAAAATTAGGCTAATTACAAATTCAAAGAAACAAAAATATATACTGACTCAGTTTTTATAAGAATACTTTAAGCAGTATGTAACTTATTTGCAACTAACAATATAAATATTTTGTACAGGTAAAAACAATATAAAAAACAACAACGGAATAAACAGTTATGCATACAAAAGGATGCTATTTATTCCGTAGTCTTTATCATTATTTTACAAATAATAAACTCACAAATATACTAAATAAAGGTTTAAAGCAACAAATCCTTATTTTTTTATCTTTATCATCTACCGTTAATATGATGTTATAAGTTTAATAATCAACAGTATAAGCAATTAATCACCTGTTCAATAGCTTGAAATTTCATCTTATTCGGCAGTAAGTAACTTGATAAAGCAGGTATAAGTTAGGATGCCTTTGCCCTATGTATTTAAGTGATATTTTTAAATAGGGAAAGGAGGAATTACGGATTGTTATAACAGCATTTTGATTATAAAACGAAGGTTATAGCAAATTGTAACCTGTTTATAATATGCTAATAATACACTTTAGCTGTGCATAAATTGCATCAGCAAAAATGGATATAGATTTTTGATTTATTGCTAGCCCCCTAGTAACTAAAGTAATTTACGGTTTCTTTAAGTCCATCGGCAAAGGCGTTTAGCTCTTCGGAACTGTGTGCCATTTGCTGGCTCGCTTCGGCATTTTGCTGAACAACGTGGTTTAGCTGCTGAATAGCATTATTAACCTGGTTTGCTCCTGACGACTGCTCAATGCTTGCTGATGTAATTTCTTGAATTAATCTGGCTGTCTCGCCAATGTCTGGGATAAGAGTTTCGAGAAGTTTTGCCGAGCCCTCGGTTACCGCTACACTTTTTGAGGCAAGTGAAACAATTTCATCTGCAGCAATTTTACTACGTTCGGCCAGCTTACGCACCTCGGCGGCCACTACGGCAAAACCTCTGCCATGCTCACCCGCTCGGGCAGCCTCAACGGCAGCATTTAACGCCAAAATATTTGTTTGGAAGGCTATATCGTTGATGATATTAATTTTCCCTGCAATATTTTTAATCGAGACTAAGCTCTCCTTTGAAGCCTTGCCCACTTCTTTTACTCCCTGTGATACCTTACTTGAAATATTTTCAGTTCGTTGCGCATTCTCCGTATTTTGCTGAATATTTGCTGCCATTTCTTCCATTGAAGATGAAACCTCCTCTACCGATGAGGCTTCAGAAAGCGCATCTTCTGACAGTTTTTGTGAAACTGCATTTAGGTTTTGTCCTGAAGCAACAAGTTTATCAACATTATTTTCAATCTCGCCTACAACCCTCGATAAAT
Source organism: Bacteroidales bacterium (assembly GCA_028680705.1). GTDB lineage: Bacteria > Bacteroidota > Bacteroidia > Bacteroidales > Tenuifilaceae > Perlabentimonas. The sequence continues at coordinate 7,608 of JAQUJY010000016.1, forward strand.
TCTCCTTAATTTTTTGGGTAGCGCACAACATCTGACCTAAATCAACTTTCTGATTTACACCTCGGCAATCAATATCAGTGGCCAGATTGCCATTGGCTAGCTCATTTAGTTTTTCAACCATTTTGGCTAACGGGCGAACAACCCTAATTGACGCAGCATAAAAACAAACCACGCTAAAACCAATATTTATGATAGTAATAAGCACATTAATAGAAGTGTTCCCATCGTAGAACTTATATTTTACGCCTATTGTAAACATTAAAAACAGTAGGTTTATTAACCAAATTATACCAACTTTAATAAAAACCGAATTTTTAAAAAAGCGGTTTAATAGTAAGGCTGCTGCCATTCCAGCTGCAACAATGCTTATGAAATTGCTTATGAAAAAGTTCATTTACAGTTGTTTTAATGTGAAATTAAAGTTGTGAAATTTGCGAGAATGAAATTAGTAAAAAAAAACTAAATACCATAGAAATCGATTGCTTTTTTCAACCATTATTTTTATTGCCTGGTAGATGGGTCCTGTGGACATTAAAGGCCCTATTCTTCGATGGCAAGATTATTAATTGACTTAACTAGATTTGAAATATCGGTGGAAGAAAGGTAGATATTATCCTTAAAGCGCCTGTATTTTTCGGTGGTATTGGCTTCCTCCTCAACAAATAGCCTAAACTGATATAGACCTTCGCCAAGACCTTTGTTTATAGCAATCCTGTCAATTTTATGCTCCAGGTTACGCTTAAACTTGTTGCTAGTGATATAGGCAATACCATTTCCAATAATTTGAATAAAACTTTTGCGATTATAATCGACAATATGAGCCAACTCGTGACCAATAATGCCAACCCTTGCCTCAAATGGAATATCCCTAAGCAAAGGTGCTTTTAATTTATTCTGCCTACTATTTATTAGAATAATGTACCTCCTGTTCTCGGTTTCCTTGCCACCATCAATTTCGCGGGTAATTACCGATTGGCCATTTTCAAAATTTAAACCAGAAACTGCCGAAACAGAAGGGCATCCGATGAACTCAGCAATCATACTGCCAACGGTAGAACCGTTAAAATCGCTCGATTCTATTCCACAAAGCACTATGTCGTACTGTTCGGTTTTAACAACCTCGGCCAGTTGGGCAGCAACCTGATATGCATCTGTAGCTTCGAGGTTCACTCGAATTGCATCATCGGCACCAATAGCCAATGCTTTACGAATGGTTGGTTCTGCAGTAGCAGGTCCAACATGCGCAACAGAAACGCTTTTAACACCAGCTGAGGCATTATCCTTTAGCTCAAGAGCACGGGTAAGTGCTAACTCATCCCAAGGGTTTATAACCCACTGTACACCAGCTGGGTCGAACTTGGTGTTATTTTCAGCAAACTTAACCTTAGTAGTAGTGTCTGGTACATTGCTGATACAAACTAAAATTTTCATTGATTATTTTTTTAGTTGATAATTAAATCAGATTGAGAAATAACAAAAAAACAACAACGGAATAAGCACTCGCATTGTCTTAAAAGCTTACTTATCCCGTAATTCTCATCATTTTTCTTGAAAAATGAATCTACAAATATACTAAAAATGGGTAAAAGCAATAATTCCTTACGTTTTTATCTTTGTCATTTATCTTTAGTATATCATTATCAATCTAGTAATCACTTGTATAAACAATTAATCATCTGTTTAATAACTTGAATTGTTAGCCTGTTCAACAGTCAGTAACTTGTCAAAATAAGCGTGAGTTAGGATGCCCCGTTCGGCTCAGGCTGCGCCTGAGTCGGTCTATTACCTGTAGGCTCTGCCTGAATAGTATAACCATACAGTGGAATAACATCATCCTCTACGCATAATAGGCAAACCAAAAAAATACAGCATTAGCCTTATCAATTGAAGAAATAAAATAATACCTTATATTAGCATTTTAAATTGCCAAGCAGTTTTTGGATAAACCCTATAGTTTCATTATGGTAAAATATCGAATTGTTCAGATTGGTGCTGGTAATGTGGCAACCCATATATCAAAGGCTTTTCAGGAGGTTGGGCATAGTGTTGTACAGGTGGTTGGACGAGCTGAGGCAAACGCTAGGGCTTTGGCTAAAGAGGTAGGTGCAGCCTACACAATAACAATGAGCAATATAGATAAAACTGCTGACCTTTATATCATTTCAGTTCCCGATTCAGCCATTCCCAATGTACTATCAGCCTTACCTCAGCTTAGCGGCATTGTTGTTCACACCAGCGGAAGCACACCTGCTAGTGCCTTACAAAAGGTCTCAGAGAGTTATGGCGTTTTTTATCCATTTCAAACATTCTCTAAAGCCCGTAGTATTAGCCTAAAGGGAGTTCCCTTTTGCATCGAGGCTAGTGGCGCAGATGTGGTTTCTGCGCTTAGCCAAATAGCTGCATCAATTGGCGGTAAACCAGTCGAAATGGACTCAGAACAACGGCGATGGCTTCACCTTACGGGTGTTTTTGCCTGTAATTTTGTAAATCACATGTTTAGCATATCACAGGTCATTGCCCAAGAAAAGGGCTTAACCTTCGATATGCTTAAACCACTTATTCGCGAAACAGTAAGCAAAGCGCTAGAGGGCGGGCCAGAAAATAGCCAAACTGGTCCAGCAATTAGGGGCGATTCTGAAACCATTGAAAAGCATGTGGCCATGCTTAAAGATTTTGATACCGAGTGGAGGGATATATATAGGTTGCTTAGTTCGAGCATATGGAATACTGCACAAAATAATGATTGATTAACCATTACAATAACGATGAAGAATTTTAAAGAAAAATTGCATAGCGTTAAAGCATTTGCCTTTGATGTTGATGGCGTTTTTACCGACGGAACGGTAATTGTTCACCCCTCGGGTGAGCTGGTAAGAGCATCGAATACGCGAGATGGATATGCAGTTCACGAAGCAGTAAAACAGGGATTTCCTGTGGCAATTATTACCGGAGGGAAAAGCGAAGTCGTTCGTGAACGATTTAGGGGGCTGGGAGTAACCGACATCTATTTAGATGCAATGGATAAGGTAGATGCACTCGAAGATTTTAGATTTAAATACGGCCTCGAACTAGGCGAGATTGTTTATATGGGCGATGATATTCCCGATTACGAAGTGATGAAACGTGTTGGTTTTCCAACCTGTCCATCCGATGCAGCTACTGAGATTATTGCTATATCCACTTACATATCGAGCTACGCAGGGGGAAAAGGTTGTGTTAGGGATATCATTGAGCAAGTTCTCAAGCTAAAGGGCTTATGGCTTAATGGCGCAAACTACAAACAGTAAGAGTATGACTAAGAGTATTTTGCGGATTATTCGTTATCGTAACCTTATCATCGTTGCAGCAACAATGTATCTAATGCGTTTTTTTATCCTGCAACCCCTTCTTCAGCAAAAGGGAATGGATTTGAAGCTTTCAGAGGTTAACTTTTTATTGCTGACCTTGGCAACGGTTTTTATTACGGCAGCAGGATATGTTATTAATGATTATTTTGATACTCGCACCGATTTAGTAAACCGTCCGGCAACGGTAATTGTGGGTCGAACAATATCGCGGAGGGTTGCCATTTCGCTGCATTGGTTACTCAATGTTATTGGTGTTGCATTTGGCGTTATAGTCTCATTTGCAGTAGGAAAACCAATTCTGTCTTTGGTCTTTGTTTTAATACCAGGCCTACTTTGGTTCTATTCTACAACCTATAAACGGCAGTTCCTTTTGGGGAATATTATTGTGGCAATACTAACTGCAATGGTTCCGCTAATGCCTTTACTGTTCGAGTTACCAATGCTTTACGATACCTATTGGCAAACGCTTATCTTTAGCCCCTTTGTGTTTAATAATGTGATTTATTGGGTAGGGGGATATGCTGTTTTTGCCTTTTGGCTTACGCTATTCAGAGAGATTGTTAAAGATATTGAGGACTTTGAGGGTGATAGCGAATATGGCAGAAACACTTTGCCAATAGCACTTGGACTAAACACATCCCGTATAGTTGCTGCAGCAATACTATTTGTTACCATATTGCTTTTGGCATACTCCTTTGGTGCTTACCTAAATTTTTTGCCAAGCGGTCAGTTCGATTATTTTACTTTTATATACCTAATTATTGCATTGATAATTCCGTTGTTTTACATGGTTGTTCGCCTGTTAACGGCCGATTGTAAAGCGCACTACCATAGAGTGAGTATACTCTCAAAGTGGGTTATGCTATTCGGTATTCTTTATGCCATACCTTTTGCATTATTGCTAAAGTATTGGCAATAATACTAAAGCGATAGAAAATGAGCAGAAAAGCCGAACTTTTGGTTGTTAGAGCGAGAGAACAGGTTGATTGTTTTCCGGAAAACTGTTGTTAGTATAAGTTTTCAAGCCATTTATCAATTTATGTCTCTATGTATTGCATTTTATTAGTTTGTCAATCCGAAAAATATACTAATTTTGAATTCCAATAAGGATTTGATATCAACTTGAACTGATAGAAAAGCATGAAGAAGTTTTTTTTACCGCTATTCCTTTATATAATGCTTGGGTCAACAAGCCTTTTTGCACAGGATCAAACCAGTAAGGATTACCTCCTAAGGGCAAATTTAAAGCATGAGAACAAAGATTTTGATGGTGCTATTGCCGAACTCAATAAGGCCATTGAACTCAATCCTCAAGACAAATATGCCTATGTTTTCCGTGGGGATGCTAGAGTAGAAATGGGCGATTTTCAAACAGCACTCACCGATTATACAAAGGCTATCGAGATTGATAGTCGCTATGCAATTGCCTACTACTATAGAGCTAACCTAAGGGCAAAAATGCAAAAGCACAATGATGCAGAACTGGATTACAATATGGTGCTTAAAATTGTTCCATTGTTCTCAATGGCATATAACCAGAGGGCAAAAACAAGGATTAAACTCGATGATTACAAAGGAGCTATATCCGATTTTACTAAAGCCATTGAGATTGACCCTAAATTTGTGGAAGCATACGTTAATCGTGGCGAAGCCCGAACTGATGTGCATGATTTTCAGGGGGCAATCCTCGATTTTAACCAGGCAATAATTATCGATCCCGATTTAGCTGATGCGTACTACTCGAGAGGATATACGAAAATACTTCTTGGGCAGAAGCAAAGCGGATGTAAGGATTTGGAAACGGCTCAAGAATTGGGTAAGGTTGAAACTCATTTCCTGATTAAAGAGTTTTGTAAAGAGAATGCACCCCCCAACAAGCGCAGATGGTAGCAAGATTTTTTATAGCAGCTCTTTTAATCTTTTCGTTTCAAGGTATTACTGCACAATCGGTTCAGCAATACTTTTCATATGGTCTCGAAAAGCACAATTCTAAAGATTATGCAGGGGCAGTTGCCGATTTTAGCATTGCGATTAGCCAAAACTCCGGGAACTCAACATTGTACTATTGCAGGGGCTTATCACTGCTTGAATTAAAAAAGTATGATGAGGCTATTGCCGATTTTTCTCATGCAATTAATTTAAACCCTTTCAACCATCAAACTTTTTTCTATCGCGCAAAGGCTAAAGAGCAGAAGGGTAGCCTGATGGGCGCTATTATCGACTATACAGAGGTGCTGAAAATTGACCCTCAGCATTCCGAGAGCTATCTCCTAAGGGGTAAGGTAAAGTATTCTCAGGGCGACTATATTAATGCAATATCTGATTTTGATATCTTGCTTAAGATAGATAGTTTAAGCGTTAAAGGGTTATTTAATCGATCCTTAGCCAAATATGCCATGCTCGATTTTGGTGGAACCATACTCGATCTTGATAAATTGACTGAAATTGACCCAACTCACGTTGAGGCCTACTATTACCGAGGTTTGGCCTTTATCCGTTCTGGAAAGTTAAATAATGGTTGTGCCGACTTGTATAAAGCCCAACAAATGGGTGATACTAGAGCAAACCAATGGCTGAAGGATAAATGTAATGTAGTTGATTAAAAGCGTTGTACGGTACGATTGATGTTTCTATGGATGTTTTTAACCCTAAAAATAGGGTTAATTAAACTTCCAAAGAAATTCAGGAGTTCTCCCTTTTCCTTTAACTTTACGATTGTTTTACTCAAAGTTATATAGCACATCAAAAGTGCTCAAATTATTAGATATGAAATTTGGAAAATATAAATTCTCGCCTGCTTTAATGCAGAATATTGCTAGTATGGGGTTTAGACGACCTACCGATATTCAGTATAAAGCAATTTTGCCAATACTAAATGGTGAGGATGTTATGGCAGTAGCCCAAACGGGCACAGGAAAAACAGCAGCCTTTGCCATTCCCATAGTAGAAATCTTTTCAACAAAACGAGCCAAAGTAGAGGCGTTTGCTCCCCGTTGTTTGGTTATGGTTCCAACGCACGAGTTAGCCATTCAGGTTTCAGCTGTTTTTAGAACATTGATGCAGGGCACAGGCCTTAGTAGTTTAGCCCTGTATGGTGGCGTTGACCAAGAATTGCAGGTGAACACGCTAAAAAATGGTGTTGAGGTATTGGTGGCCACACCTGGGCGAATGTTTGACTTGGCTAGTCAGGATTACCTGAAATTTCACAATGTTGAGATTTTGGTTCTCGATGAGGCAGACCATATGCTAGAACTTGGTTTTATAACCGATATGGATCAGCTGTTTAGGCGGATACCAAGTAGAAGACAAACGCTATTCTTCTCGGCGACAATAGATCCGAAGATAAAGAACTTGGCCTATAATCTTGTTCGTCACGGGGTGCGCATTCACATCTCACCTCACGATCCAATATCAAAAAACATAGATCATAGTGTTGCCTATATTGAGATGGATGATAAGCGCTTTTTTTTAGAGCATATTATTAAGGGGTATCCTGAGAGTAAAATTCTGGTGTTTGTTCGGACAAAGGTAAGAGCTGAGCGGGTTCTAAAAGCCCTAGAACGGGTTGGACTATCAGGCCAGACCATACATAGCGATAAAGAGCAGAAGGAGCGGAGCATGGTTATGAGTCAGTTTAAGAGTGGTGCTAACAAGATACTGATTGCAACTGATATAAGTGCACGCGGCATTGATGTACCCAACGTAGATATTGTTGTTAACTACGATTTGCCTGAAGTTACTGAGAACTATGTACACAGGGTTGGAAGGACGGGTAGGGGGGATAATAGAGGAATGGCCATATCATTCTGTAGCGATGAAGAACGTGAAGTGCTAAAGCAGATTGAAGAATATTTGATTAAGCCAATTGCAGTAGCGCAAATCTCTAAGGATGAGTATGAGGCAACAATCGATTTTTCAGAATCGGCTGAGCATGATTGGCAATCCCTAATTGATGAGCAAAATGCCTTTGAGGCAAAGCAGAAACTTAAGACGAAACCAAGATCAAAAACAAAGTCAAAGCGGAAGAAAAAAAAATAGTATTAGTTTACCCTGTGATTTGATTTTAGTACTTGAGGGTTTAGCATTGCCTTTATTTGGTTTTTATGCCCATGGGTAGCCTTCTAATAATGATATAATCGTGCTATTGCTGTAAAACATTTTGAATAAAGTTTTCTGCTTCTACAACTTTCATTCCCATATTCGAGATAAAAGCATTTAGCTGAATCATTATCTCTGAATTATCCATTATCTCTTGTTCATCAAGATATCCGCTACCATATAAATACTCTTCCAACTCACTAATCTTGTTATTACGGAATCCAGAAATTTCACTCCTGCTTAAGGCTTGGATTAACTCTTTTGGATTTCCATTTAGGGATTTCAATTTATCAGTAACTTCATCAATAAAACTACCAGAAATAGCACCAGATTTTATTAAAACCTCTCTGTCGATAAACTTTGGGCGCCCCTTGCGGTATAGCTCCAGATACCTTTCTAGGAGTTTAATCTTGCTGCTGATATTATTCCATAACTGTTCATCTAGCCCTGGAATCTGTCCGTGATTACTAAAATAGCTGTGTAACTGGCCAAATTGTTTAATGTCCCTCTTAAGGCATTCATAGAGTACATTAACATCGCTAATTAGATACCAAATTGAGAGTTCACTGCATTTCTGAATCAGAATATTAAATGGCTGTACGCCCATCTCTTTGCCATACTCCTCATAGCTTTTCCCATTGGGAGAAGGAGCCTTGTGCAAAAGGGTTACTAATTCTGCATCGGGTTGTGGATAAGAGCTATTTGTTCCATCGCCGAGGGTGATAATCTGGTAATCGATATCTTTAACTTGTTTCAAGATTTGCTGCCACTTGCCAACCTCATCGGCCTGTGCTGTAAAATAAAAAACCTGGCGCCCGTCTCGGCTAATCTCAATTAGAGCATCAATTATAGCTTTAGCTCGCTCATCGTCGCTATTGGCAAGTAGTTCGTCGGCTAATAGGGGCAACTTTACAGTGGTCTCCTGCGATTCAACAAAGGCCAGTCTAACGGCAAGTAGCAATTGCACTCGTGTACCAGTAGATATTTGCGACAGGTTAAGTCCATTTTTAAGAACCGTATCATAAGCGATAAATGCAGGGTCTTCTTTCTCTTCCAGCCTCAACTCATATCTACCGTTGGTAATTTTGTTGAGAATTTCATTGGCTCTACTAAAAACTGCGGGACGATTTTGATTCCGTGTTATGGTTTTAAGCTGATCAACAAGGATGCTTCCTGTAATGGATTGTAGGTTTTTTTGGTAAAGCTGCTCAAGATTATCTAACGCTTTCCCCTTTTCGCTCAGCACATCTTCTAGTTCATGCCCTTTCTTTTTATCCTGAATTAAGGTCTCAATCTCAGCTATCTCCCTATTTATGATTTCTAACTTACCCTCACTCTCCTTATTCCTTTCCAGTTGTTCCTGCGCTTGATCAACGCTTAAACTTTCAATTTTTCCTTCATTTTTGCTATAAAGCGAATGCTCTTTTAAAATGTTTTCCTTTTCAAAAAAGCTCTTTTTTGCAGCGTAATAGTCCTGTCCAACCTCTTTATATTTTGCTAATGTATTTACTAGTTTGATTGCTTTATCCTTATCTCCCTCATCAACACTTATTCTATCGTAAATAGTTTTTCGCCTATTTGAGGCTTTTGCCTGTTGAGCCTCTTTTTCCTTAATTTGCTCTTTTCTTTGCTCAATGGTGCTTACGTTTTCTTTGCGCGCCAATTCCTGCTTTTTGATCTCCTGAAAAGTTGCCCTTGCTTCTAAAGCATCGCCAACCCGATTAAAGTTACATTGAACAAGAATTAGATTAGTTTTTTCGAGCATATCTTCAAAAACCTGCTCCAGCTGATTTTTTTGGGCTTTAAGCGATTCCAATTCTACGTGAGCATCCTGCCAATCCTTTACTTGCTTCAGAAACCAATATAAGCTACTAAAATCTTTGGGGTTGGTTTTGAGAAATTCGGGGGCTACCCTCAACTTTTCTATCCATCCATTGCGCTGGCTATTTATCCGATCTAAGCTCTCCTGTAATTTGCCAAGCTGCTCTTTGCAACTCGTTAATCTTTGCTTAAATTTTTCTTCCTCCCTAGCAACCTGCAAGCTTTCGGTCAATTCATCAATTCGTTGGGCTACATCATCAATAGTCCATTGTGCTGGTGCTTTAAGTCCTGATTGCTCAAAGTCATGTTTCCTGATATTATTGGACGTTCCGTCATCCTTTTTCCTAATGGTAAAGGCGTACATCATCAATGCAACTATTAGAATAATGCCCAAAAGTCCGGGCCATCCAATAATGTAGGTTGCAATTGCCGTAATAATGCCGATTACTGAGGCAATATAAATAATACCGCTGGGTATGCCCTTTGTGCCCGTTTGCTCCTTTAACCAGTTTCCCAGAATCTTCATTCCATCTCTCAATGTTTCAGGATTTGAATCGATATTTCTAGGCTCCTGAAACTCTTTCTGCAAAGCATCTATTTCGGCTAGCAAAAATTCCTTCTCGCCTAAAACCCGAAGGGCATCCTGCAGCATTTTGTCCAGTCCGCTAACATCCTCAAGGTTTAAACCACCCCATTCTGAGGGATCAACAGAGCTATCAATGCTCTTTAATGCTTGCGTGGTTCTCTCTTTTAAACCACTTATTGCAATGACTAAATCATTGTTTTTGCGCTCAAGCTCTTTTAACTTGTCAATACGTTCTTCTAGCTCAGCAATAGTTTGATTCTGGATTCCATTCTCTGGAATCGTTAATGTATTCAGTTGCCTCCTGCGCGCCTCAATATCTTCTTTAGCGCGCTTAATCGTTTCTTCTGCCTCGCTAATTCGATCTTCTAAATCATTAATTTCATCTACTTCACTACCATTTACCCTCTCCATGGAATTCGGAAATTCCTCCATGGTGGTTGAGAGTTGTTCGTAGTTTAGCTTTGATCGAAGGTAGTCAACTACCTTTTCATAGAACTGACCTAGTTTAGATGCCTCCTGTGCTGATTCTTTATCTATATAAAGTTGTTCAAGGGTCTCTTCCTCTTTTTTAAGTTTCCTTTGCCCGTCTCTTATTTCTATGTATTTTTCTTCTAAATTTTCAAATTCCTTGAATTCCGTAGAGGCCTTATTTCTTATGGTTGTTGAGAAGTTTAAACTATTTTTAGCCTCATCAAGGTCATATCCTCCAATGGATTGTCTTAAAATTTCGCTTGCTAAATCTGCTTCATCTGTTTTTATAAGTTCATGGAGTGCAAGCATATATCGTTTGTTGCCCTCTGCCGGAATTCCTTTAATCTCATCTTTTAAACCATTTCGCTGTGTGCTGATGAAATTGGAATCAATATCGATCTCCCAATTCTCTTGGTCGAGTAGCACAGATCCTCTGGCCTTTAATCCAAGCGATTTCTCGTGCCATATAAGCTGCTGAATTACGCGGGCAGTTGAGCTTTTACCGGAGCTATTGGGGCCACTAATAATATTTATGCAACTGCTAAACCCTTCAAATTTCTTCAATCCCGTTGGGAATCCTGGCATTTTGGATATGGAAAGCGCTTTAAGTATATAGGGTGTTTTTTTCATGACGATTGTTGCGTAATTAGTTCCCCAAGAAGACGATTGCATTCATTAAGTATGTATTGCTTTGGATGAGGTGAATTAATAATATTTTCATGTTTTTGAACCGGCTGATAGGTGCCTGAGGTATTCATTGCTTCAAAAGAGGATGTCCATTTTTCTTGAATCCCTTTTATGAACTCTGAATTTTCCCCGTTTTGGATAGCAAGTATTGCTTTAGCTAAGATTCCTACCGGAGAAGTTTGCTTTGCCAACTCCTCTAAGTTTTCAACTTTTGGTTTAATATCCTCCGTTATAACCTTGCGAACTGATAGTCTGGTTTCTGTCTCAATTTCCTGATTATAGTCTTTTGTGAACGCTATCCATTCCTCTAACTTTTTAATGTTTCCATGCTGACCTGTTAGCGTTATATCATAGACTAAAAAGGAGACACCTTCTAATTCGTTAATTCTTGAGTTTGCATCATTGTCTATACCCGAAACAATGCTTTTTCGAAGGCTCTGTTCATCATCTGAGTTAGTAATATCAATTGTGATATTTTCGTATCGTACCGGAGAAACAAGGGGCGCCATTTGAATGTCAATATCATCCTTTGCCCTTACTGTCAGCAATAGGGGAGCATGATTTCCAGTCTCTTTTGGGCTAAGGGCATGGGGCGAGCCAGGATAACGCACCTCAGGATTTGCTTCGTTTATGATTTGAGGTTTATGGATGTGACCCAGTATCCAAGCATCAACCGGCTTGTTTCTAAAACCATTGGAGTCTATTGGGGCATATCTGCCTTCTGGAGTATCCACTTCACCATGAACAAGGCCAATTGTGGGGATATTGGGATCAAGGTCATCTATGCTAAAACTCTTAAGCGGATCTTCGCTTACGTATCGATTTGGAAAGGACCATCCCACAAATTGTATCTTCTCTCCTTCTTTCGAAAAAGTTTTCAGTTCCCATTTTCCATTCATGCCCAAAAGGTGGACATTATCGTTTTTTTTAGGAGCTATTAATTGGGGTAAAACATCATAATCGTGATTTCCAGCTACCATATACACTGGTATATTGGCAGTTTTTAGTTTTTCGAAGCCTGCTTGCAGTGGTCCAATAGCCTCAAAGTATCGATTGTCTCGATCTATAATATCGCCAGTTAGGACAACTATGTCTACTTGGTTGGTAATTGACCACTCTACAATTCGAATCCATGTGTTTTTTGTGGCACTTATTTCAGCATTTCCTTGAATAGCGGAGGAACTTCTTCCAATATGGATATCTCCTGTTGCTATAATCTTTAAAGCCATGTTGGTTTAGTTTTAGTTCTATTGAGTGATAATACCTGATTTTGTTTAAAAATACAATTTTTTTGTATTACAGCATAAACAGATAAAGATTCAATTTTTAAAGTTGAGTATTATTACTCGGAACATCAAGCTTTTCATGCCTAGAGTTAGCCATACTTAAGTATTCTTGACTAGTGAATAAATACCTTAGTAATTAGTGGTTTAGTAGATTAAACTTTTAGCTAGAAGAAAAATACTAATTGGTAGTACTTCTACTGGTTTATTAAGGGGCGATTCTTTAAAGATATTAAACTATATTTCATAAATTTGACAATTGGTGCAACCATTCAGTGTAAACTAACTTAAAGCACTATGAGGATAAGGCTGCACAAAACCTTTTTATTATCCCGTTCGATTAAGAATTGAAAATTAAAACAAAATAATAACGTTCTAAGCATCCTAACAATAATTTAACCTATGAAAACCAAACTACTCCTTAACTCGGGCAAACTCGCATTGCTCATTCTAGTAAGTTTTTTAATATCGTGCAAAGGCCAAAAGGATAAGCAACCCGATTCGAATATCTCCTACTCCGAAGAGTTGGCAAAGGAGATTAGCTTTGTTACCAATGGAGATATTCATTTTAATGATGTAATTCAGGTTGTTTTCAACGATGCCGTTGTTGAGGAGAGCGACGTGAACGCATCGCCCAAAGATGTCTTCAGTTTTTCGCCAAGTATAAAGGGTCAAGCCGTTTGGGTTAGCCAAAGCGTGCTCGAGTTTAAGCCAGATAGACCTTTGCCTACCCGAGAAAGTTTTGATGGTAAGCTTGATCTTCAAAAATTATCCTCGAAGTTCAAAGAAAAGGAATTGGAAGATTTGATTTTTAGAATCAACATAATTGGCAGAGATTTAGCCAACTACAAAGCATCCATTACACTAAAAGATAGAAATAATCCGATTTTGATAGCGTACGGTGGAACCGTTTCATTTACTGAGAAAACAGACCTTGAAACATTAGAAAAGGCCGCATCAATTAAAGGCGATGCTACCGTAAGGCTAATCTGGAGCAAAATTGACGATAAAACTTTTAAGTTCACAACAAACGATATTGAGAGAACTAATAAAACCAAGAACTTTAAGGTTATCATCGATAAAAAACCTCTTGACCTCGAGTATAATTTTACCGAAACCTTTACAGTATCGCCATTGGAAAAGATGGTGCCCAACGATTTTAGAACCGATGAGGCAGGCCGAAGCCCTCGCATGCGTGTTAGTTTCTCCGATGAGCTTGATATGGATCAAAATATTGAAGGGTTAATTAGCGTGAGCCCATCGGTAAAATTTGAGGTTAAAAAGCTAGGAAAGGCTGTTGTTCTAGATGGTGATTTCAAATTTGGGCAAGAGTATTCTATTACCATAGAGAAGGGAATTAGAAGCCGCTGGGGAACAAAAACCGATGTAAAGACTACCCAGAAATTAAAATTTTCCGATATTCAGCCTCAACTCGAATTTGCATCCGATGGGATAATCCTGCCATCATCAAACAAAAATAAAATTCAGTTTTATACAACAAACCTTAAACGTGTGCACCTACAGGTAAAAAAGGTTTATACTAAGCAAATAGGAACATTTATCCAATCGCAGCAGCTCACCAGTACTAAAACGCGTAACAAAACCTTTAACGACTCCTACTCAAGCGCTGTTGGAGTAATTGTAAAGAGCCAAACCATTGAACTTGGTGACAAACAGAACGAATGGGTGCTCAATGAGTTTGACCTAACGGAACTGTTTAGCAAATACGATGATGGGCTATTTCTACTTGGCATTAACTTTACTCCCGAGGACGTTAGCCTACCCATAAAGGGCGAAATCCTTGATTATATCTATGAAAAGGGTCAGATTTATAAGCCAATATTCTTAAGCAATATCGGCATCACCGCTAAGGAAGCAGATGACGAAACCAAAGTATTTGTTACTGATATTGTAACGGGCAAACCATTATCATCGGTTAAAGTATCACTTCTTGACTGGGAAGGTGATGAAAGGACTAGTGACATATCGAACAGTCAGGGTGCTGTAACATTTAACTCCGATTATTACTACTATTACATTAAGGCAGAGAAGGGTTCTCAGGTTTCAGTCTTAAACAAGAATGAGATGAGGTGGAGCACTTCTGGGTTCGACGTTGGTGGGGTTAGAGAAAACCGTAGGCAGTCGAAAGGTTTTATATATACAGAGCGAGGGGTTTATCGCCCAGGCGATTCCATTAATGTTGGTTTTATTGTGCGTAACCATGATAATACGTTCCCTGGGAATCATCCTGTAAGCATTTCGGTATCTGACCCGCAATATAATACCATATTTACGCAAACCACATCGGAAGCAATTGATGGACTTTACACATTTGGTTTTGCAACAGATGAAAATGCACCAACTGGGAACTACAATGTCAGAATAAATGCTGGGGGATCGCAGTTTTACCACGATTTAAAAATTGAGACCGTTGTTGCCGAGCAGCTTAAGGTACAGATAAAGCCCCTTAAGAAGCAAGTTTTGTGGACAGATAAAAGCATCGATTTTGAGCTTAACGCCAGCTACCTATTTGGTGCACCGGCCGCAAATCTTAAATCGGAGGTGGTTATTGAGATTCATCCCTACACCATGCAATTCCCGAAATTCTCCGAATTTTTCTTTAGTCGCTCCGATGTTGAGTTTAAATCGTTTACCCAAAATGCGCTAAAAAAGAATCTTGATGCAGAGGGTAAGCTAACGGGTAGCTGGGTGATACCAACTTTAGGAACAGTGCCATCGGCACTAAAAGCAAAGATTATTGGTAAGGTAACTGAAAAGGGAGGGCAAACTAACGAAGGATGGAATGTTGTTGATATGCATGTTTATCCCAATTACGTAGGCATTAAAGATCCTAGCGGATATGGATACCATACAATTGGACAGGAAGTTAAATTCCCCGTTATGCTCACCGATGTCAGCGGTAAAAGAATATCAGGGAAACAGCTTGAATATCGCATTTACCGAAACGATAAGCAATGGTGGTACCAGTACGATAATCGTAGGAACTATCAACTTAAGTATAAGGAAGACAGCCAAACCTACCTTGAAGCCTCTGGTAGTGTGAGCATACAGGAAGGGCCTAGCTATATAGCCTTTACCCCCGCCGAGAATGGACACTACCTTATTGAGGTGAGCGATGGTGGGAGCGGGCATAGCGCATCAATTTTCTTTAGTGCATATCGTTACGGTGGAATACCTGCGGGCGATTTAAATGAGGGAACCCTTGCGTTAAAATCCGATAAGGATAAATACAAATCATCGGATAGGGCAAAAATTATGCTGCCAAATCCAAAGCAGGGAAATATTTTGGTTACTGTGGAAAAAGGAAGGGAAATTATTGACTGGTTCTGGGTTGACCCGAGTAATAGTAAGAACGATGAGCTAGTTATTGATGTTCCGCTTAGTAAGAAAATGCTCCCAAATGCCTACGTAACGGTATCGGTAATTCAACCGCACAATCAAACCCAAAACGATAGGCCAATTAGGATGTTTGGCATAATTCCAATTATGATTGAGGACTCGGATACAAGAATCGACTTTACCATTGAAACTGCCGAAAACCTTACACCCAACAACGATTTTGAGGTTAAAATAAGCACCCTAAACCAAAAACAAGCACACTTTACCATTGCTGTTGTAGATGAGGGATTGCTGAGCCTAACCCAATTCCGTACGCCCAACCCATGGAGAGAGTTTTACAAAAAGGTGGGACTGTATATTGAAACCTACGATGTATTCTCGCATATAATTAGCGCAAATAAAGGTGATGTTTTCCAAACATTCTCTATTGGGGGTGCCGACGATATGGACTATCGCGAATCGCAGCTCGACCCTGTGGATGGAAAAAAACGATTCAAACCCGTTTGTATGTTTAAAGGACCACTTAGCACCGACGATAGGGGTAGGGCAACCGTTAAGTTTCACATGCCAAACTACAATGGTGCTGTTAGGATTATGGTTGTAGGAACCAATAAGGGGAGCTTTGGTAGCGTCGAAAAAACAGTGCCCGTTCGCTCCGATATTATTATGCAGCCCAGCATACCACGCATCCTAAAACCAGGCGATGAGTTTACTTTACCCGTAGCGCTCTTTAGGATAAATCCTAAAATAACCAACGCACAGTTTAAGTTTGATACTGAAGGTCCAATTGAAGTGGTTGGCGACAAAATCATAAAGGTTGACTTTGGTCAAAACGATGAGGCCGACATTAAGTTTAAGGTTAGAGTAAAAGAAGCAGTTGGACAAGCAAAAATAGTCCTAACAGGCGTATCGGGCAGCACCGAGGTTAAAAGTGAAACAGATATTAAAGTAGTTCCCAGCTCGGTTAGGGTTTACGATAAATCTACCGAAAAGATTGAGAAGGGACAAACCCAGAGCATAAAAGTGCCAAAGGTTGGTCTGGATGGTACCAATAATGCTTCTCTGGATTTAAATATCTTTCCAAATATGGATTTCGACCATAGGCTTAAGTGGCTAATCAGGTATCCGTATGGTTGTATTGAGCAAAGTACCTCAACTCTATTCCCTCAACTTTATCTTAAAAAAATGGGTTATTTCCAAAAAGATGAGATTGCCGAAATAGACCGTAACCTAAACGAAGGCATAAACAGGCTGCAAACATATATTGTTAGTAGCGGTGGATTTGCTTACTGGCCAGGCAATACAACTGAGTGCGATTGGGGAACAAACTATGCCACCCATTTCATGATTGAGGCCAAAAAACTAGGTTACTCTGTACCCGATTACATGTACAACGGTGCCATAAATAGGCTTAAATCAGCGGCAAGAAATCATAGCGGAAAGTTAACCACCCGCGTTAACCGTGCATTTGTGCTTGCACTTGCCCAACAGCAACCCATGGCTGAGATGAATCTACTTATGGAGAACGAACTAAAGAATATGAACAGCGCCGAAAAATGGATGCTAGCCGCAGCTTATCACCTTGCAGGTGCCGAGAATATTCGCGACCAGATTCTCTCTAATACCGATACTGTAACCAAAGAATATGAGCCATTCTCGTATAATTTTGGTTCAAAGTATAGGGATGATGCAATTATTCTTTACGCCGCTGTACTTATGAATCAGTTAGAAACCGCTGAACTCATGGCCAAAGGTGTTGCAGCAAATCTATCGAGCCGTGAGTACCTAAGCACCCAAAGCTCTGGATATATGCTATTGGCTTTGGGCAAGTATTTTGATGTTTCTGGGATATCGGCTGCGCAAGGTCAAATAATTAGTGGTACCGTAAAATTGGCCAACGGTCAAACCATCGACTTTAACCAGGCAGGAAGGATTACCATACCCATTAGGGATAACTTTGGGCAAGATATTCAGGTAACAATATCAAACTCAACTAAGGTTGATGTTGTTTATGCAAGCGTGGCGTGGAATGGAGTGCCGCTAAAGGATGAGAGTAAAGCTTTCGAAAATAACCTAAGCCTAAAGGTTAACTGGTACGATGAGGATGGTAATACCCTAAACCCACAATCGCTAAAGCAGGGCGCAACATTCTACGGAAGGTTTAGCGTTAAAAACACCAGTCCACTAAGTCGAGTTTCTGAACTGGCTTTGGTACAGGTATTACCCTCAGGATGGCAAATAGAAAATATCAGAATAAACAATACGTTACTACCCGATTGGACAAGAGGGTGGAGTTTGAACAAAGAGAACTATCTCGATATTCGTGATGATAGGGTTATGTGGTTCTTTGACCTGAAGGATAGTGAAACCCTCGATTTTGTAGTAAAGCTAAACTGCATAAATGCGGGTGAGTTCTGGTTGCCAGGTACCCTGCTTGAGGCAATGTACAGCAAAGATTTTAAAGCAACAACAGTAGGAACGAAAGTGTATGTTAAAGCGTTTGAATAGGATAAAAAAATGGCAATGGGCAGCAATTTTTCTGCTGTTCATTGCCATTCTATATTTTATTATCCCACCCAGTAAACCTCTTTTTAAAAACGATTACAGCACTGTTGTTAGGGCAAGTAATGCAGCATTACTCCATGCTTTTATCAATCAAAATGAACAGTGGCATTTCCCACCCGACACAAGCAAGGTACCCCAGAAACTAAAAACTGCGGTCATTACCTTTGAGGATGAATCGTTTTACAAACACATTGGCGTTGACTTTTTAGCGATTACTCGGGCTGCTTACCGCAATTATAAAAAGGGTAGAATTGTGAGTGGGGCAAGCACAATTCACATGCAGATTGCCAGAATGAGCAATCCCAAAAACCGGAACTATTTAAATAAAGTCAAGGAGATAGTTTTTGCAATCAGGTTAAATCTGCATTTTTCAAAAGATGAGATACTTACAACATATCTTAACCATGCACCTTATGGCGGTAATGTAATTGGCTACCGTACAGCATCGCTCAAGTTCTTTGGTAAAGAGCCGAATCAACTAACATGGAGCGAAGCTGCTACCCTTGCTGTTTTGCCAAATGCCCCTGGACTAATATATCCTTCAAAAATTTCGGAAGCACTGCAGAACAAGCGTAATGGTTTGCTTAAAAAAATGTTCGAGAAAGGTTCTATTTCTGAGCAAGCCTACCAATTAGCCATGTTAGAGCCAGTACCCAATCAGTTTCTTACGTTCGAATCGCATGCACCTCACCTTGCCCGTAGCCTAAAGAGTAAATATCCGGAAAAAAAAACTATATCAACAACAATTGCCATAGATGTTCAGCAACAATGCAATCGTATTGCACAAAGATATGAGCATAAGTATGCTTATTTTGGGATTCACAATCTTGCAATACTTGTTGCTGATACCAAAACGGGAGCCATAAGAGCTTACGTTGGTTCTCCTAATTTTTTCGACTATAACCATGGGGGACAGGTTGATGGGGTAATGGCTCCTCGTTCTAGTGGGTCAATCCTAAAGCCTTTTCTTTATGCCTTGAGTATTGATGAGGGACTAATAACACCCGAAAGTCTTATCCGCGATTTACCCACCTTTTTTGAAGGTTTCTCCCCAAAAAATGCAAGTCGGGAGTATCAGGGAGTTGCCAGGGCAAAGGATGCTCTTGTGCAATCGCTCAATATCCCTGCAGTACGATTGCTCAACTCCTATGGAGTGTTCCAGTTTTATGCTTTTTTGAAAGAGGCTGGCGTTACAACGTTACACAGAAACGCAGATGATTATGGATTACCCCTAATACTTGGTGGAGCGGAGGTTAACCTTTGGGATATGGTATCGCTCTTTAGAGGGCTTGCAAATAATGGAGTTTTTAGCAATAACATTACCCTAAGCAACGAAAGTGTTGACGAAACAATGCAGCTAATTAGCGAAGGGGCATGCTACCAAACGCTTGATATGCTGAAGGATTTGAAACGACCCGGGAGCGAATTTTACTGGGAGCGCTTTAGCGGTTCGCAGCCATTTGCCTGGAAAACAGGAACAAGTTACGGGCATAAGGATGCATTGGCGATTGGAGTTAACCCAGAGTTTACCATTGCTGTATGGGTTGGCAACTTTAATGGGGAGAGCAATAAGAACCTTAGCGGAGCCACCTCTGCAGGGCCAATCCTTTTTGATATTCTGCAAACCCTGCCACATAAAAATATCAGGAGTTGGTTTGAAAAGGATGAGATGGATTACAAAAAGATAGCCATATGCAACCTATCTGGTTTTAGGGCTACCGAGGCATGCCCCGATGTTGATACCATTGATGTTCCCTATGGAATGAAGCCTCTGCAAGCATGCGATTATCACGTGTTTAGACACTTTTCGACCGACGGGAAATACCAAAGCTGCTCACGCTGTTGGGATTTAGTGGGGAGCGTTAAAAAATCGGTAGTAATTTATCCGCCCGACGTTGCATACTACCTAAGGCAGAAAGGACAGTATATTGAAAAATTGGCAAACCATTACCCTTTATGCCCCGCTTTTTCGGCGGATAAATCACTAAAAATTATCTACCCAAATATGGATGCCAAGCTATTTTTGCCCCGCGACTTTAACGGGAAAACACAACCCGTTATCTGCAAGGCCGGACATACCGGAACGGGGAATAGGGTGTTCTGGTATCTTGATAATGTTTACCTTGGAGAAACAGTTGAAGAGCATAAAATGGGGGTTATTTTTAACGAGGGATGGAATATCATTAAGGTTATTGATGAATACGGTGCAGAGGATTCTCAAAGAGTATTAGCAACACTAAAAGGCACTAACCAGTAGGAGTAAAACTTTTAATGTTTAGCTTAAGCCAACACGGTTAAACTTCTTGAATTCTCGAATTACTAATGGGAATAACTACAGGTGACTGTAGTGGTTTAATAGTTCAATTTAAGCAAAGAGTTACACCTATAGCTTTATAAACTCCCTTAGGTCGTTTTTTAGAATATTTTCTAGTTCAATCAAGTTTTCTTTGCGAGTTTCGGCAAAAACAAACCCAAAAATCGGATACCTCTTAATATCCATTTTCCTAACCTCAAGGGGCTTTTCAAAAGACTTTAGCACTCTCTCAAAATCAAATTGCTTAATGGCACTCGCGTCAATATCTTTGGGTTTATCTAGTATTGTTACGCTATATACTTTTCCGTCCTTATTTTTTAAAATACTATTCCAATCTGGTTTTTTTCTCTCAATAAAATACTCATACGGATTTATGCCGTAGGCAAAGTATGCAATATCAGTAGTACACAAACCAGCAAATCGCATGGGGTTTACTTCAATTGGCACAATAGTATCACCATTTACCCTAACTTCAACGTGAATAGGGATGTTTCTAATTTTAAGTATGTCGCCAATTTCTTCGAGGAACTCCTGAAATGGAGATATAAACTCATTAATAATACTTTTTGAGGTAAGGTAAAGCCTATCACTCACATCTTCGGTGGAGGCAAAAATATGTTTTAAAATGTTAATAATAACAGGTTTTCCTTCGTTGTCGTAGTATGCATCAAAGGCGTACTCAGTACCGTCAATATACTCTTCAATAATAAATTTACTGGTATCAAGCACCTCCTTTGGGAACATGCTCTTTACGTCAACCATTTCTTTTTCAATCAACTCAACGGTTTTTACCCAGTCGTTGTTGCTATTTACCGTATAAACGCCTAAGCTTAAAAAACCAACCGCAGGCTTAATAATAAAAGGCTTTTTAACTTCATCTACTTTAAAACTCCTTAGTTCATTAATATCTAGTTGTTTGTAGTAAAAGTTGGGGTACATTTTACGTGTCATGTCACGGAACAGCGCCTTGTTTTTAAAAACATTGATATGCTGGGGTAATTCGGAAAATGACAGATTATCGGCAATCCACTCAATACTATTTTCTGAGTTTAGGTAAAGGAGTTGGTTGGACTTGAACGCCTCAATCATCTGCTCATTGTCATACAGTAGTTCACTGTCGTAATGTTCAGACTTTAAGGCAAATTCATTTTTTAGAAGTTTGTATCTGTTTTTAATAATAGTGTCTTTAAAGAGCTCCGACACGTAAGGCTCATCAATAATAAACATTAATTCAAAAGGTATTTAGCAATTAAATTGCCACACTATTTGTGGTAAGCATTAAGACAACTAGTACTTCAAAAAGTTTAAGGGGTTGCTCATTTCAATTAACAATTCTTTTATCGACATTCAAACTCTTCACCGGGGAGCGTTAAGAAATCGGGAACAACTTGTCCTCCCGATGTTGCACACCACCTCGGACAGAAAGGGCAGTATATTGGAAAATTGGCAAACCACTACCCTTTATGCACAGCATTTAAGGCGGATAAATCCCTGAAAATTATCTACCCAAACATGGATGCCAAGCTATTTTTACCCCGCGACTTTAATGGAAAAGCTCCTCCTGTTGTCTGTAAGGCAGGCCACACAGGAACAGGGAGAAAAGTGTTCAGGTATCTTGATGATGTTTACCTAGGAGAAACAGTTGAAGAGCATAAAATGGGGGTTATTTTTAACGAGGAATGGAATACCCTTAAGATTATTGATGAATACGGTGCAGAAGATTCTCAAAGAGTATTAGCAACACTAAAAAGCGGTAATCAGTAATAGTTGAATTATTGTAACAATTGACTGAAAGCCAACCCATAAGTATTCCCAAATCATTTTTTATCTTTTTGTAAGTGAGTAAATTGCTACATTTGCCTAAACTGATTTGATAATGCAATGGGCTGGGAACACGCAATAATCGATTACATAAGGTTTTTAAGATTCGAGAAATCACTTGCAGAAAATTCTGTAAGCGCCTATGTGCGAGATGTAAAGACGTTAAAGAATTTTGCTGAAGATAGCCTGGGCAAAGAACCTGAGTCGATTAATGCTGATGATATTTCACTCTTCTTGGAGTTTGTGCAGGAAAAAGGGTATAATCATCGTTCTCAAGCTCGTATACTATCTGGTGTAAAGGGGTTTTATAAGTACATGATGGTGGAGGAGGTTATTGATGTTGACCCAACAGAACTTGCTGAGGGACCCAAAATGACGCGTAAACTTCCCGAGTTTCTTAGTATCGAGGAGATAGATTTATTGATTGCAAGTTTTGACTTAAGTAAACCCGAAGGACAGCGTAACAGGGCAATTATCGAAACCCTGTATAGCTGCGGATTACGGGTGTCGGAACTAGTAAACCTTAAAATAACCAATCTTTTCTTCAATGATGAGTTGATAAAGGTACTGGGTAAAGGTGATAAGGAACGGTTGGTTCCCATTGGTAAAAAGGCAATAAAGGAGATAAACCTATATTTTCATGATAGGAATTTACTTAAGAAGATTAACAAAAAATCGGAGAATATTCTATTCCTGAACAGGAATGGAGGTAAACTCACACGCGAGATGATTTTTTTGATAGTTAAAAAGGCAGCCCAAGAGGCGGGTATAAAAAAGGCAATCAGCCCTCATACGCTAAGGCATTCATTTGCAACCCATTTAGTAGAGGGTGGAGCCGATATTAGAGTGGTTCAAGAAATGCTTGGACATGAATCGATTCTCACTACCGAGATATACACTCACCTCGATAGACAATATTTAAAGGAAACAATTCTGATGTACCATCCCAGGAGGGAGAAGGGTTAGACATAATATTTTACCTAGGCATTAAAAAGTTTACCCTGCCATGTATCCTTCTCCTCAAGTAGTTTTTCAAACTTTAGTAAAATCTGGTCGCCACGTAGTTTGCCCCAGTAAGGGGCAATGAGGAACTGTGGAGGAACCTCACTCGTAAAACGTTCAACCACAATGTTGGGATTTAGGCGTTCGATAATTCTAGTCATTAGGTCAAGATATTCATCCATAGCAAATAGGTTGAATGCCTCAGGATTTTCAGCATACTCTTTTGCCATAGCCGTGTTTTTCACAATTTGTAGTTGATGAAACTTAATGGATGTTAGCGGAAGCTTGTTTATTTCATTAGTTTGCTCAATTAGGTCAGTTTCTGTTTCACCAGGTAGACCTAATATAAAATGAGCACCCACATCCAATCCCCGTTTAGCTGTCTCTTCAATTGCCCAAACTGATTTCTCGAAGTTGTGCCCACGGTTAACCCGTTCAAGAGTTTTGTTTAGGCAAGATTCTACCCCATACTCAACCGATACGTAATAATTCTTACTTACCTCTGCCAGGTAGTCCAGTTTATCGCTATCAACGCAATCTGGTCTTGTGCCAACAATAATTCCGGCAATTTTAGGGTGCGAGAGCGCGCTATTATATATTGATTTAAGGTCTTGCAAACTCGCATGTGTGTTTGTATAGGCTTGAAAGTACGCCAGAAAACGTTCAGCCCTTCTGTACCTAAATGCATGAAACTCTATTCCCTCGTCAAGTTGCTGGGCAATTGATTTGTCGGGCTTGCAGTAGCTCGGATTAAACGAGTTGTTGTTGCAGTAAGTGCAGCCACCTCTACCTAGGGTTCCATCGCGGTTTGGGCATGTAAACCCTGCATCGATGGTAAGTTTTTGCACTCTACCACCAAATTTTCTCTTTATATATTTGGTATAGCTGTTAAATCGACGGTTATCTCCCCATTTAAACATTTTACTGGTATATTTATCAGGCAAATGTACTCAACAATTTTTAAGGATGAATTTTAAGATCATTGTTGTCCGATAAAAAAATTCACATTAATGTAGAGGCACCTCTTTTATTGATGAAACTAACTACATCCCATATCTGGGCTTTGCCCCAACCGAGCCGTTTTGTGGCGAGCTCACCGCAGGTAAACCCCACTTACTTTCTTTTCTTGAAAGCAGAAAGTAAGCAAAGAAGTTCAAGGCTGCGTCCGCCTCACTCGAAAAACTACGCGATGCGGGCTAAAAAACTTGAACTTGCACCTCCCTTCGGTCGGTGCTTCGAACAGCAGATTTTTCTTAACGCCCGTTGTGCTTGTTTTTCGGCTCACCGGCCGATGCCAATCGCAACTCGAATCGTTTATCCCAAAATGTATTATTTCACCTAAATACAAGTGACTGACAATCAATTAAATGCCGACGGATCATGCATAAAGCACTTCTAATCATACTATTTCAATTGCCCTAAGCCCAATATCAGCAAGGCAAAGCGCAAGCCACAGCACAAAACATGCTGTATAACATATTGGGGGGGGCTATACATACAATACTTTTGTATGTTTGGTATAAATAAACGTTTGCAAAAAGTTTAACCAGTACGAAAGGAGGCCATAAAACTAGCTTAACCAACACCCGAGCAGCCGCTGCAAGGCAATGGTTGCAAGGCGTAACGCTCAAAAAATAGAGCGTTTCGAAAAAAGTAAGGGGGAAACCTAAGCCCCGCAAAAAGTAAGGTGGGGTTACCCACACCCTAAGGGACAAAAAAAGCGCAGCAACCCTTAATAAAACCTCTGGATAAGGTTGGTTGCCGCGCAGATTGTAAAACATGTAAATATAACGAAAAATGAAGAAGAAAACTATTGTTTTTATCGCAACGCTAGCCATTTTGGTAGCTTTAGTTTTTGTATTTAGCAATTGCTCAAAAAGTGATGACTTAAAAAAAGAACTCTCGAAAAGTGAAGAGTACAATGATTATTTCCTGAAAAAAGCGGAATATCATAACGACTGCCTTGAATATGTAGCAACTCATGGTGATATCACCACCATGTCTCAAAAAGAAAGGTTTGAGCTCGCCAACGAATTCCTTGGTACAACAACTGCTTGGGAAGATGCAGAAAAAATGATTCGCGAGATACTTCCCATTGCTCATGGCGAAACGCCTGCTCGCATGCTGCTGACAAAGAGTAAGGACTGGAATCCCAGCGAAGAGTACCTTATGCTAGTTGAACAGTTGGAAGTCCTGTTTAACAATGCTTTAGCAATCGCAAAACAAGGACAACATACAACGCCGGATCAATTTGATTCAAATGTAGAAAGCCTAATTAAACTTACATACGACCAGTACCCAGTTAAACTGGATGAAGAAATGGGCTTGGCTAATGAATTTGGTTTTTTTGTTGCTCAATGCTATCTGGCCAAAGAAACCTACCGGTATTGGCATGAGGCCTTCTCAAACCCTGCCCACCTATGGCATAATTTCATTCGAAACGCCGAGGATTACCCTGAACGAGGATTCTGGAATTGGATTGTAAGGGCTGCTTCAGATGTTTGGGGTTTTGTGTCCAGTGCCAGCATAACGATTAGCACAGACGGATGGTCTTTAACATGGGATATTGATGATGCCATTGATAATGCTTCTCATGCCTCAGCAAGCGTATAATCGAACGGTTATCTAATCCATTTCATGACAAGCACTGTGCATAACAGTGCTTGCCATGGTTTAAATTAACATGCTATACTATGAAACACTTGATAAACATCTTTTTTATCTCTATCACTATTCTCTTCTCGGTTAGCTTGAACACCCTTGCCCAAGAGAAAAGGATTATCACATTTACCAATGAAACGGGTGAGCCCATTGAAGATGTGATTGTCCATTTTAAAGGGGGAAATACCACCATTTCTAACGAACAGGGTGTGATCTACCTTAATCCATCCATATCCCTGTTAACCTGCCATCGCTTAGGCTATAGGGATACGGTTGTGGTTCTACAGCAGGACATCCCCAATACCATAAGCCTTACCAAAGAAGCCCAAATAGAGGAGGTAATCGTAGCCAAAGGGTACAATCCCAGGAAACACCTTATACGTCTGCGAAACGAGGCGCACGAACTCTACAAGAATATAGATACCACTATTTACTACAGGTTCACCATACGGATGGAAAACCCTAAAACAGACGAGAAATCTGAGCTACAGGGTACAGTGCGCGTACTCACCAGGGCTACCCTGCGGTGGCCCTCCATTTTCATTTGCAGCATTGACCGCTTTTACTCCTGCCCATCTATGGATGACAGCCTAAACTTTCGATTTTGCAATATGCGAGACCTCTTAAACCAAAACATCCTATTAAGAAAAAATTTTCGTTGGAAGAATTTGACAAAAAAACAGCATACCTACCTTAGGGACTGGAGCAAGGAAGACAGCGTTGTCTTTAAACTGGCGGTTCAACCCCATATGCCAATGGGTATAAATATCATCTTTAGTCAGGGTAAACTTAAATCCTTTGAGTGGTACTTTAAACAAGATAAAGGGCTGAATACTAGGCAATCTAACCTTCTACTTCATGCTATGCACACGTTCATTGATTACTCCTCAGCCAAAAAACCATCCCCTTCAACCCTTAGGCGTACAATGCGCTACCGATCCAAATCCGGAGAGGATTGGGTATGTATGGTTGCCATGGCGGAAATAGAGTCGCCATGCGATTGCCGGTACGATACCATCGACAACAGATATTTTTTAGGCAAGCCAATTAAGTGGCAAGTAGAGCGCATTGAGGATCAGCTGCAAAATAGATAATTTCTGACATCTTCATTTTAAAGCACCCAGCCCATAACCTACCGCCAAACAAAATTAACAACCACTCGTGTCCGATAAAAACATACATTTTGGGATAAACGATTCGTGTTCCATTCGGCATCGCATAGTTTTTCGAGTGAGGCAGACGGAGCCTTGAACTTCTTTGCTTACTTTCTGCTTTCAGGTGAATAAAGTAAGTGAGGTCCGAGGCAAAGTCCCAGCTATTAGATATAGTCGACTTGTCTAGAGAAAGCAAGGCTTTTGGATTATTGTAAAAGTTATTGTCGGACAACAATCAAATTTATTATCAAACGGATAGCGATTAGTTAAAATGAAAAGTTAAATTTACGTTTATTATTTAGAAGATTGTAATAACTTAATTTATGAAAAACACTCTGTTTCTGTCTGCCAAAACCATAGCAATATCTAAGCGTACTATGGTTATGCTATTCTGTTGTGGAGTTTTGGGAGTAACCCTCTCAACATCTAGCTGTAAAAGCTATAAGGTAGATAAAGAATTTAGTGAAGGCATTATTGAGTATACAATAATTTACGATGAAGGTCAACCGTTTAAGCATGACCCAAAGCTTAGGCCTGACAAAATGGTTGTGAAGTTTAAGGACAACAATACCATAAATAAAATTGAGGGATTGTCGGGTGGTTTTATGTTTTCCATGGTTCAAAACTATAAGGAGAATCAGGTCTATACGCTAATCAAAATCTTGGGTAAAAAAATATTCTTAAGCGAATCTATAAATGATGGTCGATACCCATACGCTTACACCGAGATGCCGTCAATATCAATTCAAAAAACCGACGAAAAGATAGTATTCATGGGGTTAAATTGTGCCAAGGCTATTGCAACATTTAACGATAGTTTGGGGCATTCATTCGAAATACTCTACACAAATGAACTTGCAATAAACAATCCTAACAAGAATACACCTTTTGAGGAAATAGAAGGGATAATGCTAAAATTCTCAGCGGTTTTAATGAAGCAGAATATGCAAATAGTTGCTCGCTCAATTAAATCGAGAAACATACCCGATGATGAGTTTATTTTACCAAAAGGTTATGAGCAAATTGATGAGGATACGCTTGAGGATATCTTCGAACTTATGCAATAGAATTACTTAAGTTTACTTTTTCTATAATCAGAATTATTCCCTTACTTTGTAAGGGTTTTTAAAATCTATTTATCATAAATGGCCAAGCAAAACGATAAGAAAATAAGCGGTACTAAAAAGCAAAAGAAAGGGTTTTTAAAGGATGAGCGAATTAGGTTCACCATAGGATTATTTACCGTCCTTCTCTCGATATACCTTACAATTGCATTCCTTTCGTACATGTTTTCGTGGAAAGTGGATCAGAGCTTTGAGTGGCAATCCATCTTTTCAAGTGCATCGGTACGGGTCGATAATATAGCTGGTAAACTGGGAGCCTCATTTGCTGCCCAGTTTATGAACCGATGGTTTGGAATATCCTCTTTTGCAATACCTTTCGTAATTCTAATTGCAGGGCTTAAGTTGCTAAAAATCAGATTGCTCCCTCTTCGTAAAACTTTCTTTAGGAGTATAATAGGACTTATTCTTGTTTCCTTAATCCTTGGGTTTTTATTTCAAGACGCCAATGGTTACCTGGGTAGTGGGCTTGGCGGGGCACATGGTTTGTTTGTCTCATCGTGGCTCAATGCTTTTATTGGTAAAGCAGGAACTGCCTTTTTGCTCATTGTCCTCTCCATTGCTTACATCATTTACATTAACAATAACTTTTTGCATTTACTTAGGGGCTGGGGCCAAAAAACACTAGGACTCATAAAATCATTTTTTGGACATAGCGCAACCCAAGAGGCTGAACTCAATTTCGAGAATACCAATGCTACAGTTCCCGATATTAGTGATATAAATACCTCTACTGTTGAAACTTCCACTGAAAATGAGATAAAGGACAACATTGAAACCAAGATCAAAGTTGATAATAGTAGTGAGGAAGTTATTAAGGAGTCAATGCCTAAGGATAAACAGAAGGTTGAAGTTATTGATGATGATGGGGTTGGATTAGAGGTTGAGAGACATGTTGAGGAGGAGGGAGAGGTGATTATAGCCGAAGATCAGGACTTTTACGATCCCACTCTCGATCTTTCTAAATATCAGCGCCCACCTCTCGAACTGCTTGAAGATCGTAAATATAAACAAGCTCCAGTTTCAGATGCAGAATTGCTTAGCAATAAAAACAAGATTGTTGAAACGCTTGGCAATTATAAAATTCAAATTGCCCGTATTGTAGCGGCCGTAGGTCCAACGGTTACGCTTTATGAAATTGTTCCTGCTCCAGGTGTTCGTATCAGTAAGATTAAAAATCTTGAAGACGATATTGCACTTAGCCTTGCTGCCTTGGGAATTAGGATAATTGCGCCAATCCCAGGTCGGGGAACAATTGGCATTGAGGTCCCAAATCAAACTCCAGAGATAGTTTCAATGTACTCCATTCTTAGGTCATCTAAGTTCCAGGAGTCAAAGTACGATTTAGCCATTGCGCTAGGTAAAACCATTTCCAACGAAACCTATGTGGTTGATTTAACCAAAATGCCTCACCTGCTGGTGGCAGGAGCTACCGGTCAGGGGAAATCAGTTGGACTTAATGCCATAATTACTTCACTTTTGTATAAGAAGCATCCAGCGCAACTTAAGTTCGTTTTGGTTGACCCCAAAAAGGTGGAGTTAACTCTTTATAATAAAATTGAGCGCCATTTCTTAGCTAAACTACCTGATACCGACGAAGCGATTATTACCGATACCCCAAAGGTAATTAATACGCTGAATTCTCTCTGTATTGAGATGGACTCTCGTTATGATGTGCTTAAATTGGCACATGTTAGGAACATTAAGGAGTATAATGAAAAGTTTATTTCTCGTAGGCTTAACCCAAATAAGGGGCATAAGTTTTTGCCCTATATAGTAGTAGTTATTGATGAGTTTGCCGATTTAATTATGACTGCCGGAAGGGAGATTGAAGGTCCAATTCAGCGTCTTGCTCAACTTGCTAGGGCAGTGGGTATTCATCTGATTATTGCCACTCAGCGTCCTACAACTAATATTATTACTGGGGTTATTAAGGCAAACTTCCCTGCCCGAATTGCTTTTAGGGTAACATCCATGATTGATTCGAGAACAATATTAGACACGCCAGGCGCTAACCAGCTAATAGGGAAAGGTGATATGCTGGTGTCACTTGGAAGCGATTTGGTTAGGGTACAATGTGCTTTTGTTGATACACCGGAGGTTGAGCGCGTAACCGATTTTATTGGCAATCAGAAGGGTTACGCATCGGCATTTATGCTCCCCGAGTATGTTAGCGAAACGGGAGAAGATCCTCAAGTGGTTGATTTGACCAAACGCGATAATCTTTTCGAAGATGCTGCTCGCCTCTTGGTCTCGCATCAGCAAGGTTCAACATCGCTAATTCAACGAAAATTTTCCGTAGGTTATAACAGAGCTGGCAGGATTATTGATCAGTTAGAAGCTGCTGGCATTGTTGGCCAGTTTGAAGGAAGTAAGGCAAGGCAGGTTCTTATTCAAGATGATCTGTCACTTGAGCAAGTTTTTAAAGGACTTGACGAGTCTAAAGCGTAATGAGAGTTTTAATTCATATAAAATAATTATGAAGAGATTATTGATTTTATTAAGCGTTCTAGTTGGAGGCAATATACTTTTTGCTCAAACAGCTCCTTTGGGGAAAGATTTAATAAAGGGGTTTTCCGAAAAAATGCAAGCCTATGAGTCGATTAAGGCTGAATTTACTTTTACCCTCGAAAATTTACAGGAGGGGTTTACCGATACACACAAGGGTAGTTTAAAGTTTAAGGGGAAAAGTTATTTTTTAGACCTAATGGGAATGGAGGTTTACTTTGATGGTAAAACCAAGTGGCAGTATATCCCAGAGGCGAATGAAGTAACAATTTCGGAGCCCACTTCGCTTGATGGAGGTTTTTTTGATGATCCAACCCAAATTTTTCGCAGCTATGAGCAAGATTTTAAGTCGAAGTTTATGGGTGAAAAGATTGAAGGGAAGCTATCTCTGTATGAGGTTGAACTATACCCCGAGGATATTTCCGAACCTTACTCAATAATTAAGATTACTTTCAAAAAGCAGAATCTTGAACCAGTATCCATTAAGTACCAAGGTAAGGATGGTATCAATTATACTATTGATATACAAAATTTCAAGGCTAATCAAAATCTTAAGAACGATGAGTTTACTTTTATTCCTGCTGAACACAAGGGGATAGTTGTTGTAGATATGCTTTAGAAGATTGTTGTAGAGTGCAAAAAAAACTCTTTTGAAACAAGCCAAATCGTATTCGTCGATTTGGCTTGTTTTGCATATAGGCTACTATATTAAGCAATTTAGAAAAGGATAAAGCAAAGTGGTTTTGATATGCGCAGAAAACTGGATAGTTGGGAAATGTTAATTCAAGAAAAATCTATGTAACTATAAAATCAAGAGGCAAACAAATCACGTATGCATCTTTTTTAAAATAGAATAATCGTAACTAAACGACATTGAATCGTAATTGGTTAGTCCTGTTCTTCCTTTGGATACTCAATGCGAGGATGGTATATGTTCTGTAATTTTTTCTTGAAAATTTGCTTAATTTCTGTCAGGTCTCTAAAAGTAATATTAGCCTCATTAAACTGCCCTTCAGCTTGTTGATAGTCAATAATACCCTCAACTAAATTTTCAATAGTTTCTGTTGTGATGGTCTTTAGCGCACGTGAAGCGGCCTCAATAGAGTCAGCCATCATTACAACAGCCGTTTCTTTTGAAAAAGGTTTTGGACCAGGATAGCTAAATGAATCGAAGTGTTCCTTGGCATCGGGGAATTTATTCTTAAACAAGCGATAAAAGTATTGTACTTTAGTTGTTCCGTGATGGGTTTTAATAAAATCTATTATCTGTTCTGGAAGCCTATGTTTTTTGGCTATCTGTACTCCATCCGCAACGTGACTAATAATAATTTCAGCGCTTTCCTCATAGTTAAGGCTTTCGTGAGGGTTAAAATCAGGCGATTGGTTTTCAATAAAATAGTAAGGATTCTCTAATTTGCCAATATCATGGTAAAGTGCACCAGCCCTAACCAGTAGCGGATTACCACCTATTTTATATATTGCGCTCTCGGCTAGGTTGGAAACCTGTAACGAATGCTGAAATGTGCCTGGAGCAACCTCTGCCAACCTACGAAGTAAGTCCTGATTTGTGTCGGAAAGTTCCATAAGCGTTGTGTCGGATAGAAAGCCGAAAATCTTTTCGAACAGATAAATTAGCTGATACGAGGCAAGTAGGAGGAGAGCATTGCCTGCAAACCACGCAATGTTTAGTGGGTTTAATTTGAGTATAGTTCCCTCTTGAATTAATACTATGGTAGCGTAAACAACGATATACGATAATAAAATGTATGCAACGGCTAAAAACAGCTTACTCCTTCTGTAAACTGTAGAAAGACTTATAATAGCAACAACCCCAGCAATAAAGTGAATGAAAACAAATTCGAAACTATTGGGTGCAAAGAAGCCAACAAGGAAAACGGTGATAAGGTGAATATAAAGCGCCAAGCGTGAATCGTAAAAGGTACGGATGAATATTGGAACAATAGCAAAGGGTATAATATACACACTAATAAGATTTCGCTTTAACAGCAGCGATGATATGATGGTCATTGAGGTGACCAAAAGAAGGATAAAGAAGATTTTAGAATCGTGTTGGAGTATTTCCCTACGGAAGTTGAAGAGGAATAGAAAAAGTGCTAGGAATATAATACTCACAAGCAGTATGTGCCCCAGAAATATCATGCTGCTATCGCCAGTTTCACTTAATTGGCTTTCAAATTCTCTTTTCAGCGAAAAGAGTATCTGGTATAATTTGGTGTCGATAATTTCTCCACGGCTCACAATTCGTTCACCCGAATAAACTAAACCTTCGGTAAGCGATAGGTTTGCTAGCATATCCTCCCGAACTATATTAGTGGTTTGAACATCGTAGGTTAGGTTGGGTTTGATATACTTAAATAAGGGTAATTTTTTTAGAACATTATATGTTTTTGTGTTGCCCGCACTATTATATCCGTTAATTTTATCTTTTAGATAATTTTGCGCTTTGCTAACTGTGTACAACTCTTCGAATGGGGTTTCAAGTGCAAGATTGTTGTAAAGCAGTGTTATGCCAGCAAAAAGTCTATCCCTAATCTCAGGGTTTTCGTCGGGCTTTATTATGCCTTTGCGGTGAATAAATTGGATTTGAACCTCAAAATTATCAATCAGTTTTTGGTTGGGCTCCTTACCATCCTCATTCTGCTTTGCCCATTCAGCCTTAAAATCGGAACGAAATTCCTTTAAAGCATAAACAGTAGATGTTGTGTCAAATTTAAAAAAGGGTTTGAAGTTATTGAGAATTGCATTCCTTTCGCTAATTAACTCTTTATCTGATTTATAGATTGAAAAATCGAAAGGGGCAACTAAATCATCATGCATCCACGCTTTACCCTTTTGGAATTCGTACTTAAACTTACCCTCACGCGGTAGAACAAGCACAATGGCAAAAATTGCAATAATAAAGTAGATGGTTTTTATTGCCACCTTATAGTAACGTTGAAAGAATTCTAGCACCCTATTCATAGTTTCATAATTTACTTATGCTACAAAAATAACATTTTAAAGGGGATATGGTTTTATTGCTGCTAATTGTTTTACAGGTTAGTTCTATCTAAATATCATTTTGCAAAGTTATTTATCGCTATTGCAAGTTATCAATTTTCTCTGCTTATGTATGAGCATGATGTTATTTGTATACAAAAAACCCCAACAGGGTTTTAGTCACCGTGTCAGGGGTAAATTGTTTTCAGCATCGAAAATTGTTAGAGTGGGTCGCTTTAATTTTAAGGCTAGTCCATATCCATATCCAGTCCAACATCGTTGGGTTGTTTTTCGCGGCGCGCTCTATACTCATTTATTCTGTAGGTAAAACCAATAAAAATTACTCGGCTTTCTCTATGCCTATCTATATTACTAGTAAAGTTTGGTCCCCAAGTTTCTGATTTATAGTTCATGGTTTTTAGTATATCGCTAACCCTTAGGGTAATTGTGCCTTTACGGTTTAAAATATTTATGCGTGCACCAAGGTCAAACCAGTACATCTCTTCGATACGCCCTTGCCCACCTCCCGACTGCCAAAACCTCATGCTTCCCCCAACGGATATGGATGGTGATCGATAGTTACCATTAACCTGCAACTCAATGTTTTTGCCAATATTCCATATGGATGTGGCCCGAGCAGACCAGCTATCGCCCGTACTCGATCTCTCATCCAAAAAATCGGAGTAGAGCTTAGTTTTAAAGTAGTTGGCGTTGGCATTTACTTTCCACCAGGATGTAATAGTTTGTGAAACAACGCCTTCTAAACCAAGGTTTTCACTTTTATCAATATTTCTAAAGGTTGATGTGGCAACCTCATTATCCACCTCAACATACCGTGAAACAATATCGGTGGTGTTGCGCTGAAATATGGTAGCATTAATTTTAGTCTTAGGGAGATTATAGTAATAGCTTATTTCAAAACTATTGGTAAACTCAGGGTTTAGCATTGGGTTACCCTCGCTAAGGTTAAGCGGGTCGGTATAGTCAACAAAGGGGTTAAGCATTCTGGTATGCGGACGGCTAATCCTGCGGCTATAGGCTACCTGTGCTGAGTTTTTGTCGTTAATATCCCATTTAACATGAGCACTTGGGAAAAGTTCTAGAAAATCTCTTTTTGTTGGTTCATAAGCCCCAGCCTTTTGCTCTGCATGGGTGAATGATTGCTCTAGCCTTAGGCCTCCTTGATAGCTGAATTTGCCATCACCAAACGTGTTAGAGTAGATTGCGTATGCAGCATACTGCTGCTCATTATAAACAAAGGTATTACTCTTTAACGGATCGTCTTCCCAATTATCGGCGATGCTAAATTTAGAGAAGATATAATCTGCATCCTGATTACGAATCATGGCCTTTAATCCTGTTTCTAGTCTACCCCCGTTACCAATGGGCTGCACAAAATCGGTTTGCATAACTAGTGCATTGGACAATGAGGCTGATTCAGATCTTTCTTTAAAGTTATTGGTGCCGTCTAGTTTATCCCATTCCAGTATATTATTTTCGTTATTACCATCCGAAGCATAGAAATAGGCGTCTGTAGTTAGCTCTTGCCCTTTTTGCTTACCGAGTAGTTTGTAGTTTACCGATAGGTTATAGCCTGAGCCATCCATTATGCCAGTATTTCTTCTGAAGTAGTCGTTGTTTAAATTGTTGGAACTGGTGTATAGATTTGTTTCAGTTAAATCCCATACGTTAAAATCGCGCGAGTTGTACCCCCCTGTAAATGTAAGCGTGTTACGAGTGTTCAGAAAGATATCGGCACCAGCCCTTAGGTTAATAAATTGACCATTTCTGCGGAAGTCTTGATCCTGGAAAAGTATACTGCTGTCCGACCCAATTGTTGTAAACCTATCGGACAGCGTTCCTCCAGTCATTCTAAACTTACGGAAACTAACATTGGTAAATAGGTTAACCCGATTCTGTCTGTAGTTAAAGTTTAAAGTTCCATTATACTTATCGCCTGTACCTGCTGTAAGCATTACCATACCGTGGTAACCCGGCTCACGTTTTTTCTTTAAAACAATATTGATAATACCCGATAATCCATCAGGGTCGTA
>JAQUJY010000092.1 GCA_028680705.1 Bacteroidales bacterium
AATGCATTGCTAACTCATAATATAAATAGTTTGTGCAGAAAAGAAATCACCTATTAGATTACGGGAATTAAAGTAGTATCTTAGTTACATTATTATTACATAGAAAGTTGAAAGTTTATATCAAAAATATGGTGTGTATTCGCTGCCAAATGGTGGTGAAGGCCGAATTAGAAAACCTCGGTCTAAGTTATAATTATGTAAAAATTGGCGAAGCTGATATTATTGGCGAAGTACAACCAGAACAGCTGGAACGATTAAAAGTTGACCTAAAAGAGGCAGGTCTGTTTCTGCTGGATAACAAAAAAAGTGTTCTTATTGAAAGAATAAAAAATGCAATTATCGAGCTGGTTCATTATACCGATGAGCAAATCAAGGTTAACCTCTCTGACTTTTTAAGCGACGAATTAAATTACAATTACACCTATTTGTCCAACCTTTTCTCAGAGGTAAAGGGTACTACCATTGAAAGTTTTTACTTGGCGCATAAGATTGAAAAGGTGAAGGAGCTAATTGTTTATGATGAATTAACCCTCACCGAAATTGCTTACAAAATGCATTACAGTAGCGTTGCACACCTTTCAAACCAGTTTAAGAAGATTACTGGTTTAACTCCCAGCCATTTTAAAAAACTTAAAAATCAACGTCGTGATACACTTGAAGATGTGTGAATGATGTAACTTTTACTTGAAATACTGTAACAAACTTTCTCCAATAGCCTAGTATCTTTCTACTCTAGTTTGCTCAATTCTTTGAGTCGTCTAGTTAATATAGTCGTTTGTTTTTCAGTTAAATTATTAATGCGATTTGGTTGGGCAAATGCGTTATTCTACCCTCCTATTATAGGAATTATGTTACCGTACCATATTATGAAAAGGATTTAGGCAACTATACCCATTTATGAAAGGTAATCGGAAGGATAAATCGGAAAATATTTTATACCCTTTTCTCTAATAAATAAGCACATGTTAACCACAGGGATTAAGAAATCAAAACCATATACCCTCACAGAAATTATTGAATATATCCCAAATTCTGTAGTAAGAAAAACTATTGTCAGTAAAAAAACCGGAATAATAAGTATTGTGGCAGTGGATACCGATGAAAGTTTATCCGAAAAAATATCCCCGTTCGATACCTTTATCTATGTTATTGAAGGAACTGCCGAAGTGGTAATCAGTTCTGAATCAAGTAAACTCCAAACAGGTCAAGGCATCATCATTCCGGCCCATGCCTCAAATGCAATAAAAGGCAACGGACGCTTTAAAATGATTTCAATAGTAATTAAAAGCGGGTACGACGAAGCCTTAATTTAACAGGCAAATATTAACCACAAAATACAACTACCATATCAAAAGGGAAGGCTAAAAAAAGGCTGTTAGGAATAGAAAAGTCGAATAATTTATTTGTTTAAATAATGCAATCGTGCGGTAGCGGTGCTTCTCCCGACACATACCGTTGGTATTGCAATGACGGGGTTTTCCTTTCGTCATTGCGTATCTGTTCGTCATTGCGATAAAACTCACGCCATTTGGGAGTTTTAGAAGCAACCTGCTTGGAACACCTCAAACACAATATTGCTATGAAGGAAAAGAAAAGATTACTTTTTTATTCGCTGCGCTCATGATATTGCCTCGCTTACCTCTCCCAACTCAGAACGTCGGTATCGCCTGTCTGCCTTGTCTGCTGAGGCAGACAATAATGAAAAGTAACTTTTGTGAAAAAATGAATAATCACATTTGTGAGTACTTCAATTATATAAGTTGAAGATGATGATTTTTAACTCCTGGGGATTATACAATTAAGGGAAACACCAACGAAACTACACTGAATACTGAGATTTTAGGTTTTCTGAAAGACCCTTTCGGAAATGGAAAAGGTGAGTATTTGACTAGTAGAAAACTTAACCGTAAAGTCTTTGTTATATATTAAAATACTGACTTTGGAGCAGGAGGGGTTAGAGTTGGTGACTAGATAAAGATAAATGCCGAAGTTCAGCTTGTGAAACAACAATCAAAATTTAAAACCAATAAAAAAGTGCGAAAAGTAAAATTACAAAAAACAGATTTAAAGGTAGCACCCATTAACTTTGGGGGAAATGTTTTTGGCTGGACATTAAACGAACAGCAGTCTTACGAAATATTAGATTCTTTTATCGGTGCTGGCTTTAACTTTATTGATACTGCAGACACCTATGCATGGTGGCTCAACGGGAAAGGTGGGCAGTCCGAAACAATTATCGGCAACTGGATGAAGTTAAGGGGGAACAGGCAAAAATTGGTGATTGCTACCAAAGTTGGCTCCGAAACCAAGGAGCATCCTTTCGATATTAGCAAAAAGCACATTCTTAAATCGGTTGACGAATCTTTGCAGCGTCTTAAAACCGATTATATCGACCTTTACTACACTCACTTCGACGATGATAAAACCCCAGTTGAAGAAACTCTATTGGCCTACGATGAAATTATAAA
The DNA here is from genome assembly GCA_028680705.1 of Bacteroidales bacterium. GTDB lineage: Bacteria > Bacteroidota > Bacteroidia > Bacteroidales > Tenuifilaceae > Perlabentimonas. The sequence continues at coordinate 2,469 of JAQUJY010000092.1, forward strand.
AGCAGGCAAAGTCCGTTATATCGCTGCTTCCAACATTTCTCCCAAAAGGCTTACAGAGTCGTTTGAAGTAGCCGAGAAGAATAACCTCCCGAAATACGTGGCGCTGCAACCACATTACAACTTGGTGGAGCGTACAAAATATGAAACCGAATATGCTCCACTTGTCAAAAAATATGGTTTGAGTGTAATGCCCTATTACTCGCTAGCAGCTGGCTTTTTGACTGGTAAATACAGGTCTGATGCGGATTTAAATAAAAGCGTACGCGGTCATGGGGTTAAAAAATATTTAAACGAAAAGGGCTTTGCAATTCTTAAGGCGTTAGATACGATGTCGGCCAAGCACAGCACTCAGCCTGCTACAGTAGCCTTAGCCTGGCTTTTGGCTCAACCTGCAATTGCCGCACCAATTGTGAGTGCCACGAGCCCAAAGCAGTTAAAAACTTTGTTTGATGCACCTAAATTGGTTCTAGACAGAGAAGACTTGAAATTGCTGAATGAGGCGAGCCGATAGAACTACTTGCAAATAAAGGGTAAATGCTAAAGTGGCTATCAATAAGTTTGATTATAATATTGTTTATAATACAACTATTGTTGCTATTGGAAAGGTTGTAAATATTGATATTCACAGACAGTTTACAAGATAATAACCATAAATGGGACAAAAACCGAGATTATGAAAAAGTATAAAATTGCAGTTATCGTAGGGAGTCTTCGTAAGGAATCCTTTAATCTAAAGACAGCCAAAGCATTGGTAGCAATGGCACCAGACTCATTATCTCTTGAAATATTAAACATAGCTAATCTTCCCATGTTTAATGAGGACCTAGAAGCAACTCCACCAAATGAATGGGTAGAATTTAGGAAGCAAATTGTCGCCGCTGATGGATTTCTCTTTCTCACGCCCGAATATAACCGTTCGGTACCTGGTGTTTTAAAAAATGCGATTGATGTGGGTTCCCGCCCTTATGGGCAAAATTCGTGGAGCGGAAAACCAGCGGCTATTGTGAGTGTTTCTATTAGTAATATTAGCGGATTTGGCGCCAATCACCACTTGCGCCAATCATTAGTTTTTGTAAATGTGCTTACCATGGCGCAACCAGAAGCCTACATTGGAGGGGCTACGGCTCTTTTTGATGATAATGGCAACCTTACCAACGACTCTACCAACGACTTTCTGAAAAGCTTTATGGGAGCATTTGAAAAATGGGTTAACACAAATGCGCAGTAATGATAATAACCTTGGGCTAGTTAGTAAGGTATGAATCGGGGAAAAGTATTTGTACTATGAGGCAGACCCGATTGATGCGTATTTATTACGGGCGGGCCTTGAATAATCTGCCCAAAATAGAGGTATCCATTAGCATAGTATATTGAACAGAGTGAGCTATTTATCAATTTCAAATGAATGTCGTTTAGTTAGCAAGATGTACCCTACTATTCAATTATAGCAGCCACTTTGACTTCGCTCAGCCTGACCGTCACCCTGAGCGAAGTCGAAGGGTAGTCGAAGCTAAACAGCCTTAACTAAACGACATTGAATCCTAAACCGTCACTTTTTTAGCAGCGGGTCGTAATGGGTAACTTTAAAGCCAATCAGAATAGTTTAAAACATACCAGCAATGACAGAGTTTTGGGAGAAATCATTTAAAAATAAACAGGAGATGTGGGGATTTGAACCATCACAATCTACTGTATTGACCAGTGATTTTTTTGTTGAAAACAATGTGAAAAAAGTACTTATTCCGGGCATTGGTTATGGGCGAAATGCTCAAATTTTCATTGAAAAGGGAATGACAGTAACAGGAATCGAGATTTCCCAAACTGCCATTGATTTAGCCTACAAGCATTTTGGTAACAACTTGACTATTTATCATGGTTCTGTAACTGATATGCCATTTGATAAAAAACTGTATGACGGAATATATAGTTACGCTTTAATTCACTTTTTAGATAAGGATGAGAGAAAAAAACTAATTCAAGATTGTTTCAATCAATTGAGTGATAACGGTTATATGCTTTTTGCAACTATTACAAAGGATGCGGAAATATATGGCCGAGGAACTTGCATTGGCAAAGACAAATTTGAAATATTTGGTGGTTTAAAAATGTTTTTTTACGACCTTAAGACGATACAGGAAGAATTTGGTAATGCAGGATTATTTGAAATAATAGATGTGCTTGATATCTACCCCTTTTATCTTATAAAGTGTAAAAGGAACAAGGCGAGCAATTTGAAAGAATCATTATGTCAAACATCAAACTGATAATAGAAGAAAGAGCAGCCAGCATTGGAGAGTTTATGGTGCCCCGTTTGCTTCCATTTCGGCAAAAGCGAATGGTGGATCCCCTCCTTTTAATTGACCGCATGGACCAGTTCAATTAAACAAGCAGGAAAATTTTGATGTACTACCACACCTGCAGATTGATCTTTCAATCTTTGATTTTTTATTTGAAGGCAGCGTTAAGCACCGAGATACTTTGGGTAACGAAGTAGAAATAAAGTCAGGTGCTGTTAACGCAGAATGCGGGTTACATGCCTACACACTTGTAGAAAGTGGACTTTCAATTACTGCCTAACTCTTGGTGTGCAATTTTTATAATTTCCAAGGCAATATTTTCGGGCGAAAGAATATAATCAATACACCCACTTGCTATTGCAGTTTCTGGCATATCAGGCTGTGCTGCTGTTTCAGGTTTCTGAGCTATAGTAATTCCTCCCACTTCTTTAATTCCACAAAGCGCATCTGCCCCGTCACCATCATAACCCGAAACAATTACGGCGATTAGTTTACCATCCCAATTTTGTGTTAGTGATTTCATAAAAACAGTAATTACATCGGGCCATCCCCAGGGTTTTGAAATAGGTTTTAAGCGAAATTCCCCATCACAAACGTGCAAATCACGCTTTTCGGGGATAATGAAAACATGGTTGGGTTTTATGTCTAATTTCTCCGTAATCAATTTAACCGGCATCTCTGTGTGTTGAGGGAGTATTTCGTGGAGCAAAGTTGCTACCTGCCTCAGGTGATTAACTATTACAAAGGCAACATCCATATCAGCGGGCAGGTGCTTTAGCAGTCGGATATAGGCATCGAGCCCACCTGCAGAGCCGCCCACACAAACTATGGGGAAATCTTTCGTAGCAATTTTTGGTGTCATAGGTTTGTTTATCTAAAGTTCAGTTATTCAAATAAAGTTAACCTAAACAGATGCGATAAGTGTTATACCATTCAGAATAAGAGTTACATGATTCACACATTCTACAGACAGGCTCTCAATTATGCGGTTTTCTTTTCGTCATTGCATTCTCCCTTTCAGTCATTGAGATAAAATTCAGGTTCTTTTGGGAGTTTTAGAGGCAATCAACTTGGAATACCTCAAATCCAATATTGCTATGAAGGAAAACAAATGTTCGCTTTGCTTAGTTAAGGTAAGAAGCCTTTGCCTCCGCACAGGGCAGGCAGTTCAGCCTGACGGGCACACTGAGAGGAGTCGATAACGATCAGACTGAACGGAGTCAAAGTCTACTTAAACGCTTCTTCGAGTAGCCTATCCCCCGTTCGGCTTAAGCCGAACGGGGGATATTTACAGGCGAATCAATATTACCCAAAGAAACAACTCAAGGCATCCTGTTTTACTAAATCAAAAAAATCGGGAATAGTTTTTACAAAAGGAACAGGCTTATAGTGATGCCATTTTAGATCCCCGCGCATCCAGTAAATCTTCCACAGGTTTTTCGATTTTATGTAAGTGGTCTTGGCTATGGGAGTATCTGATTTTTCTTCTGGCTTATCCCAACGAGGCCTTATTTCAAACAGATACACACTCTGACCGTCTATTCGATATGCAAAATCGAGTTGGTCGCGGATTTCCAAAGGAGGCCTGTTGTAATACATATATTTGGCTGACGCCTTTTCTATTTCTGCTATTTGTTCTTTTGTAAATGCCATGTTTTATATATGAAATTTAATAATGCTATTTACGACTTATTATGCAAATTGAACTTTGAGATATCGACTACCGACAGAAGGCATTTTTCATCATCTTCGGTAACAACTCCCTCCACATACACAGAAACTAAAGGCTTGCTATTGTATCCCAATAGTATTTTGCACGATTCCTTTGCGTTGCTGGTGTAAATTTTCTTGAAGAAGTTGTTGAAAACAGTTCTAGACTCCTCTGAAACAAATAGCTTAAAATTGCTGTCTATTAAGCTGAAACGCCTATCACCAAGTATTTCGGCAGCTGTAAAGTTTAGCTCAGTAATGGTACCGTCTGGGTTCAGCGTAAAATAGCCCATGGGCGATAAATCGAATAGCAGAGTGTATTTTTTAAGAGCCTCTTCAGCTGTTTCGTATGCCAGACGAAGTTCTTCATTCTGCATCTCCAACTCTATTTGGTGTACCTGCAGTTCGTGAACGAGTTTTTTTAAATTAGCTTCTTCTTCGGCCAATGCCTCTTTGTGTTGCATCGTTTCAAGTAGTTTTTCTGCTTTCTTCCGCAACATTTCAGTATTTGTAAAATCCATTTCTTCGCTATGCATAGCTCTGTTTTTTTATTATAAGTATTACTCCTGATGGTGACCTTTGATTATTGAAAACCACATTAGTTTCACATTTAACTTCTATTTCGTTTGTGCCTGCTCCAAGTACCTTCATTTCTATCTCATGCACATTTGGCTTTTTTAGTAGTTGATTTAACTGTTGCTCTGTTTTGTGCCTTAATGGTTTAGGTACAAATAATTCAATATAATTCTGATTGATAACCTCATTGCGTTTCTTTCCAAAAAAATCTTTAGCAGCAGAATTAAATTCCAGTATTTTCCAATCAGTTGATAATTTAATGAATACATCGGTGGTTGAGTTGATAAGTAGGCTAAGCATCTGGCTGGTTTCATTCAAATTTTCTTCATTCTGCTTTAAATCCGATATGTTGATAAAAGTGATAACCAGTCCGTCTATTCTGTCATCGAAGGTACGATAGGGCATAATGCGTGTGGAAAACCACTTGCCGTCTTTAGTTGGGATTTGTTTTTCGGTAAATATGAGCGTTCGTAAAACCTCAAAAGCATCTTCAGACAATTCGGGGTAGATGAGTTGGGAAACCTGATCGGTAAAAGGACGGCCGATGTCGCTTTTTATGAGTTTGAAAATTTTGGTTGCTTGGTTGGTATAACGGCGGATATTCAAATCTTTGTCGAGAAAAAGGGTGGCAATATCAGTGCTATTCAGTAAGTTTTTCATATCGTTGTTAACCCTCGAGTAATCTTCAACTTTCGACTGCAACTCGGCATTTACGGTTTGGAGTTCCTCGTTCAAACTTTGCATCTCCTCTTTTGAGGTGGTTAACTCCTCGTTGGCTGACTGCAGCTCCTCGTTGGTTGACTGCAACTCTTCATTGGCCGATTTTAGCTCTTCCTGCGAAGTTTGCATCTCTTCCAAAATGCTCTGCACCTCCTCGCTTGAGTGTTGTAATGCCTCCTCAAGTTCTTTTTCTCTGATACTGCTATTGGTTAGTTTGCCTTTACTTGAAGGTGATTTACTGTTTGTGTTTTTTGGAACATCTGTAAAAACGATTAATATTTTCCCAAATAAGGCCTCTGGTTTATTAACCCAGTGGATATTAACGTTTACTGAAATTATATCTCCGTTTGCGCCAAATTTAACGTTGTGCAACGTTATCGTTTCCTTTTTCGTAATTGCTTTTCTGAAAGCAATGGCAAAATCGTTTTGGAAGCCCTGTCGTAGCATCGCAAAAATATTGAAGTTTGCCTTTCCCACAGCTGGCTCCAGGTATTTCCCGGTACGTCCGCTGATGTACAGAATGTCGCCATTTTCGTTTACCAAAACACTGGCAGGTGAAAATTGATGCAGTAATAATTGATCGGCAAGCGTTTGGATATTCTCTATGGGCTTATTCGTCACTTTATCTTTATAATTAGTCATTTTTGAGCGCGAAAAGGAGGAAGGGAAATCGAATAGTTCAGGATTCTGTATGGAATCTACACGTTTGTAAATTTTTAGAGCAGAGTTCTCGGGTGTAAACAGATGGCTTTGCGACCCTAGTGTTTCTGAATTACCCAGCACCAAAATCCCCTCGGGATTAAGGCTAAAAAAAAACAAACCAAGTAATTTTTGTTGCAATTCCGAGTCCAAATAAATAAGCAGATTTCGGCACGAAATAATATCGATATTGGTAAAAGGAGGATGCATTATTATGTTGTGCTGTGCAAACACAATACTCTCCCTTATTTCAGTATTTATGCGGTATCCATCATCTATCTTGGTAAAAAAGCGGCTCAACCGTTTTGGCGAAATGTCAGATTCAATATTTGTCGGAAAAGTTCCTTTTCTGGCCGTTTCAATGGCATCGTTGTCAAGGTCGGTTGCAAATACCTGCAAGGTTACTCCACCGTGCGGGTTAATTTGTTCTATTACCTCATTAAATGCTATGACCAGTGAGTAAGCCTCTTCTCCAGTGGAGCAACCAGGTACCCATAACCTAATTGTTGTACCTGTATGGTGTTTATTAACTTTTTCTGGTATAACTATTTCTTTTAATTTCTCCCAAACCGGGGGGTCGCGAAAAAAATTGGTAACGCCAATCATCAACTCTTTAAACAGAATGTGTACCTCCTTTGGATTATCCTGTAAAAAGCGAACATAAGCGTTGATTTCATCAATCTTATGCACGCTCATCCGCCTTTCGATACGGCGGTAAACTGTATTTTTTTTGTACAGAGAGAAGTCGTTTCCGGTGTGTGTGCGCAGTAATATAATAACTCTTTCCAACGCACTTCTACTGACTTTTTCTATATTCTCATCCAATTTGACTGTAGGTACATGGGCAAGAAAATCAGCCAATTTTAAATATATCTTTTGGGGAGGTGCGATAATATCAGCAAACCCCGAATTAATAGCATTGCGTGGCATGCTGTTGAATTTTGCGGTATCGGGCTCTTGCACTATTATAATTCCATTTTTTTCTTTAATGGCTCCAATACCAATACTACCATCGGAACCCATGCCCGAGAGAATAATACCAACGGCAAACTCTGCCTGATCGTCGGCCAGTGAACGGAGGAAAAAGTCAATGGGAAGACGCATTCCTCTAACTTCAGTAGGCTCAAACAAATAGAGTGCTCCCTTTAAAATTGACATGCTTTTGTTGGGTGGAATAACATATACACAGTTGGGCTGCACCTTCATCCTATTTTTTGCCTGTAGGACTTCCATTTTAGAAATTCGCTGAAGCAGTTCGGGAAGCATCCCTTTTTGTGTAGGATCGAGATGCTGAATAACAACATAGGCCATTCCGCTATCATTAGGAACGTTCCCCAGAAGTTGTTCCAGAGCTTCTAATCCTCCTGCCGATGCTCCAATTCCGATTATTGGGAAAAGGGTATTTATTTTAGCGGAGTCATTGTTTTTGGTTTGTGAAGTTGGTTTTGTTTTTTTTTCTTTCAATGCTACTCTTTTAGTAATTCACTGCTTACAAAAGACAAAAATAGAAAGTCTAATTTACGATTTTGTTACAAAACTTTTAGAAATACTTACATAATTCACACATTTTGTCAATAATTTTAGATTTTAGCTGCTTTTCTTCTTTAACGATTGGTTTATCTTACGGGGTTATTGGTTTACTTTAATTTCCTTCTATTATAATACCAATCTATGCGTCAATGCGAGTGTACTTTGCGAAGCAATTTTTGGGTTTATGGGTCACCATAGTTTTCTTCTTTAGAATAATTTTACATCTTCGAGGTTAGTAATTGAGTAGTAACTGTTTAGTAACGCACTCAAAGCCTGCTAAAACAGAACGACGGCGGTTGAACCCGTTGCCCAATATCGTATTCCCACTCAAGGTTTGACTTTGAGTCAAGCCTTGAGTGCACCTTCCTTTCGGAGTTATAGAGGCTGCGATAACAACTATTTAGTAACGCAGGCACAGCTTGCTAAAATAGAGCGACGGCGGTTGGAACCGCCGCCCAACATCGTATCACTACTCAAGGTTTGACTTAAAGTCAAGACTTGAGAGAAAATTGATCCTAGTAAGAAGCCCGAAGGGCTGAAATTATTATTGAATACCTAATCCCGAAATGTTTAAAACCCCGAAGGGGTGATACTAAACCTAGTTGTATAACGATCGGTTTAATTGTACTGGTTATAATAGTTTTCCACTCTTATAATATTTAAGAAATAAAACAAGAATAGTTCTGCGCATCATTGCTTCAAGCCTTAAAGTGTAGGGATTCGTTTTGAAGCATGGTTATGAAAACCAAAAGTCATTTGTTTTCACCCCGTCTACTTATTCAGTTTTAAAGACAAAACCAAATACCCACGTAATGTGTGAATAATGTAACTCTTAGCAAGAATTATGTAAGATTCTCCGGTTGAATTGAGCCTACCTTTATTTAGTATTTCTAACTATAAAAACAATAAAAAGTTGAAGGTTAACTGGAGAAATGGTTTCTGGTACTCAGGATGATATGAGAGTTTAAATATTTAAGTTTCTATAATTTTTTTTTACAAATGTTTCTTAACAATTAAATACGACTACTATGAATAAACTAAAAATGAGTTTCCTTGTGGTTTTAAGTGCAACTTTTATTTTTACGGGATGCGCTACTTGGAATAAAACACAGAAAGGAGCGGCAGTAGGAACCGCCGCTGGTGGAGCAACAGGAGCAATAATTGGCAAAGCTTCGGGTAACACAGCCTTGGGCGCAATAATAGGGGCAGCAGTTGGCGGTGCATCGGGTGCTGTAATTGG
>JAQUJY010000161.1 GCA_028680705.1 Bacteroidales bacterium
GGTTAAAGTTTATTGAAAGGATTCGCTGGTTTCAGCGGATCCTTTTTTATTTGAACTCAGTGGTATAAAAGCCAATCTTATCTGGGTGGTCAAACACAAGGCAGTTCCTATTAAACTTCCTTAGCATGTATACTGAAATAATATCGCCACCTGCTGCCCATGTAAAAATAATCCCAAAAACTAGCAATGCAGCATTCCCACTAACAAGTGCAATAATAACAGGGATAATACCCATTACAACTAAGGGCATTAATCCACCAATAGCATAGTGTTTGGCTTTTAGGGGTTCCTTACAATGGCAGTATGGGGCTAACCATTTCCAGTTTATGCCAAAACGTATAGATTTAAAACCTTTAGTTGCAAATAAAGCCCATGTAATGCCATGAAGGAGTTCATGAAGAACTATTCCAAGCAATACTATTATAAAACCGTATTTGATTAAAATCACCCTGCCTAAACCCAATAGCTCAAAGTTCCAAATCAATAAAAATGGTAGAAGGAATAATAGAAGTATTGGGAAAATCATTATAAAAACCCAAAGGTTTACTTTTCCCATATCTATTGTGTATTCTACCCTATTTGTCGGGTCTTCGGTATGCATTATTTAGTCTTTTAATTTGCTTTGTTCCTTCATTTTATCCCTTTGCACTGTTTACTATAACCTTCAAATTCAAGCAAAAATAAACATATATTATCTTCTTTTTCTACGTTTTCCCATCGTCTGATATATGACAGCATATTGGGTAGCGTTACATATTCAATTCATCAATATGCTCACTTAATTTTTCTTTATAAACATTTGGCCAATACCCCATCCATTTATTCCATAATCTACAGATATTTCTGCGAAACTTCCTTTGCCATCTGATAACTTTATCCAAGCGATATTATTTCTTGTTACAATCATCAACTGGGTTAGGGTTAAAGGACATTTTAGTTACCCCACAGCCATCAAATATAAATTCGAGAGAATTATTGTATATTTTAATTTTAATCTCACAACCAAAAAAAAACATCTGACTTACAATCAGCACATTACCTCAAAACAAGCTGTGTTTTCACCGTAATAAGTTTACAGGCTTTTATCTGTAAATTAGCCCGATGATTTATAAGACTAATAAAACATCCCTATTACAACCATTCATTAAACCTTTTGATATACCAGTTTTTAACAAATTGGGTGAGCAAACTATAAGCTAACAATATGCCAATTAACCAAAAGAAATAGACCAGGGGTAGTGGTACCATAGATAGCACTGCCGCAAGTGGTGTAAAGGGAATTATCACTCCAAGGACCATTATCAAAGATGTCATAGCTACAACAGGAGCAGAAGCCCAACTTTGAATAAACGGTATTTTTTTTGTTCTAATCATATGCACTATCAGGGTTTGGGACAATAGTCCTAGCACAAACCAGCCTGTTTGAAAAAGATGTTGATGATCAGGGCTATTTGCTTTAAATACAAAAAACATCACCGCAAACAATACATAATCAAATATCGAACTTAAAGGGCCTAAATAAATCATAAACCTAAAGATCCCCTTGGGTTCCCATTTTTTGGGAGATTCTAAGTAATCCTCATCCATATTATCCCAAGGGAGGGAGATTTGAGAAAAGTCATATAAAAGATTTTGAAACAGCAATTGAATTGGTAACATAGGTAAAAAAGGCAAAAATGCACTGGCACCCAGAATGCTAAAAACATTCCCAAAGTTACTGCTGGTGGCCATCTTAATATACTTCATAATATTCCCAAAAGTTATTCTTCCGTACACTACACCCTTATGCAATGCCTCTAAGTCCTTTTCAAGCAAAATAATATCAGAACTATCTTTTGCAATATCCACTGCATTATCCACAGTTATACCCACATCTGCTTCCTTTAAGGCAGGAGCATCATTAATACCATCACCAAGAACTCCTACTGTATGGCCCTTGGCTCGTAATGATTGGACTACCCGAACTTTTTGCAAAGGGCTTAATTTGGCAAATATAGAAATACCATCTACCCGTGCTGTAAGTTCCTCATCGGAAATCAGTTCAAGTTCATTCCCAAGCATAATATTACGGATAGAGATACCAACATCACCACAAATCTTTTTGGTAACTATTTCATTGTCGCCTGTCAACACCTTGACTTCCACATTTAGTTTATGCAAAGCTTCAATACTTGGTTTTGCGGAGGGTTTAGCGGGATCTAAGAAACCTATAAAACCAGTCAGGATCATATTTTTCTCATCTTCCACATTATAGGTCAGTGGATGATTGCCATCAAACTCTCTAATGGCGAGCACCAAAACCCGTAGCCCTTTTGCATTTAAGGCCGAAGTAGTTTCCAAAACATTTTTGCGCATTTCATCATCTAAAACTACTACTTCATCTTCCTCTATATGCAGTTTTCTATCTTCACCAGGATCGAAACTATGAGTGCAGAGATCCAGCATTTCCTCTACAGCACCTTTGGAGATCATTAGGTGCTTGCCATTTTTTTGTTTTAAAATAACGCTCATGCGGCGGCGCAGAAAATCAAATGGAATCTCATCAATCTTTTTAAAATCTTCTTCTACCTTTAAATAGTCGTGAATTTCAACATGATCAAGAACGGCTTTGTCCATCAGGTTTACCAACCCTGTTTGATGAAAACTATTAAGATATGCCCATTTCAAAACCTCATAATCCTCTA
>JAQUJY010000093.1 GCA_028680705.1 Bacteroidales bacterium
ATTTTTTTGTCTAAAAAAGACTATTATTTATTTATCAATACATTTGATAGCGTATGTTTAAAGAAGTAAAGAAATCAATTGATTTAGGTGATGGAAGGTCCATTACCATCGAAACGGGCAAGTTAGCCCGTCAGGCCGATGGGTCTGTAATTATTAGAATGGGTGAAACCATGATCCTTGCAACAGTTGTAAGCGCAAAGGATGCTAGAGAGGATGTAGATTTTATGCCTCTTAGCGTTGATTATAAAGAAAAGTTTGCCGCAGGTGGCCGTTTCCCTGGAGGGTTTCTTAAGCGAGAAGCTCGCCCAACCGACTATGAAGTGCTTGTGTCACGACTTGTAGACAGAGCGCTACGTCCTCTTTTTCCTGATGATTTTCATGCAGAAACGTTTGTTACAATAAATCTTATCTCGGCCGATAAGGATACACCTCCCGATGCACTTGCAGGTCTTGCAGCATCAGCAGCATTATCCATATCTAATGTTCCGTTTAATGGGCCTATTTCTGAGGTTAGGGTTATTAGATTAGACGGTAATTTCATTATCAATCCATCGTTTTCTCAGATTGAGAAGGCTGATATGGACATGATGGTTGGAGCAACCTATGATAATATCCTTATGGTTGAGGGTGAACTAAATGAAGTTTCTGAAGCAGAAATGCTTGAGGCTATTAAGTTTGCCCACGAAGCCATAAAAAAGCATTGTGTTGCGCAAATTGAATTAGCCAAGGAGTTAGGAGTTGTTAAGCGTGAATACAAGCACGAGAGCAGCGACGAAGAGTTAAAGGCAAAAGTTGAAGAGTTTTGCTACGATAAGGTATATAAAGTTGCCAAGTCAGTACTTTCAAAGCATGAGCGTAGCGACGCATTTGCTGCCATTAAGGATGAGTTTCTTGAAACCCTAACCGAAGAGGAGCGTGGAGAGAAAGCATCGTTGGTTAGTCGTTATTACCATGATGTAGAGAAGCATGCCATGCGTAATATGATTCTTGATGAGGGCATAAGGCTTGATGGTAGAAAAACGGATCAGATTCGCCCCATAGAGTGTGAGGTTGGTTTCTTGCCTACGGCACACGGATCGGCACTTTTCACCAGAGGCGAAACCCAGTCGCTTACAACTATAACGCTTGGAACAAAGTTAGATGAGAAGATAATTGACGAGGTGTTGCACCAAGGAACTGATAAGTTTTTGTTGCACTACAACTTTCCTCCATTTTCAACGGGTGATGCAAGACCCTATAGGGGTGTAAGTCGCCGAGAAATTGGCCACGGTAACCTTGCCCACAGGGCGCTAAAAAAGATGATGCCAACAGGCGAGAGCAATCCCTACACCATCCGGGTGGTAAGTGATATCCTTGAATCTAACGGATCATCCTCAATGGCAACTGTATGTGCTGGTACTCTAGCTTTAATGGATGCAGGTATCAAAATCAAGAAACCTGTATCAGGTATTGCCATGGGGCTCATCTCAGAGCCTAAGGCTGCGCGTTTTGCTATTCTTTCAGATATCCTTGGCGACGAGGACCACTTGGGCGATATGGACTTTAAGGTAACAGGGACTAAGGATGGTATAACAGCAGCTCAAATGGATATTAAGGTTGATGGGTTACCATACGAAGTATTAGCCCAAGCGCTTGATCAAGCTCGCGAAGGAAGACTGCATATTTTAGGTAAGATGACTGCAGTAATTGCTGAGCCGAACGCAGAACTTAAACCACATGCACCCCGAATTGAACGATTTAATATTCCACGCGAACTTATAGGAGCGGTAATTGGCCCAGGCGGAAAGATTATTCAAGAAATTCAGCGCACAACGGGAGCTGTTGTTAATATTGAGGAGGCTAATAATCAGGGTATTGTTACCGTTTTTGCCGATAATATGGAGTCGCGCAACGCTGCAGTTAAATGGATAAAAGATATTGTTGTGGTTCCCGAAGAGGGAGAGATTTATACCGGCAAGGTTAAGTCAATACTTCCTTTTGGTGCGTTCATCGAAATTATACCCGGTAAGGATGGCCTGTTGCATATTTCTGAGATTGATTGGCACAGGGTTGAAAAGGTTGAGGACGTTCTGAAAGAAGGTGATATGGTAGAAGTTAAGTTAATTGAGGTTGACAAGAAAACGGGTAAGCTGAAGTTGTCCCGTAAGGCTCTATTACCAAAACCCGAGGGTAGGAAGTAATACTCTAAATGTTTTAAACGAATACATATTAGAAGGAGATCTTTAAAAGGGTCTCCTTTTTTTTATTAAATATAAGCCTTAGCCTAAATGTTAAATTGCTGAAAATAATTTTTAGGGTAAAGCGAGTCTTTCAATTGTTGATCATGTTAAATAAAAACCCTACATTTATGTTGTACATTTAGCAAACATTTGTGTACTTTTGTGCTATACAACTAATATTTTCATACTGAAAGCAGATTGTTTATGAAAAAAATTATACCCGTGATTCTCTCCGGATTTATGCTTTTGAGCTGTAATCAAAGCAAGTTGAAATACCCTGAAACATTTAAGGAAGATGTTTCCGACACCTATTTTGGGACCCAAGTTTCGGATCCATATCGTTGGTTAGAAGATGATAAGTCTGAGCGCGTTGCAGATTGGGTTAAAGAGCAAAATGAGGTAACCTTTGGTTACCTGAATAGTATTCCTTTTCGTGGGAGTATAAAGAACAGACTCAGCGAACTTTTTGATTACTCATCCGTTTCAGCTCCATTTATGGAGGGAGGAAAAATATTCTCGTACCGTAGGGAAGGAATGCAGGATCAATGGGTTCTTTACGTTCAAAGTTCAGCTGATGATGAGCCAAAGGTGCTGATTGATCCCAATAAGTTTTCTGATGATGGTACAGTTGCGCTAAGTAATGTTGCTGTATCAAGGGATGGTAAGTACATTGCCTATGCTGTTGCCGATGGTGGTTCGGATTGGAATAAAATTAAAGTTCGTCTTATTGATAGCGCCAAAGACCTTGATGATGAGGTGAAATGGGTTAAGTTTTCATCCATTCAGTGGTTTAAGGATGGCTTTTTTTACAGCTGTTACGATGCACCCCAAGGTGGATCGGAACTAAGCACAAAAAATGAATATCATAAGGTATACTATCATAAAGTTGGGACAAGCCAAAACGACGATAAACTAGTGTTCCAAAACCAAGCAGAGCCTCTTCGTAACTTCTCTGCACAGGTTACTTCCGATGAGAAATTCCTGATCATTTCCGAGTCAGAATCAACCCAAGGGAACTCGCTTTACATCCGGAATTTAAATACCGATCACGATTTTATAAAACTTACTACTAGTTTTGATTACAATTATCAAGTACTCGACCATTTCGACAATAATCTATATGTATTAACGAACTTTCGTTCGCCAAAATATAAGTTGATAAAGATTAATGTAAATACTCTCGATATAGGTAATTGGCGTGATGTTATTCCAGAGAAAAAGGATGTACTAGAAAGTTGTGTGCTTGCCGGTGGAAAGATTATTGCTACCTACATTGAAGATGTAAAGAATAAGATGGAGGTGTATAGTTTGGCTGGTGAAAAGTTGCATCAGGTAGAACTGCCAACGCTAGGTACAGTTGGCGGTGTTAGCTCAAAGTTTAAGGATTCAAAAGCGTTTTATACGTTTACATCATTCACTTTTCCCTCGGTTATCTATAGTTTTAATACCGATACTTATGAGTCTGAGGTATACTTTAAACCCGAGATAGATTTTGATTCCGATGCCTTTGAAACCAAGCAAGTGTTCTATAAAAGCAATGATGGAACCGATATTCCAATGTTTATTGTTCATAAAAAGGGAATTGAACTTGATGGGAACAATCCAACCCTCCTTTATGGGTATGGCGGATTTAACGTAACTGTAAAGCCATCATTTAGTGTATCAAGGGTTGTTTGGCTTGAGAACGGAGGAGTATTTGCCCTTGCGAATATTAGGGGCGGAGGTGAGTATGGTGAAAACTGGTATCGTTCAGGAACCAAACTTAATAAGCAAAACGTTTTCGACGATTTTATAGCAGGTGCTGAGTATCTTATTGCAGAAGGGTACACCTCAAACAGGAAGTTGGCAATTCAAGGCGGATCGAATGGTGGTTTGCTAGTGGGAGCAGTTGTTAATCAGCGTCCCGACCTATTTAAAGCCGCCATACCACAGGTTGGTGTTATGGATATGCTTAGATTTCACAAGTTTACAATTGGCTGGGCATGGGTAAATGATTATGGTTCCAGTGAAGACTCCATTCAATTTGTAAATCTTTACAATTACTCTCCAATTCATAATGTGAGGAGTGGAGTTAAGTATCCTGCCATACTCGTAACCACTGCTGATCACGACGATAGGGTTGTACCAGCACACTCATTTAAGTATATAGCCACCATTCAGGATAAGCAACACCGTGGTTCAAATCCCAAGTTAATCCGAATTCAAACACGTGCTGGGCATGGAGCTGGAATGCCGATTTCATTGGCCGTAGAGGAGGCTGCCGATATTTATTCCTTCTTGTTTTATAATCTTAATGAGAAAATAGAATACTAAAAATATTTGATAATCTTAAAGCATAGAGGGAGTTGGCAAGGGTCCAGCTCCTTTTTTTTAGCAAACCTTATATCATGAGGTATCTTGTAATTGAAGGGAATATTGGTGCAGGCAAAACAACCCTAAGCACCATGCTGGCAAATGAGCTTAATGCGAAACTTGTGCTTGAGCAATTTTCTGACAACCCTTTTTTGCCTAAGTTTTACAATGATCCTGAACGATATAGTTTTCCCTTGGAACTATCGTTTTTGGCAGAGCGTTACAAGCAGTTGAACAACGAACTGCGTGTGGGTTCCCTATTCCAGTCAATGATTATTGCCGATTACTTTTTTATGAAATCACTCATCTTTGCGCAGAACACATTAGCTAAGGATGAATTTAACTTATACCGTCAAATTTTTGAGATAATTTACAGTTCAATTCCCAAACCCGATCTTTACGTATTCCTTCATCTTCCCATCGACAAATTAATGGAGAATATCCAGGATCGAGGCAGAGATTATGAGAAAACTATAACTCCAGCCTACCTTGAAAGAATTCAAGAAGGATATTTCTCGTTTTTTAAGCAGTATCCAGAGTATGCCTTTTTAATTATTGATACTTCAAATCTCAATTTTGTTGCAAATCCCGAAGATTATAATAAGATTAAAGCGGCAATTTTTGACCAAAGACATGAAAAAGGTGTTAAAAGGCTGTTTTTTTAACTTTTTAAGGTAATTTATAGGAATAAACGCTTTCTATTTCGTAAAAGTGTGTTAAATTTGTGTATCGATAACCAAAAAGTAAGAAAACCAAAATCAAACACGGATAACTATGAAAAAAATTAAATTCAATGTTCTGGCGTTAGTAACCTTATCTGCAATAATATTAAGCAGTTGTGGTGGCGTCAACAAAATGAAAGAGTTTGCTGAAGGCACTGATTTCAAGGTAACCCCAAATCCACTTGAAGTACATGGGGACATTGTAAAAGGTGAAATTAGTGGAACTTTTCCAGCAAAGTATTTCAACAAAAAGGCAAGTCTTGAGATTACCCCAGTTGTAGTTTACGAAGGTGGTGAACTCCCTTTACCAGTAAAAGTGCTACAGGGCGAGAGTGTAGAGGATAACAACCAGGCAATTTCTTACGATGCAGGTGGAAGTTTTAAGCACGAAGTAGAGTTTGATTATATTGATGCTATGATGAAGTCCGATCTCGAACTTCGTTTTGTTATTATCTACAAGAATGAAAGGATTCCATTTGATGTACCTTACAAAGCAGGCGTTGGCGTTATTGCAACATCAAAACTTGTAGATCTTACTCCTAAGCCAATAATGCTCAAGGATAACTTCCAAAGAGTTGTTTCTGAGAACGAAGAGGCACAAATAAATTTTGTTATCCAGCGTTCAGATGTTCGTAGGGCTGAGTTAACCAAAGAAGAGGTTAAGTCGTTAGAGGACTTTATTGCAAATGCTGCTGCTGAGGAGAAAGTAGAACTCAAAGGTGTAAACGTATCTGCGTATGCTTCACCTGATGGTCCAGAATCCCTTAATGAAAAATTATCTAAGGATCGTGGAACAAACACTGAGAAGTGGTTAGGTGGTGTATTTAAAAAAGCCAAAGTAGAAGGAAAACCAGCTGATTATGTTAATGTTCAAACAATTGGCGAAGACTGGGACGGTTTCCAGAAATTAGTTCAAGCTTCGGATATCCAAGATAAGGAGTTAATTCTTCGCGTTCTTTCAATGACTTCTGATCCTCAGGTTCGCGAGAAAGAGATTAAAAACCTAAGCAAAGTTTACATGGTTCTTGCAGAGAAAATCCTTCCTGAGTTACGTCGTTCTAAGATGACTGTTAATGTTGAGAAAATAGGATACTCTGATGAGGAACTTATGGAGATGATAGAGAGCAAAAATATTGATGGTTTAAACGTTGAAGAAATGCTTTATGCTGCTTCAATATGCCAGGATATTGACACTAAATTATCAGTTTATAAAAAGGCGGCTGAAGTACATAATGATTTTCGCGCCCATAATAACATAGCATTCATTAATCTTAAAAATGGTAAAGTTGCTGAAGCTAAAACTGCTCTAGAAGCTGCTTCTGCTCTTGATGCAAACAACCCGGTTGTTAAGAACAACTTAGGTTGTGTAGCAATGCATGAGGGAAATATCGAGGAAGCACAAAATCTATTTCTTGGTGCAACTAATGCAGGCCCCGATGTTAAGTACAATTTAGGTATAGTTGCAATTATCAACAATAAGTATCCTGCTGCTGTTGAATATCTTGCAGGTACCGATAGCTTTAATCAAGGTTTAGCAATGCTTCTTACTAATAAGAACGATGCTGCTAAGAACACTTTTGCGAAAGTTGATGAAGCAAAAGCATACTACGGAATTGCAATTGTTGGTGCTAGAATTGGAGATGAGGCAATGATTCTTGATAACCTGCGTACAGCTGTTGCAAAAGATGCTTCTCTTAAAAAGCATGCTATGAAAGATCTAGAATTCCGCAACTATCTACAGAATGAGGCGTTTACAGCTATTCTGCAGTAGATTAAAATAAATATTTGTTAAAAAAGAGGGCTAAATGCCCTCTTTTTTGCTTTGATAGTATTTTGTGAAGTAATCCCAAAGGACTATACCCACTGTAACTGAGATGTTAAATGAGTGCTTTGTTCCAAATTGAGGGATCTCTATTACGTCGTCGCAGATGTTTATAACTTCCTGGTCTACACCTTTCATCTCGTTACCAAAAACGAAGGCAAATTTTGCATCTATATCTGGGTTAAATTCTCTAAGATCAATACAGCCGAGTGTTTGTTCAACAGCTATTACTCGATAACCTTCATTGTGCAGTTCGTTTATTGCCTCTATAGTTTGGTGGAAGGACTGCCACGAAACTGAGTTCTCTGCACCTAAGGCGGTTTTATAGATTTCGGGATGTGGAGGATTGGCCGTTATTCCACATAGCAATATTCTTTCCACACCAAGTGCATCGCTTGTTCTAAATACCGATCCAATGTTGTTTAAACTGCGAACATTATCCAGAACTATGGTTACTGGAATTTTATCCTGCTTTTTAAATCCCTCTATGCTAATTCTGTTTAACTCCTCGTTTTTTAATTTTTTATGATGTTTCATGTGTTTATAATTTGTTTTTTAATTGCCACATAGCCTGTCCCGAAAATGATTCGGAAGAACTCCCAAAATAATCATCTTTCCTTTGTGAGAAATATTTCTCATGGCTCGTTTCATCTGTCTTAATTGATTCGATTATTTGGTATGCTATCTAGGCAATTTTTTGTATTTTTGTAGTCTTGCAAATTAAACCTTTTTCTAATGAATATCCATGAGTATCAAGCTAAAGAATTACTTAAAAGAGCAGGAGTAGCAGTACCCAAAGGGGCTATAGTGCTAACTTCTGACGATGCAGTTAATGCAGCGACTGAAATAATGGACTCAACAGGCACAAATGCCATTGCGGTAAAAGCGCAAATCCATGCGGGAGGTAGAGGTAAAGGAGGGGGGGTAAAAATAGCCAAGTCCATAGGCGAGGTAAAAAAGTACACCGAAAATATATTGGGGATGACCTTGGTTACTCACCAAACTGGTCCCAATGGCAAACTAGTTAAAAAGGTACTTGTCGAGCAGGGTATCTATTATCCTGGTCCATCGCCCGTACAGGAATTCTATATGAGTATACTACTTAATAGATCAACTGGGCGGAATATGGTGCTGTATTCAACTGAGGGTGGGATGGATATTGAGACTGTGGCAGCAGAAACGCCCCACCTTATATTTAAAGAAGAGATTCACCCGCTGGGCATTCAACCCTTTCAGGCACGCCGTATTGCATTCAACTTAGGGCTTAAAGGCAAAGCTTATTCACAAATGGTAAAGTTTGTTACGGCACTTTACAATGCCTATATTGAGTACGATGCTACCCTTTTTGAGATTAATCCCGTATTTAAAACTTCCGATGATTTAATTTTTGCTGCTGATGCTAAGGTAAGCATTGATGATAATGCCTTGTTTAAGCATGCCGATATACTTGATATGCGCGATTTGGGCGAAGAGGATCCAGCCGAAGTTGAAGCATCAGAATCAAATTTGAACTTTATTAAATTGGATGGTAATGTAGGGTGCATGGTTAACGGAGCAGGTTTGGCTATGGCAACCATGGATATTGTTAAACTTTCGGGTGGAGATCCTGCAAATTTTCTCGATGTTGGTGGAGCCGCTAATGCTACTACGGTAGCTGCAGGATTTAGGATTATTCTAAGGGATCCTGCCGTAAAAGCAATTCTTATAAATATTTTCGGAGGGATTGTTCGTTGCGATAGAGTAGCCCAAGGTATTGTGGACGCCTATAAGGAGATTGGTAATATCAACGTTCCTGTTATAGTTAGACTGCAAGGCACAAATGCAGAGGAAGGTAAGGAGCTAATCGACAAAAGCGGGTTAAAGGTGTACTCTGCCATAAGCCTTCAGGATGCTGCTGACCTAGTGGGTAAAATAGTTTAACTATTTAGTGCTATAATTAAATAAAAAAAAGGAGGCATACTATATTTGCCTCCTTTTTTATTTATGCTTTTCTCTTTGCTGGGCAAGTATTTATGCCAAGCAACGAATACAAACCACAAAAGCTAAATAATGCTGTTGCCAAGGGAATTATGGCAAGCAAGCCCCACCAACTTTGGTAGTATATGCCTAACCCTGCAATAATAAGGGCAATTAAGATTCTAATAATTTTATCGGTTTTACCAACATTTGCTTTCATAGTACACTGGTTTAATGTCCTTGTTAGAACAGTACTTAAACTGTTTTGTTCAGCTGTACTACCAGTTTACAGGCCCCCTACTAACGGGCATTGTCATGCATCTAGCCCCACCCCCTCCCCGGGCAAGTTCGCTTCCGTTAAGGGTAATTACGCACTTCTTGTGGCTATTCAAATCTACTTTCCCATTAATTACTTCTTCGGCTCGGATTATATTATATCCGTTTTTACTCATCTCATCCAAAGTATGCGTATTTCGAGCGTATCCTATTACTTTACCAGGTCCTATGGCAAAGAAGTTGGCGCCGCTATGCCATTGCTCTCGCTCTTGAGTCCAAGAGTCTACAACTCCTCCACAGAATATTGGTTTTAAATCCATTCCTAAACCTTTAAGAGCTACTAAAATGTTTTCTACATTTTTAATGTTCTTAACCTTGCCATTCTGAACTGTAATCAGAACTGTTTGGTAATTATTGGGCTTGAGGATTAACGGTTCAAAAACCATACATGAATCAACATCAAGTAGAGTGAAAACCATATCGAGATGAATGAACGACTCTGGCTCATAGGGAAGTTCCTGTACTATTATATGTTGTTCTTTTTTGGGGTTTAATGAGCATAGCTTATCGACAATAAAATCGATACCTTGAGTTGTTGTTCTTGCGCTATTCCCAATAATTAGGATGTCGTCGCGAGCTATAAGAACATCTCCACCTTCTATAGATATTTGGGAATTTGAAATAGAAGAAACTGGGTTTATTGTTTTTGTATCAAAAGTATCAGAGTGGTTAAAAATGGCTTCCATAATAAGGGTTTCACGATCGCGAACTTTATTGGCCATTTTTCCAATAAGCACCTCATTGTATATAGACATTGAAGAATCCCTAGTAAAATAGAAATTGTAAAGAGGGGGCAATGCATATCTTTCTTTGCTAAGGAAACTTGTAAGGGAATCTCGCTTAATGGGTAATCCCTCAATTAAAGTATTTACTAGCTGTTTTGGAGCAATATCGTTGAGCTCTTCTATAAGGTGTCCAACTCCCTCGTGCTGGCATATCCTTTCTATAAGTTTCTGTTTTGCATTTGAATTGCAGAGAACTTTATAGAGCAAGTCTTTAATCTCGTATGTTTTGGTTACTTTTGAAAGTACGCCACTAATTTGCGAGTATTCCCTGCGGGCGACATCAAGGTTAAGTATATCGCTATATAGAGCCCTGTGAGCATCACTAGGAGTCATATTCTCAACCTCAGCCCCAGGGGTATGGATTATAACACCTTGCAGTTCGCCAATTTCTGAGGCTACATTAATCGACAATTTATTATCCATAAAAATATAACGTTAATTTAGTACTCATTGCTTTAAACGCATGTAAAGATAGTCTGCTTAATGTAAATAGTGTAATCCAGAAGACTGTTTAGCGACACAATTGCAGCTTGTAGAACTACTAAAAGAATGTATATAACAATTTTTGTATGCTCTCTAATGGATTTTTACACTATACGGCACTTTTTTGTATGTAGGGTATGGTAATGAACTGTTAGGATGCAAGTACCTGCTTGTCCCGAGTTAAAAGGAACATTAGCGATTGGCAAGGGTGTCCAGAGCGATTTAGAATTTGAAAGGACCCATCAGCAAACTTGACGTATTGACGAACAGGAATCTAATATAATGCTGAATTGAGAGGGTGGTAACCGAGCAATGGATTGGTGGGATACGTCCAAATGTAACCTCATACAGTAATTAGGCCATACGCAAGAAAAGTTTATCATCTTATCCCGAGATGTCACGCCATCTGTTGCAGAAGCGACAAACT
>JAQUJY010000162.1 GCA_028680705.1 Bacteroidales bacterium
TTGTTCTAGACGAATTGGATAAAGAACTCGTAAAGCGAGGGCATTGTTTTGTTCATTATGCAGATGATTCTAGTATCTATGTACGAAGTCAAACGGCAGGCGAAAGAGTTAATAAATCCATCAGTGCGTTTATCATCAATGTATTAGTAATCAAGATAAACGGAGAGAAGAGCATGGTTTGTGACGTTGATAAAACAGTATTGTTGGGACGCGCCATTTTAAAGAGTGGTGATTTAGTCATTGCAAAAGAGAACGTAGACCGTTTTAAGAACTCTATGTTTAATTTGTCATTAAATTATGCGAAGTTAAACCGTTAACTGAAATACGTGCTAGAGCATGGGTGGTGGGTGAGAGGTTGAGGGAGTAATTCCTCACAACCTACTCGATTATCTAACTGGTTCGTTTAAACGACTTAAATTCCCACCGTAAGCTAAAAATATTGGAGTAGCGAGAAAACCCCACGTTACCAACATTGGTTAGCGCATAATCAATGGAAACTCCTCTGAAACTTAATCCTAACCCAATGTTGGGTTGAATTATTAGGGAAGTTTTGTTGCCAAAATCATTGACTCTTTGAAGATTATTTACCCCCGCTCTAATAAATACTAAATTGAGATAGCTAGCCTCTATACCAAGCCTAGGTTCAATGCTAGCAAAACTTGTTGTTAGCGGAGTATTACGCTGTCCATCAAAGTGAAAATTACCGCCAAACTCGGCACTTAAAGCAATATCGTTGGTAATGCTAAAGGTTCGGGCAATTCCAACGCTCAACTGGGGAGTTGTTATTTCAAGGTTATTGTCGGGGGCTTGGTTAAAAGTGCTGTCGCCAATGGTAATCTCCAATTCATCGGAGTTAAAACTCCAAATATTAAGAGTGGTTGTAATATCCCTGAAATTTGCCCCTAAAATCCAGTTGTTGAGTTTGTATTTTGCGGCAAGGTCTATTCCAAATCCCCATGCACTGGCAAATTTCCCTACATTGCGATAAATTACTTTGGCATTTGCGCCAATCGAGAGACCTTCAATAGGCAATTTGCGTGCGTAGGAGAGCAGGAATGCGTAATCGGCAACAGAGAACATCTTAAGTCTATCGTAACTGAAGTTTCCATCGGAATCGATAAGGTCCGTGGTGTTGGGGATATCATCAACCCCAAAGCGAATTGCAGTGAATGCAATGGCTGAGGATGAGTCGAGTTTGTGTGCTAGTCCAATGTGGTTGTAGCTGGCCATACCAGCAAAGTAGCTAGCGTGCATAGCGCCAACCTCAAAACTTTTATCCATGCCAGCCAAACCTGAAGGGTTCCAGTAGGCCGATTCGATATTGCTGCTTAGCGCAACGCCTGTATTGCCCATGGCTAACCATCGAGCACCAACCCCAATATTCAGGAAATCGTTACTGTACTTGGCCGTTTGTGCATTAAGGGTTATGCTGGCAAATGCCAAAAGTGCTATTGTTGTTAACCTTTTCATCCTAAAATTAAAACTTAATCATTAGCTGATTGTGAGGCAAACTTAATAGAATTAGAAAAAGAATGTCTGCTTTTCAGTTCAAATAACTTACTTTTACGCTAAATATTGTATAAAATAAAATTTGCCATGCGTTTGTTCAATCCAGTTAAGCACATACCCAACACGCTATCGTTAATAAACCTTCTTTTTGGTTGCCTGTCGATTGTTTCTTCGTTTGAGGGGAATCTGCCTTTAGCAGGTTATTTTATTCTTTTCGCTGCCGTTTTCGATTATCTAGATGGGTTCGCTGCTCGATTACTTAAGGCGTACTCCCCATTGGGTAAGGAGTTGGATTCCCTATCGGACTTGGTGAGCTTTGGTGTGGCCCCATCGGTTATTGTTTTTCATCTTTTAAAAGATGCGCTAGCATTAGCACCCGAACAGGGTTTTACCACTGGGAATGTTATTCTTGCCATCCCTTTTCTTATTGCAGCTTTTTCTGCTTTAAGGTTAGCCATTTTCAATATCGATACCCGACAGACCACATCGTTTATAGGTTTGCCAACTCCCGCAAATGCAATTTTTATTGTTGGGGTAGTGCTTGGGCTAAGTAGTCCATATAAAGATTGGTTCGAGGTGTTAACCACATCGCCTGTGGCAATTATTGCTATGGTTTTAGTTTTATCTACTTTGCTGGTGGCACCAATCCCCATGTTTTCGCTAAAGGTTAAAAGGAACGATATGGGGGTAGGGCTGTGGAAGCAGATTTTATTGCTGGTTGTATCTGTTATTGCCATCCTGATAATGGGACTTGCTTCGGTTGCAGTTATTATTGTGCTATACGTTTCATTGTCAATAGTCAATAATATGTTTGTTAGATTCAAAAAACGCTGATTAGATTATCACAAGCCAAGTTCTTTAGTCAGCTAGGAACTTTCATTTTTCCGATACCATGGGCCAAGATAGGTGGGTGTTCAATCATGATTAAGGGAGTATCCTTTTTATCTTTGCCAACACATTTGTAAAACATATTAGTTTTTTAATAAGAGCTTACTCAAGCATCAATAATGAAAAAAATAGCAATTATCGACTTAGGTACCAACACCTTTAACCTACTTATTGTATTGGTTGACGGAGATGGATCTTATCAAATTTATCATAGTGGAAAGTTGCCAGT
>JAQUJY010000094.1 GCA_028680705.1 Bacteroidales bacterium
CGGAAAGGATTATCCCCAAATCGACCATCGTTCCAATGGCAATGGCAATACCCGATAAAGCCACGATATTAGCATCCACATGAAAATAGCGCATGGCTATGAAAACCATGAGTACGGCGATGGGAAGTAAACTGGAAATTAAAAAAGAAGCCCTGAGGTTCAGCACCATTACAATTACCACCAGTATTACAATCAGAATTTGAAGCGAGATGGCTTCTTCCAACGTTCCCAGGGTTTCGTGAATAAGACCGGAGCGGTCGTAGAATGGAACAATTGTTAGCTGGCTTTCTACCCCGTTGGCCAAAGTCTTTTTGGGCAATCCGGGAGAAATTTCTTTGATTTTATCTTTGACATTGTTGATGACCTGCAATGGATTTGCTCCGTAGCGGGCCACAACTACGCCGCCAACCACTTCGGCGCCATCTTTGTCCAGTGCGCCTCTTCGGGTGGCAGGTCCCAACGAAACCACGCCAATATCCTGAATGCGTATGGGAACATTCTCCTGCACCGCAACCACGGCTTTTTCAATGTCTTCCACCTTTTTAATATAACCCAACCCGCGCACTAGGTACTCAGCCTGGTTGATTTCGATGGTTTTGGCGCCCACATCTCGATTCGATTTTTGAACAGCCTGCATTACTTTGCTAAGTGGAATATTGTATGCCTTCAGCGCATCGGGGTTTACATCAATTTGATACTCTTGTATAAAACCACCAATTGACGCTACTTCCGAAACACCTTCGGTAGCGTTTAGTCCATATTTCACGTAAAAATCCTGTACAGTGCGAATTTCATGTAAATCCCAGCCTCCGGTGGGGTTCCCGATCTTGTCGCGCCCTTCAATGGTGTACCAGTAAACCTGCCCAAGCGCTGTTGCATCGGGCCCCAAAGTGGGGTGAACGCCATCTGGTAGTAGGCTTGGTGGGAGTGAGTTTAGTTTTTCGATAATTCTCGACCGCGACCAGTAGAACTCAATATCCTCTTCAAAAATTATGTATATGCTTGAAAATCCAAAAATCGAGGTGCTTCTTACTGATTTAACACCAGGTATACCAAGCATATATGTGGTTAGAGGATACGAGATCTGATCATCGATATCTTGTGGTGATCGTCCATTCCATTCCGTAAATACTATTTGTTGGTTTTCACCAATATCAGGTATGGCATCCACAGGAACAGGATCTGAGGGTAATGAACCAATTTGCCACCCAAAAGGTGCAGTTACTACTCCCCATGTTATAAATCCAATTAGTATGAGGATGGTAATTAACCTGTTCTCTAAAAAGTATTTTATAATTCTATTTAGCATAGAAATTCTTTTAATGAGTTTGCTAATAAATACTTCCCCTCACAATCTCTGCAGGGAATTGAGAGTTTAACTTCTTATGGTCGTTCGTATTTACAGCATAAGGGTAGTTTTTTGTAAATCTCATCCTCTGCCTTTTCCTTATCGGTGTCATGCCCAACCTTAGCAATGCTTTTATGTATATTGGCTAGTTTAACTAATGTGGGATTAAAATCTATTTTTAGCATCTGGCTCTCCTTGTCCCATGATGCTGATTTAACACCTTCAATTTTCGCGGCATTTTCAATGCGAGTTTTACACATTCCGCATTCTCCGTACACCTTAAATTCTGCTGATTCACTTTGTTCTTGAGCAATTTGGGTTGAAAAGCCTTGAATAAACAAGAACATTAACATAGTTAGGGGTAATGATATTTTAGTTAGCATAGCTGTATGATTTTAAAATTATTCAAAAAAATGCATGTATTGTATAACCTTGTTGCATATGAGAATGCCATGGGTAGATTGAAATCCTGCCACTGCGCTAATTAATGGATTAGCCAATTTTTATTGAGCACTAATCTTTTACATGGAAAACTAAACGGGCTATTTAAAACCTGTTTATGTAAGATGTTAGCAGTACTGAAAATATAGAGACTCGCTAAAGTAAGCAGGATAAATTCTTAAGCTCTGAAGGGAATTTTAAGGCATTGGTATAAAATAGCAATTGACCTACCGGATCGTGGAGGGGGTAAGTCTTTATTGTAAACTATTGATTTTGATTTGGCTTTGGAGTAGTTGATTTCCTGAGCAATATCATAAATAGTGAAAAGAAATTGAATGGGGGCACTTAACCTATTGCTTTCAACCGTTAAGGTTTCGTTAAGGGAGAGTAGTTCAAACTCTGTTGTGCAATTGCAATTCTCGCAGTCTTCATCCGTATAAGTGGTTTGGTTAGTATCGTTGTGGCAAACATTTGGCTCAGGCACATCTGACGAACAGCAACTTTGCTCTAAAAAAACCAATGTGTGATTTTTTTCTTCGATACTGCAATTACATAAATGATAAAAAACGCTAAGTCCACCCATTGCAAGTATTAGGTATCCGCTGAGTAAAATGGTTAATATGGATTTAGCAGTTTTCATGCTTAAAAGGAATGTTTACTTAAGGCTATTTGCATTTTGCTTAATTGATTTTACAGCACACCCTGAAGCGTAGCAACCGCCACAAAACGTGTTTTGTCCATTCTTGTTGGGTTTTAAGGCCTTATATACTCCCCATACCATATAAACAATGGCACCAAAAACAGTAAGCAGAGCTAAAATATCTTGAATCATATCGTTACAATCTTTACAGTACTAAACGGATAGTTGCTGTATTTTGTTCAGTCAATTTTAGGCTACATATTCTCTTAATCATGATTTTGATTCAGAAACATGAGAGATATCACCTAAAGTGTATATCACAATACAATGGTTATTAGCCTTGTAGTTTCATTTACAGCAGTGTTTTTAGCCTGAATTAAGTTCATCGTTAATATGGTGTTAAACACATATCAGTGTTAGTTGAATAACAAAAATGGGGTTATCTTTGTGCTAACAATAGTTTAAATGAATTTTTTAGTAAAAAGCTAAAACGGTTTAATAATGAAGGTAAATGAGATTGCTAAAATTTTAGACGCAAAGATATTATGCGGTAAAGATAATCTTGATTTAGAATTTGAGTGTGCCTTTGCCTCCGATTTAATGAGTGATGTTTTGACTACCGAAGCTGATGGGATGCTGCTTTTAACTGGGCTAGCTAACGTTCAAACCATAAGAACTGCTGAAATGTCCGACATTCAAGGTGTGGTAATTGTGCGCAACAAAACTGTTTCCCAAGAGATGATTGACTTGGCCTGCGAAAACGATATTGTGCTTTTCGAGTGTAAAGTCTCAATGTTTAAAGCATCTGGTCTTTTATATCAAAAAGGTTTAAAACCATTGTTTTAAATGGGTAAAATGCTTTTATTTGTAAATTCACCACTTTAAGTAATAAAACATGAAGTTTGAGTATACTATTGAGGGGGGAGATTTTACACACACAGGTTACGCATCAAGTCAGGTTAAGAAAGTTCTTAAACAGCTCAATGTCGACCCTAAACTCATCAAGCGTGTAGTTGTTTGTTTGTACGAAGCAGAGGTAAATGTGGTGGCTCACGCATATAGTGGTACTATTTATATAGATATAAGTACAGATAAAATAGTTGTAAAACTTGTGGATAAAGGACCCGGTATTCCTGATATTGATTTGGCAATGCAAAAGGGGTATTCAACTGCAACCTCTCAGGTTCGGGAAATGGGATTTGGTGCGGGAATGGGGCTGCCAAATATTAAGAATAATGCAGATGAGTTTAATATAAAAAGTGAAGTTAACCAGGGAACCACTTTAGAGATAGCGGTTTTCTTAAATCAGTAATAATTCTTACCCAGATGGAAAGCAAAAAATTTCATCATGCGTTAAAAATTCTAGAGGATGTGTGCATCGGATGTTCAAACTGTATGCGAGTTTGTCCTACCGAGGCATTACGGGTACGCAATGGGAAGGCCGTTTTATATGATAATCGCTGTATAGATTGTGGCGAGTGCTTTAAAGTATGCCCAGTAAACGCAATAATTATTGAGCAAGACGATTTCAATGATATTTTCAATTATAAACGTCGTGTTGCACTTGTGCCTGCTGTTCTGCTAGGTCAGTTTCCCACCGATGTTTCTCCGCAAGAGGTATACAACACCTTAATTGAGCTTGGTTTTACTGA
Organism: Bacteroidales bacterium; assembly: GCA_028680705.1. Taxonomy (GTDB): domain Bacteria; phylum Bacteroidota; class Bacteroidia; order Bacteroidales; family Tenuifilaceae; genus Perlabentimonas. The sequence goes on from JAQUJY010000094.1 coordinate 4,082, forward strand.
TGTTTTTGAGGTGGAAAGTTCTGTTGAGGTGCTTAAGGGCTTTGTTAATAAATACGTGTCAGATAACAGTAAAGCCAAACCCGTAATTTCCTCGTTTTGTCCTGCTGTTGTTAGGCTAATTCAGGTGAAATTCCCGGCATTGGTCGACAATATAATGCTGCTAAAACCTCCGCTCGATTTATCGGCCATATGCTATAAGCAAATGCTTATAGACGAGGGTGTAGACGAAGCAGACATAGGTATATTTTACATAACTCCATGTGCAGCAAAAATAGCAGCAATTAAAAGCCCTGTTGGTGATGATTACTCCGAATTGAATGGGGTTATCAACATGGATGTTATTTATAATAAGGTATTAAGGGTTATTAAGCAAAAAACACCCGATGAGGTAATAACTCCAAAACCCTGCAGTATTAATCCTCAGAATATTTTATGGAGTTTAACCAATGGCGAAGCAAACCAGATTGAGGGACGATGCCTTGCCGTTGATAGTTTACATAACGTAATCGATTTTCTTGAGAGAATTGAAAACGATGAGATTTCATATGTTGACTTTCTTGAGATTAGGACCTGTGACGAAGGCTGTGCTGGAGGAGTTCTTAACTCTGGGAATAGATTCTTAACGGTTGAGCGGGTAAAAAATAGGGTTAAAAATCTAAGTGCACTTCAAGCCGATTCACCTGCATCCAATAGTGAATGTTTCGATAAGTATATGCCCATTTTCGAGCAAAAAATTGCAGTTGAGCCTGTAAAGCCTCGCAATATGCTTAAACTTGATGAGGATATGGGCAAAGCCATGAAAAAAATGGAGCGCGTGCAGCGGATAATGAAGTTTTTACCGGGTATCGACTGTGGTTCGTGTGGGGCTCCATCATGCCAAGCTCTTGCTGAGGATATTGTACAGGGAAATGCAGCAATCTCTCATTGTATATTTATACAAAGAACAATGGAGCAGACCAGAAAATTGCATCCCGACCATTCATTTCGAATTATGGAGAGGATTTGGGGAAAAGACAGGTTCTTTAAAAATAGCAAAAAGGCTAAGGGGCGAAAAAAACGTTAGGCGCTTGTTTGATACATGCTGTTAAAAAAATGTAATACTCAAAATAACACAAAATTATGCAGGTTTCTGATATTGTAAATGCGCTAAACCTAACGGTATATAGCGGTAAATCTGGCCTAACCCGCGAGGTCGATGGAGGATATGTGTCTGATTTATTAAGCGATGTAATGGGCCATGCCGATACTGGAAATGTGTGGGTAACCCTTCAGAATCATAAAAACGTTATGGCTATTGCTTCTCTAAAAGATTTGGCAGCCATTATTTTAGTAAAGGGCATTGAGCCTGAACCTGACACGCTCAGTCAGAGCAATGAAGAGCAGATACCAATTCTGGGAACCGATTTGGAAACTTTTGAAGTTGTTGGGAAAATCTATGAGCTAATTAATAAGTAGCTACATATTCCCTTTTTATAAAGTTTCATTATGTGACACACCTTATTTGTAATGCAAACTTATCGAGCTGATTTACATATTCATACTGTATTGTCGCCTTGTGGCGACCTGGATATGAGTCCGCGTAATATTGTGGAAACGGCCAAGGCTCGCAATATTGATATTATTGCCATAACCGATCACAATAGTACTCTTCATGGTCCAGTTATAAGGAAACTGGCCAAGCCCCTAGGTATTTCAGTTATATATGGAGCAGAAGTAACCACTCGTGAGGAGGCTCACTGCCTGTGCCTTTTTGATACAGATGAGCAACGTGAAAAATTTCAGGAATATATCAATCTGAATCTGCCCAGTTTCCCAAACGACCCCCAACGCTTTGGCTACCAGGTTGTAGTTAATGAGGATGATGAAATTTTGTATGAAATTGAGCCTCTGCTTATCAATGGTTTAAGCGTAGGAATTAACGATATAGAGAAGACCGTTCACGGGTTGGGAGGTCTTTTTATCCCTGCCCATGTCGACAGGCCTAGGTATAGTTTAATCAGTCAGCTAGGGTTTGTGCCGCCTGATTTAAATTATGATGCTCTCGAAATATTTGGCAAAACTAACCCGGCCAATTTTCTGTCAGCAAACTCATACTTGAAAAACCCTGTTTTGATTAAAAATTCTGATGCACACTTTCTCGAACAACTTGGCGAAACCTTTACCACCTATCGAATGGCTGAACCAACATTTGATGAGCTAGTAAAAGCCCTTAAGGGAGAAGATGGGAGACAAGTTTTGAGTTTTTAAAAAGGTCTTATTGCAGATAATTTAAAAGGAATATGAAAGAACTTTCGCTGCATATACTCGATATTGCACAGAACTCGATTGTTGCAGGTGCAAAAAAGATCGAGATTACCATTGTTGAGGATTCTAAGAATGATCTGCTGAGCATTGAATTAACCGACGATGGAAGTGGAATGAAACCCGAGGTTTTGGCTGGTGTATTCGATCCTTATACCACCTCTAGAACAACGCGTAAGGTAGGCATGGGTTTGCCGTTACTTAACGATGCATGTCGAAGTACAAGCGGAAAGTTATCCATAGAGTCTGAGTTGGGAATAGGAACTAAGGTAATGGCTACCCTTGGTTTAACCCATATTGATAGGCAACCTCTGGGCGATATTGCTGGAGTTGTTGTAATTCTTATTATTGCAAATCCACAATTAAGGTTTATCTATTCCCATTCTAAGGATGACAATCTATTTTCTTTGGATACCGATGAGGTGAAGGAAATTTTGGATGGTGTACCTATTGAAACCCCTGAGGTAGGGAAAATGATAAAGGAGATGATTAGTTCGAATTTAGAAGAGTTATAAATAACCAACCTAGGTTATATAACATAAGCCTTTTACCGGATATATGTTACATATTAAATAATTTTGAACTTCAAAAGTTACAATTCGATTGTTAATCAAATAACACATAAACCAAGGAGATTAATATTATGACAAAAGTAAAATCGTTGGCCGACCTTAAAAAGATGAAGGATAGCCTTCAGTCAAAGGTTGACCTCAGGGAAAAAGGTGAGAATCCTGAGAGCCGCGTACAGATAAAAGTTGCCATGGCAACTTGCGGTATTGCTTCTGGGGCCAAAACCGTTATGGAGTTCTTTATCGACGAACTTGCAAAGAGGAGTATTGACTCAGTAGTTACCCAAACCGGATGCATGGGCTATTGCTATGCAGAGCCCACCATCGAGGTAAAATTGCCAAACCAAGAACCTGTTGTTTTTGGTTACGTTGACAAGAAAAAAGCCGATGAGATTATTGAGAAATACATTAAAAACGGCGAGTTGGTTGAGGGTATTATTCCAGTAAACTATAACACAGTAGAAAATAAATAACCGTTAAAAGAGAATAGATAATGGCAAAATATAAATCGCACCTACTCGTTTGCGGAGGAACCGGATGCATGGCTTCAGAGAGCGATTCCATTGCTGGTAGCCTAAAGGAGGAACTGGCTAAAAATGGTCTCGAAAACGAGGTGCAGGTGATTCTTACGGGTTGCTTTGGATTCTGCGAAAAGGGTCCTATTGTTAAAGTATTGCCCGACAATACATTTTATACCCAGGTAAAGAAAACCGATGCTGCTGAAATAGTTGCAGAGCACTTGATTAAGGGTCGTAAAGTAGATCGTTTACTTTATACCGATCCAACAAATGAAGAGCATGTGAGCGACTCTAAGCACATGGGTTTCTACCAAAAACAAATTCGTATTGCTCTTCGTAACTGTGGAGTTGTTGATCCAGAAAATATCGACGAGTATATTGGACGTGATGGCTATCAGGCTTTGGGTATGGTATTCGAAATGGGAGGACAGAAAGCTATTGATGTGCTGAAAAAGTCGGGTTTACGTGGTCGTGGAGGTGGAGGTTTTCCTACCGGATTAAAATGGGAATTTGCTTTAAAAAACCAAGCCGATCAGAAATATGTAATCTGTAATGCCGATGAGGGAGACCCAGGTGCATTTATGGACCGTTCAATCCTTGAGGGTGACCCACACTCTGTGATTGAGGCCATGATAATTAACGGTTTCTGTATTGGATCAGATAAGGGACTGGTTTACATACGTGCAGAGTATCCTCTTGCAATTAAAAGGTTAATCACAGCTCTTAATCAGGCACGTGAGTATGGCCTTTTAGGAAAAGATATCCTTGGTAGCGGATTCGATTTCGATATAGAGATTCGTTATGGCGCGGGTGCTTTTGTTTGTGGTGAGGAAACTGCCCTTATCCAGTCAATGCAAGGTGATAGAGGTGAGCCTACCGTTAAACCACCTTTCCCTGCTGAAAAAGGATATCTTGACAAACCATCAAATGTTAATAACGTAGAAACGTACGCTAACGTACCCGTGATTTTCCTTAAAGGTCATGAGTGGTTCTCGTCAATTGGAACTGAAAAATCAAAAGGAACTAAAGTATTTGCCCTTGCAGGTAAAATTAATAACGTAGGTCTTATTGAGGTACCAATGGGAATTACCCTTCGCGAAATTATTTACGAGATTGGTGGAGGAATTAAGGATGGTAAAAAGTTTAAGGCAGTTCAAACAGGTGGTCCATCAGGGGGTTGCTTAACTGAAAAACATCTTGATACAAAGATTGATTACGACAATCTACTTGCATCGGGTTCAATGATGGGTTCAGGTGGTATGATTGTTTTGGATGAGGATGACTGCATGGTTTCTGTAGCTAAATTTTACCTCGAATTTACTGTTGAGGAAAGTTGCGGAAAATGTTCACCTTGTCGTATTGGTAATAAGCGCTTACATGAGTTACTTGGTCGTATCACTGAAGGCAAGGGAACCATGGAGGATCTTGATAGACTTCGTAATCTTGGCGAAGTGATTAAGGATACATCGCTTTGCGGCCTTGGTCAAACATCTCCAAACCCAGTGCTTTCAACCCTTGATAACTTCTACGATGAGTACGTAGAACACGTTAAGGACCACAAGTGTCGTGCAGGTCAGTGTAAATCACTTATGCAGCATGTAATTGATCAGGAAGCTTGTGTTGGCTGTACTGCTTGTGTAAGAGTTTGTCCGGTGAATGCAATTAGTGGCGAACGTAAAAAGCCCCACTTTATCGATGCTAGCATCTGTATTAATTGTGGTGCTTGTGTGGAGAAGTGTAAATTTAGTGCCATTAACGTTATATAAATAGGGAGTAAGATAAATGGAAACAGTAAAACTTACCATAGATAAAAAAGTAGTTGAAGTTCCCAAAGGGACTACAATCTACAAGGCTGCCAAGGGGCTAGGAATTGATATTCCTGTGCTTTGCTATATGGAGCTGAAAGATTTAAATATTGAGAATAAACCTGCAGGTTGCCGAATTTGTGTTGTTGAAGTAGAAGGGCGAAGAAACTTAGCGCCTTCATGCTCAACCGACTGTACCGAGGGTATGGTGGTAAAAACACATACCATGCGTGTTATTAACGCCCGCAGAACTATTTTGGAACTCATTCTGAGCGATCACCCAAAGGATTGTTTAACCTGTGCCAAGAGTGGTCATTGTGAACTACAGGATATGGCCATAAAATTAGGCGTTCGACATATTCCAGGTCAGGAGTTTGCTGAGATGAGTACTTATAGAATGGATACATCGCCCTCAATTATTCGCGACCTCGACAAATGTATTATGTGCCGTAGATGTGAGATGATGTGTAACGATGTACAAACTGTGGGTGCCCTTAACGCATTTAACCGTGGATTCCAAGCGGCTGTAGCACCTGCTTTCGAGCAAGATCTTGATAAGTCTCCTTGTACATACTGCGGACAGTGTGTTGCAGTATGCCCAACGGGTGCGCTAACCGAGGTTGATCACACTCCAAAAGTGATTCGTGCTCTTGCCGATCCAACCAAAACGGTAATAGTTCAAACTGCACCAGCAGTTCGTGTTGCTTTAGGTGAAGAGTTTGGAATGAAACCAGGTACTATTGTTACTGGAAAAATGGTGAATGCTCTTCGTCAAATTGGGTTCGACCATGTTTTTGACACCGACTTTGCTGCTGACTTAACTATTATGGAGGAGGGTACAGAACTTCTGGATCGCTTAACCCGTCATTTAGCTGGCGATAAGGATGTGAAGTTGCCTATACTTACTAGTTGCTGCCCAGCTTGGGTGAATTTCTTTGAGCACAATTTTAGCGATATGCTAGATGTTCCATCTTCAGCAAAATCGCCACAACAAATGTTTGGAGCTATTGCCAAAACCTACTTCGCCGATATGATGAAAATTAAGCGCGAAGATTTAGTTGTGGTTTCGGTGATGCCTTGCCTTGCCAAGAAATATGAAGCACAGCGTGATGAGTTTAAGGTGAATGGAAATCCCGATGTGGATTTATCAATCTCAACTCGAGAGTTAGCACATCTTATAAAAGAGTTCAACATTAATCTTGCCGATCTTGAAGATGAAGATTTTGACAGGCCAATGGGTGAATCAACTGGAGCCGCTGTTATTTTTGGGGCTACAGGAGGTGTTATTGAAGCAGCTACACGTACAGCATACGAACTGCAGACTGGTAAGAAACTAGATAAGATCGATTTCAAACAGCTACGCGGAATGGAAGGAATTCGTTCAGCAACAGTTGATTTCAACGGACTGCCAATCAATATAGGTATTGCTCACGGCCTAGCTAATGCACGTCAACTACTTGAAGAGGTGCGTAGCGGGAAGGCAAATTACCATGCAATTGAGGTAATGGCATGTCCAGGTGGATGTATCGGTGGAGGTGGTCAACCGCTTCACCATGGTGATGGCGACATTATTAAAGCTCGTTTTGATGCTATTTACCGTGAGGATGCTGGAAAGCCAATTAGAAAATCGCATGAGAACCCCT
>JAQUJY010000095.1 GCA_028680705.1 Bacteroidales bacterium
GGAGGTGGAAAAGGTTGTGCCCGAATTGGTATTCACAAATTCCGAGGATGGCTATATGGGTGTTAACTATGCAGAGATGACAGCAGTTCTTGTGGAAGCCGTTAAAGAGCAGCAAAAAGAGATTGAAGTCCTTAAAGCTGAAGTTGGAAAAATTGATGCCCTTAAGGCCGAGTTGGAGGCCATCAAAGCGCTTATTAGTAAATAATCAGGAATACTCATAAAAAACGGCTGCCCATGGGTGGCCGTTTTTTTTATAGCCTCTCCCCTTCCACTATGCCATTATAAAGGTAGTACTATCTCCCACATCAGTTTTGCGTTCACAGAATAATACATTTAGCAACCTTTTGCTTTTACCTGTCATTGTGAATTGTATTTCATCTCTTTTTTAAAACAGATATTAACATGGCCTTCACTCCTATCTTCCTCTATCATTGCAAACCTAAACCAGGGCAATTTTCCTATATAAGTAGCCTATTAATTTTTAATTTATAGCGAATTATTGGAAGAGTTTCTTTTTTTGTTTAATTTTATTAAAGAAATCTAACTCATCTATCTCTTAATGAAAAAACGAATTAAGATTCCTTTTAAAAATGCAGCGAGTATGCTTGGTGGCTATGCCAAGGATCGCATAGTTGAGCAAATTAGGCTAATTGCATTTATTATCATTTACCTAGCTGCCTTTCAAATAGTCATCCTAAGGGTGCCACTTTCCAATGCACTGTCTATTGCTGGCGGTATTGGTTTGGTGGTTTTTGGTTTGGCTTTTTTCCTTGAAGGGTTAATGCTGGGGCTTATGCCCTTAGGCGAAAGAGTTGGCGTTAAGTTGCCAGTAAAATTTGGAATAGCCTTTATTGCGATTTTTGGAATATTCCTAGGGTTTGGTGCGACGGTTGCAGAGCCTGCAATTACCTCATTACGCACAGCTGGTGCCGGGGTTACTGCCTGGGATGCTCCAATGCTTTTTATGCTTCTTGAACGGCAATCCCAAGCGCTGGTGTATACCATAGGCGGGGGTGTTGGATTAGCAGTAGCTTTGGGTATGTTTAGGTTCTACTACGAGTTTTCTATTAAACCCTTTATTTTCACTCTTATTCCTGCCGCCTTAATACTTACTTTGTACATATCTTTTGATAAATCCTTAAGTTCAATTATCGCATTGGCTTGGGACTCGGGGGCAGTAACAACCGGAGCAGTAACAGTTCCCCTTGTGCTTGCTTTGGGCATTGGTGTTTCTAGGGCTGCAAGTAAGAATAAGGCATCGAGTGGCGGGTTTGGAATTATTTTGCTTGCCTCAATCCTTCCAGTTTTTAGTGTGCTAGTTTTGGGTCTAATTCTCCGCTCCTCTTCACCAGAGATAACAACTGAAGCTCATTTCTTTTCGAAGGAGAACAGAGAAAACGCGCTTAAACTTTTCGATGATGAGAACGCTATCCTAAACCATGCTTTTACCAGAGGAAGTGAGGTTGGTCGCAAATCCTTTTTTGCCGACGATGCTCTATACCATGAAAGCCTTAATCAACTTGCCAATAACCCCAAGGTATTAAAAGATATGCTTGGCGAAATGTCATTTGATGGGTGGCTTAGCAAGAGAGCATCTGAAGGCGAACGAAAGTATATTGCCTCAGTAAAAACAGAACCTCTAGATGTGGTATCGGGTATTCCTGTTACCAAAGTGTTTAAGGAGGAATCGAAAATTGCATTACAGGCGGTTATACCATTAACACTACTGCTGCTTGTTGTGCTCCTTTTATTTCTCCGCGAAAAATTGCGCTATAAGGACGAGTTTTTACTTGGTATTGCGTTTACTCTGGTTGGCATGATACTCCTTACCTCTGGGATTCGTTTAGGCTTAGGTCCACTTGGAGGTCAGGTTGGCGCACAATTACCCAGAGCATTTAGCAAGGAAGCTAAGTTTATTGACAGCAAAATGATTGCCCCATTTGATACTACAATTGTTTTTAGTACAATAGCACTAGATGGGACTAAAAAACAGTTTTTTAACCTTACCGAAGAGAGTGGAGCTAAAGTAGTTGAGTTTTTACCAGAGAATTACGATAAGGAGAACAATATATACGAGTATGTAATTAAACAAGCGCCTTTATTAGGACCAAACCTTACTATTTTAGGAATTCTTCTTGTCCTGTTTTTTGCCTTTGGGATGGGGTTTGGGGCAACAATGGCTGAGCCTGCTCTTAATGCTCTTGGTATTACGGTGGAAGAATTAACGGTTGGGGCTGTAAAACGCTCGCAAATTCTGTACGTTGTTTCACTGGGAGTTGGAATTGGCCTTGTGCTAGGTGTATTAAGGATACTTTACAACATACCTCTTATCTGGATGATTCTCCCAGGATACCTTATCCTTATGTCTTTAACCTATTTTAGTGAGGAGGAATTTACCTCTATGGCGTGGGATTGCGGTGGTGTAACTACTGGCCCCGTTACCGTGCCATTAGTACTGGCAATGGGCTTGAGCATTGGTGGAGAGCTTAATGTTATTGATGGGTTTGGGATTCTAGCCTGTGCATCTTTTTCGCCTGTCCTTACGGTGCTTATCTTTGGGCTAATTACCCGTGCACGCCAAAAACGAATTGTTAACGTATCAACTGAGAATGATGATGAATAGAGATACTACCACATCACAAAAGGATTTCTCCCCCTCGAGAGCCGTATGGAAAACACAACTCGATAAGGGAACACACTCTCCGCATAGGGTAAGTAGAATTACCTGTATTGTTAATAGATTGTTTAGCGACAAGATTGTGGAGCAAGTTTTTAAGCTGGGCATAAACACCATATTCGATGAGACAGGGCGAACTGCCAGAGAGTTTATTACGCCCAGAAATCTTGGTCTACCAGGGTCAACCATTAAGTTACAAAGCACGCCTGTAGATATTTTTAGGTTTACTGTGCAGCGCAAGCAAGCACGAATGGTTATGGATTATCTTGTAAGAGCAGGCAATTTTGATGTGCCCGGGAGAGGTACAATATTCTCGCAGGATTTAATTGAATTCACAAAAAAAGAGCCAATATTTATCGATTTTGACGACATTGATGATAATGTTGCTCACGATATACCCTATCTTAAAAAATTATCATATGTAATCTGTGTGCTTTCTGTTCCCGGTAGTGGCGAAAAACTTGCAAAGGTTGCTCTTGACCTAGGGGTATGTGTACCCCTAATTACCCATGGCATTAGTAACGACCTGCGCGAACAAATGGGATTAATTCGGATTACCATTCCACCAGAAAAAGAGGTGGTTCACCTTATTATGCCCGAGCAGGATACAGAAAGTATTATCCGGCTGCTGCTTGATGAGGGAAGGCTTAATAAACCAGGGCGTGGCTTTATATACCAAACCCCCATAAGTTATGGTTTAATTGATACCCGCATGCGGGTGGGAAGGCAGCAGTATGCAGCAAGTATGGAGCAAATTATTGCCGCAATTGACCAGCTAAAGGGGAATACCTTCTGGCGTAAACGCCTTGACACCTCTGTTGATTCTGTTGACCAACAGCTTTGGCACCCCAACGACAACTGTGAGATTTCCGTTATCTCTGAAGAGGATACCGAAGAATTGTTGAAATTTGAAGGGATGAAAGCTGGGGCCACTGGTTCTACAGTATCGCGACTAAACATAATTGTATCAGGAACCAAGGAACAAAAGGCATCGTCGTTAGTGCTGAGCACTTTTAGCGTATCGGCCGAGAAAACCAATGACGTTGTTGACGCACTACTTAAGAATAGTGCTGTGGGCATTAAAAACTCTGAAAGAGTTCAGGTTTTAGACTCGCCTGCCGCATATATCCATACATTTTAGTGCCATATAAACAAGGAGGGCTTAAGAAAAAGAGGCGCAAAACTTAAGTTTTGCGCCTCTTTTATTACTCAATTCAAAGCACTATGCTTTATCTAACTCAGCGGTAAAGTGTCTCATTATTGGGGCTTCCCAAACAATTTTTAATCCAGATTTAATGCTATCGCGCCTATCAAATACATTTTTCAATGCAACGGCAATAACGTCCATATGATTATTGGTGTAGGTACGACGTGGTATGGCTAGGCGAAGAAGTTCCAATTTTGGGAAACGGTTCTCGCGAGTTTCTGGGTCACGGTCAGCCAATAGTGCGCCAATTTCTACACCCCTAATTCCTGCTTCAAGGTAAAGTTCAACAGCTAAGGTTTGTGCGCGGAAATGCTCCTTTGGCACATTAGGCAACACCTTGTTGGCATCAACAAAAATAGCATGCCCACCTGCTGGCGACTGGAATGGAATACCAAACTCTTTAAGCCTTTCACCCAGATATTCAACCTGCTTAATGCGTGTTTCGAGGTATTCAAACTCAGTTCCTTCATCAAGACCAACTGCTACTGCATTCATATCGCGTCCAGCCATGCCACCGTAGGTAATGTAACCTTCGAACATAATGTTGAAAGTAGAACACTCTCTCCAAACCTTCTCCGACCTCATTCCAATAAAACCACCAATATTCACAATAGCGTCTTTCTTGCTACTCATGGTCATCATGTCGGCATAGGAAAACATCTCCTTAACAATCTCCTTAATGGTTTTATTCTCGTAACCCTTTTCGCGAACTTTAATAAAGTATGCATTCTCTGCAAAACGAGCTGAGTCGAAAAGCACTGGTGTTTTGTGCTTGTCGGCAACACGTTTTACCTCGCGAAGGCACTCCATTGAAACAGGCTGGCCACCGGCAGTGTTGTTGGTAACGGTTACGATAATGAATGGCACTTTGGCTGCATTCTCAGCCATATACTTCTCCAGCTTATCAATATCAACATTACCCTTAAATGGGTGGTATGCCTGTGTATCGCTAGCAATATCAATAGTTAAATCAACTGCATGCGCTTTTCTGAACTCTATGTGACCCTTAGTGGTATCAAAATGTGAGTTTCCGGGGATATAATCACCCTCTTTAACTAGTGCTGAGAAAAGCACATTTTCAGCGGCACGACCCTGATGAGTTGGCATAAAGTACTCGAAGCCCAGAATATCCTTAATTGTGTTTTTAAGGTTGAAGTACGATGATGACCCAGCGTAACTCTCATCGCCAAGCATCATTGCACTCCACTGGCGGTCGCTCATGGCTCCTGTTCCCGAATCGGTAATCAGGTCGATAAAAACCTGGTCGCTTTTCAGGCTAAACAAGTTGTAATTTGCTTTTTTAATCCACTCTTCGCGCTCTTTGCGAGTGCTCCTTTTGATGGTTTCAACCATCTTAATTTTATACGATTCTGCAAATGGTAATTCCATAGCAATACTATTTAATTGTTAAACAAAATGTTAGTGTAAAAAAAATGGGGTTGCTAAAATTTTAGCTACTAAAAGTGGTAGGTATCGCGATTTTTGAGATTGCGATATACGTATAAGGCAAGAATTGATATTACTTTAAACTTCTTCATTCTCTTTCGGGTAATATGCCACAAATATACAGGAAATTTTCTTAGCATAAAAGAAGCGGTAAACCTTTTAGCTGAAGTGATTATAGTTTATAGCCTTGTATAAATGCAGACAGCATTAGTGAAACTCCAAAATCATTTGCGTTCGTCTTCTGTATTAATTAGAAGCTACATTTCTTTTAACCTTGCCACTACTAACTGGGCTTACCTGCATGGCAACTTTACTGAAACATGAAACTACTTTACGTAATTAACCAAAATCAACCCAAGTAGTTTAAAACTTATTCTTGGTCGAAATCTTGTCGTTGATTTCTGTCATCCTGATTACTAGTATCTTACGCGAGGAGACTGGATGTTTGTTACCCCAGTATATAGCAAAAAAAACTCCCACCTAAGCGGGAGTATAGGATTTGCATCCTTCGGCATATAGCCTTATTGTGATAAGATGTAATACACAAACTTAAACAAAAAAATGGAATAGCTAACTAATAAGCAATGTATTTTGTAAGTTTATGGGCATAAAATGATTAACTGTAAACTTTTTAGCTATGGGAAAAATACTTGGACTTGATTTAGGTACAAATAGCATTGGTTGGGCTATTGTTGAAACTGAGGATAATAAGAGCTTTGAACTAATTGAAAAAGGGGTTCATATATTTCAAGAAGGAGTTAAAATTGAAAAAGGAATAGAGGGTTCCAAAGCAGAAGAACGTACGAACTACAGGAGCGCTAGACGTTTAAAGTACAGGCGTAGGCTAAGAAAAATTAACACGCTTAGAGAATTAATAAAACACGATTATTGCCCCAAACTAACAGAACAGGAACTAAACGATTGGCGCTTTAAAAAGGAATACCCCGAGAATGAGGATTTTAGAGAGTGGTTACTAACCAAAGAGGATTCAAATAAAAACCCATACTTTTTCAGAAATTTGGCAGTAACAGAAAAGTTAGATTTGTCTGTTAAGGAGAATAGATACAATCTAGGAAGAGCCTTTTATCATCTATCGCAAAGGAGAGGTTTTTTAAGTAATCGATTAGAGGGAACAAAGGAGAGCGATGGTGCAATAAAGAAGGCAATTTCAGAACTAACAGATATTAAGGGCGATAGAACCTTAGGCCAATATTTTTATGAGAAATATAATGCAGGAGAGAAGATTCGAAATCAATATACCCACAGAGAAGACCACTATTTGGAAGAGTTCAATAAAATATTTGATTTTCAACAAATAGACCCAAAGTTCAAAGATGCTTTAGAAAACGCCATTTTCTACCAACGCCCACTAAAATCTCAAAAAGGGTTGATTGGTAAGTGCCCATTTGAAACGAATAAGCCAAGGTGCTCCTCTTCACACCCTTTATTTGAGGAGTACCGAATGCTTTGCTTTGTAAATAACATTAAAATTAAAACCCCTACAGATGAGAGATTAAGATTTCTAAGCAAACAGGAGAAGGAGAAAATAAAACCTCTCTTTTTTAGGAAAAGCAAGGAGCATTTCGATTTTGACGACATAGCAAAACAGTTAGCTCCTAAAAAACAGTATAAGTTTTATAAAGCAAGCCAGAAACATCCTGAGGATTATCTTTTTAACTACTCAATGAAAACCACTGTGAGTGGTTGTCCTGTTTCTGCACGGTTTGAAAGTATTTTTGGAGAGCATTGGAAAGAACTTAAGATTGAACATAAAAGGGCAAAGGATGATAAAATATCTTTCATTGATATTTATGATGTGTGGCATGTTGTGTTAACATTCGACAATGATGATAAACTAGCGCAGTATGCAACCAGTAAGCTAGGGTTAAAAGATGATAAGCTTAAGGAGTTTCTTAATCTTCGTTTAAAAAAAGACTACAGTTCTCTGAGTTTAAAAGCAATTAAAAATGTTTTACCCTATTTACGTGAAGGCTTAATTTATTCTCATGCAATATTTTTAGCAAACATGGGAAATGCTATTCCAAATGATATATGGAGTAATGAAGAAAACAGAAAGATAATACAAACAGCAGTACTTAAACTTATTCAAACCCAAAATCAGGAGAAACAAGTTATTGATGTTGTTAATGGGCTAATTAAAAAGTGTAAGGAGAATAATTGGTACTGGAGCGATGAAGCAACAGATGAATATAAGAGCGATATAGAAAAGGGGATTATTTTGGAATTTGGTACCGACCGTTGGGGTAAATTTGACGACGAAAAGCAGCAGAGTATCTTGAATAGCGCACTAAATATGTTCAAAAAACAAATTCAAATAAATAATGGTAAAGCAGGATTTTTAAGGGTTGAGACAATTGATGAAAGGGTTAAGACATTTTTAAACGACAATTTTGATGTAAATAGTGAAGACCTTGAAAAACTTTATCACCCTTCGGCAATTGAAGTTTTTAAAAAACCGTTAAGAGCCGAAGACGGCCGTAAATACCTTGGCAGCCCAATGGTTTCGAGCGTTAGAAACCCAATGGCCATGAGAGCATTGCACCAGCTTAGAAAACTTATTAACGAGCTAATTAGACAAGACCTAGTTGATGAAAATACAAAAATAAACATTGAAATGTCGCGCGATTTAAAAAATGCCAACGAGCGTAAAGCGTTACAGAGTTGGCAACGCGACCGCGAAAGCCTGAATAAAGAGTACTATGCAAGAATACAGGAGCATTTTAATTCCTCGGGTATAAAAAGAGACCCTTCCGAAACCGACATTTTAAAATATCAGCTGTGGGAAGAGCAGGAACATATATGTATTTATACAGGGGAGAGCATAGGAATATCTGATTTTTTGGGAAATAGCCCATCATTCGACATTGAACATACCATCCCTCGCAGCTTGTCATTTGATAATTCGCAGCAAAATAAAACGCTTTGCCAGAATAGGTTTAACAGAGAAACTAAGCGCAATAAGATACCATTTGAACTAACAAACCATGCACAGATATTGGACAGAATTGAGGGTTGGAAAAAAAGGTATGAAGAACTAGATGCCAAAATTCAAAAGCTAAGAAAAGTATCAACCTCCGATAAGGAATCAAAAGATAGAGTAATACAGAACAGGCATAAAACAGCCATTGAGCGCGACTACTGGCGAAATAAGTACCAGCGTTTTGCGATGAAAGACGTACCGTCGGGTTTCAAAAACAGCCAAATGGTTGATATAGGTATTATTACTAAGTACTCGCGTTTATATGTTAAAACCTTGTTTGATAAGGTTTATACGGTTAAAGGAAATACGGTGGCCGATTTCAGAAAACTTTGGGGCTTGCAAGATGAATTTGTGAAAAAAGCAAGAGTAAACCATATTCACCACTGTATTGATGCCATTACCATTGCTTGCATAACAAAGCAGAATTACGATAATCTTGCAAAGTTCTATCACGATTCTGAAGAAATGTACCTGTCGGGAAGCGGTAAGAAGCCTCACGTTTCAAAACCGTGGCCAACCTTTACCGAGGATGTTAAAGGGATAGAAAACGAGGTTTTGGTTTCGCATTACACACCCGATAATTTACCTAAGCAGAGCAAAAAGAAGTTGAGAAAAAGGGGGATAGCCTTAAGGAATAAGGAGGGGAATGTAATTTACCAGCAGGGCGATACCGTTAGGGGAAGTTTACATAAGGATACTTTTTATGGTGCAATACAGCGAGAGGTAGTTAACAAGAAAGGCGAGAAAGAGGAAAAGGTGTTTTATGTTGTTCGTAAACCAGTTGACTCACTAGCAGCCGGCGACATTAAGAATATTGTAGATAATGTGGTGCGAGAAAAAATAGAGGCTGCAATAAACGAAAAGGGGTTTAAAAAAGCGATTAGCGAACCCATTTGGATGAACGAACAGAAGCAAATTCCAATAAGAAAAGTGCGTTGCTATGTACCAACAGTAACCAACCCAATTCATCTTAAAGCCCATAGGGATATTTCAAAACACGACTACAAGCAATCTTACCATGTTGCCAATGATGGGAACTATTTAATGGCAATTTACGAAGGGTTAGATAGCAAAGGAAAAATTAAACGTGACTTTGAAATTGTGAACAACCTAACAGCAGGCGAGTATTTTAAGAAGTCGGCACAAGAGGTTTTAAAAGCGCAGGGTATAAATAGTCTGGAGGGATTAGTACCAGAATCAAAAGAGGCAAAGAAAACCCTATTGCCATTGAAATATATTGTTAAAACTGGTACTATGGTGCTGCTATGGGAGAAAACACCTGACGAAATTTGGGATTTAGATAAAAACGGAATACGAAATCGCTTGTATAAACTAATTAAACAAAATAAGGATGGGAGAATTGCTCTCAAGTTCCAACAAGAAGCAAGAAATGATGAAGAACTTAAACGAAATTATGAAGAACAGTATAATATTAAAGCCCCTAAATCATTAACAAATGGAGAATCAAAAGTTGATTTTTTTAACCCTTATCCAAAACTATTATTAAGCCCATCTAATTTTAATATGTTGGTTGAGAATTATGATTTCAAAATAAATGTACTCGGTCAAATTGAAAGGGTAGAGTAATGCTAAAACGAACGCTATATTTTACCAATCCCAGCTACCTGTCGGTTAAGGATAGGCAGCTGGTGGTTGAGGTAAAGGGCGAAAACCCGCCAAAAACCGTTCCCATTGAGGATATTGGCTTTATGGTAATAGAGAGCATGCAAATTACGCTAAGCATGCCCCTAATTACCGAGCTAATGGATAATAATGTGGCGGTTATATTCTGCAATGCAAAGCATCATCCACAGTCTATGCTACTAAATATGGAGGGCAACCATCAGCAAACCGAGGTGTATAGGCAGCAGGTTGCCGCATCGGAACCGCTAAAAAAGAACCTGTGGAAACAAACCGTTGTGGCTAAAATAGGGAATCAGGCAAAGCTACTCGAAAAGCTGGGTATTGATAGTAACCCTTTACCCTATTTGGCAAAACAGGTAAAAAGTGGCGATACCGATAATCGTGAGGGCATGGCGGCGCGCTTATACTGGAAAAAACTTTTTGGCGAAAATTTTATTCGCGACCGCTATGGCCATTGGCCCAATGCCCCGTTAAACTATGGCTACACGGTGCTGCGTGCTGCGGTGGCGCGTGCCTTAACCGGTTCGGGATTACTACCATCCTTCGGCATTTTTCATAGTAACCGCTACAATGCATTCTGTTTGGCCGATGATATTATGGAGCCCTACAGACCCTTTGTTGATTTATGCGTTTACAATATCTACCAGAAGTACCCCGATTTACTAATTGTTGAAAAAGAGATTAAGGCTGAACTTCTTCAAGTTCTTTCGTCCGATGTAGGTATGAAAAAGCAAACCCGCCCGCTAATGGTTGCTATTACGCATACCACGGCATCGTTGGTGGCGTGTTTTAGCGGAACTAAAAAACAGATTGAGTACCCGCTTATTATATAGGGCATGGAGCATAACCGTTTAAATGCATACCGTATTATGTGGCTTTTTGTTTTTTTCGATTTACCAACAAACACAAAAAAGGAGCGAA
>JAQUJY010000096.1 GCA_028680705.1 Bacteroidales bacterium
CAACTCTTCCTTCACCTTTTTTTAGCGGGAGTTCGGCGGTTATGGTTTTTATTAGGCTTGTTTTCCCGCTTCCAACCTTACCGATAAGGTAAATAAACTCACCCTTATTTACTTTCAGATTAACATCGGCAAGCACAAGGTTGTCCTCCTGAAAGATGGATGCCTTTTTAAACTCAATAATTGTGTCGAGAGCCATTTATAGTTTAATTTTTGTTAGTGTACCATAGGGTAACTGCCCAATAGTATTTGATATTTTATTGATATTTTTTTCGTCCTCAAATAATCGTTTAAGGCCTTGATATGGAGGGGTACATCTAATATAACCTATAAGTACCATATTGCTGTTGCGTATCTGAAGGTAATCCGCTTCAGCACCTGCCCCATGAACCTTAAGTAGATAGATGTTGCTACCCATAGTGCAATTATAATGGTTAAAGATAGTTGCAATTTTTAACGAATAAAAAATTAGTGTTATTTTTTTGGTTCCACAATGGATACTTTGGTAATCAAAACTTCAATTTATGGCATAAGAAATATATCACTTTACTAAAGTTATTTGCTTTTCTATACTATTTGCTCTTCTTCTATAATGTGGTATTGTAGTAACCCATGGGTTCCGAATGGGTTCAATTATTCTATCCAATTATTCTGGTGATTCAAATATTTCATCATTAAATATCCAATAATAATATCACCCCTTCGGGGTTATAAATGCCTGTTTTCCAAACTTTTTACAATAATATCAGCCCTTCGGGCTTTTATCAACAGCAATTTTAATGTGGGTAATGGGATTATAAATCAATCTCAACCTTCCGATGAATGCAATAATTTTAGGAGCGAAGAATATTGCAAGGCATAACCCCGAGGGGTTCAATTATTCTATCCAATTATTCTGGGGATTCAAGCATTTCAGCATTAAATATCCAATAATAATATCACTCTTTCGGGGTTATAAATGCCTGTTTCCCAAATTTTTTACAATAATATCAGCCCTTCGGGCTTTTATCTACAGCAATTTTAATGTAGGCAATGGGATTATAAATCAATCTCAACCTTCCGATGAATACTATAATTTTAGGAGTGAAGAATATTGCAGGGCATAACGTCGAAGGGGTTCAATTATTCTATCCAATTATTCTGGTGATTCAAATATTTCATCATTAAATATCCAATAATAATATCAGCCCTTCGTGCTTTTATCAACAGCAATTTTAATGTAGGCAATGGGATTATAAATCAATCTCAACCTTCCGATGAATGCAATAATTTTAGGAGTGAAGAATATTGCAGGGCATAACGTCGAAGGGGTTCAATTATTCTATCCAATTATTCTGGGGATTTAAATATTTCAGCATTAAATATCCAATAATAATATCACTCTTTCGGGGTTATAAATGCCTGTTTCCCAAATTTTTTACAATAATTTCAGCCCTTCGGGCTTTTATCAACAGCAATTTTAATGTAGGCAATGGGATTATAAATCAATCTCAACCTTCCGATGGATACAATAATTTTAGGAGTGAAAAATATTGCAAGGCATAACCCCGAGGGGGTGCAATTATTCTAGAAAAGAAGATTATGTAATCAATAACCCCGAAGGGGTGGTATTATCATAATGAAAGGAAAAAAAAACAGTAGGAGCGGAACCCAGTCCTAAGTCTTATATTTTCCAGCTACATGTAATTAGGGTTGCGGCAACGGCATAACTGTAAATAAATGCCTAATTATTTTTATTAGATACAGCTAGTTTCTGGCCAAAAGTTTTTCCACCAATAACCAGTGCTGCGCTAATAATTACAATGTTTTTTATGATGTATTGCCCCTCGAGTGTTGGTGCGTAAGGGATTGCATTAAAAACTTCATTTGGGAAAAAGAATACAGGCGCAAAGGTACCTATCATTTGAACGAAGAGTAATATTAGGATTGGCTTCATATATCTGCCCGTTAAAAAACCAATGCCAATTATAACCTCCCAACTGGCTAAACCAACAATAATGAACTTAGCCGATAAGAGGTTAAGGGTAATTAGGCTAATCGTTCTAATGGCCAAATCTTGTGCGGGGCTTACCCCAGGGAAGAATTTTAGTATTCCAAACCAAAAGAATACAATTCCAATACTAATTCTGAGGAGTAAATGGCCACGCTTGTGCATCCATAGCGAAACCTTGGCTTCTATTCGTTGAACTTTGTTTAATAAGGATTCCATTGTTTGTTTTTTGTGTGTTATTCAAATAACAGCGTTCGGCAGCTAATGTTTAGCGCTTTTTTGCAAACATGACAAAAAAAGAGTGCTCACCATATTTCTTAGGTGAGCACTCTTTAAATATTTATTATCCCTATTATCTCTTTTGTATAGGGTTACTCCAAAATCTACTACTATTTCCTAATCGCTTTTCCGCTTAGTATAGGATTGTAGTACCTATCAAGAGTTCCGCTAAATCTAATCTTTCCGCTTATTTCGTCCTCTTCGCTATATGAGCTAATTGGGTTGCCGTTGATATCAAATGCATTCCCTTCAACAATACCTGTTAGGGTTGTGCCTTCGCCCTCCTCATCGTAGGGTCGGCTATAAATTACATTACCAACGGGTATAATAGCCCCATTTTCATCCACAACTGTTCCATCGGAGCGGAAAGTGAAAGGCACGTGGTCCTCGGCACTTCCAAATACATCTTTACCTAGATTAAAACTTTGGTCGAGAACAATTTTACGGTATCCCTGAATATTGGCCTTCATGGTTTCAGGCAGAGGGTAAAAGATGTCTCCCTTTATGTAGTAGTTATCGTCCTCATTACAATACTCCATGTACTCCATGTTTTTGCTATACTCGCGCATTAATGCTTGCCTTGCAAGTAGGCGAGGTTCCCTTTCTTCTTTGGGCAACCACTTAAGCGCTTCATCATCGAGTATTGCAGTTACTGTAAAAGGTAAATTTATGTTCGATTTTTCAGCAAATAGCATGAGTTCATTTCTCACCTCAGTTTTCATCACTCCAAATAATTCGGCACCAATAACCGTATGGTAAAAATAGCCCAATTCGCCCATCTGTGCTCGCTCGTTTAGGTAATCGTGTAATTTAGTTTTAGTTGGATTTTTTGAGGAGTAGTGTCCGTAGTTCATTTCGGCCCAACCTTCCATCTCGGGTAGTTTGCGTTGGAACGACCATATGGCATCAACGGTATTGCCCACTTTTGCGTGGCAGCCCAAGCATTGTGCTAATTCTTCGGTTGTTTGGGGGCGAAGCTGACCATGTCTGTTTTCAATATAAGCGGCAATTATCCATCCTCCGCCGTTATCAATCCATCCCTGTCCTTCAACGCCAATGTATGTACCAAAGTCACCTTCATCATCCTTTTCTTCAATGTCCTCAAGGCCTACCTCTTTCCACTTATACATATACCTAATCTCCTTAACCCGTTTCGACCTGGTGCCAGGGAACTCATACTGATAGCTATTGTTAGCAACAACACCATCAATATTTAAACCTGTCTCACCATCGGCATTTAGGTCAACATAGTGAAGCGGATGAGCAAACTCTGTACCCACAGGGTAAAATCCTTTTGTTACTGGCACATCACTGGCATCGCCCAGATAATGGGTTTGTTTACAGGGCTGATTTTTAATGTTTTTCTCAAGTATGCTTAGGTTCTGCTTATAGATATCAATGTTAAGATCACCATTTGCAGACATAAAGTTTTTTGGTAGTCTTACGTATATCCCGCTTACACTTCCAGTTAGAGGCGTGAATAGGGTATAGGGAAAAAAGTTTACGGCTCGCCAGCCTGTGTACTGTTCGTTTTCGGTTTGTACAAAACCCTCGTTGTTAATAAAACCATGTAATCCATTACTTGTAGGGTTCTCTTTCTTGTATGGATAAAGATGATTTGGGTTTAGGGCAGGGAAGAGAATGAAATCTGCATTGCGAGATTGGTTGTTTACCCAATTACTGCTGCCATTCCCGCGAGCCATTTCAAAAGCGGGTGTCCAGTTGTCGTAACGAACGTATTCAACATCTTCAATGTCTGGAATATCAATACCTTCGGCTGCCAGCCTATTCTCAATGTTTTGAGGATATATTACGTTCTGCCATAGGATTCTGTTCAGGTTTGGACTGGGGAAACTATATACCTCCTGATCCTCGGCTATGTCGTATGCATTTCCATGTTTAATCTCAGCCAAATAGTCGGTATGACAATATTTGCAAGCATTTTGGGTTCCATAACTTGTTTCAATCCAGCACTGAGCAGGAATTTCAGGTTCCTCGTTGTATGAGGGTTTATAGTCGGCCCCTGCAATGCTATCGAAATGTGGAGGTGATATACCTTTGTAAAAATTTTCTGCACTTATAACCTGAGCGACCAATCCTTTAGTTTTAAGCTGCTTGATTAGCTTTTGTTCCGCATTATTTAAACTATTGCAGGTGTAAAAGCCAAATGCAATCAGAACTAGAGTAATTGCAGGTATTAGGTGGATTTGTTTTAAGTTTTTCATTGTAGAGCGGTTTATTGTTCAAAATACAATTCACGACGAAGTTACAAAACTTTTCAAGAAATAACAGGCGAGGTGCTAGGCAAACCTACCTAAACTAAGGGTGTTTTATGGCTACGGGTATCTCCTCTATAGACAACGGTTCTCGGTAATAAAGAAATAATTAAACAATTTTCATTTTTTACTCCCTGATTTTCTTCTTATTTCAATATCTTTTATGGTTGTGTAGGTTTTACAATCTTAACCAGATTTAGGCTAACTTTAAATGGGTGTATTTAACCCCTGGTTTGAATAATGGACAAAAAAATTAACTTTGTAGATAACCTTATAAAATTTAACCAATAGTTAAACCCACCTGAGATGAAGATAAACTATCCATTCTCCCTTCTGTTAAGTTTTTTGGTACTCCTCACCAGTTTAGTTTCCATTGGTCACGAAACCAAATCCGATTCACTCTGGAGCGAATTCCGAGAAGCAAAATCGGATTCTGTTCGAGCATTTGCACTGGCAAATGTTGCAAAAGAGACAATAACATCAAACCCAGACTCTGCGATAGTGCTCTTTGGCAAAGCGGATAGTATTGTTGAATCAATTAGCCCTGTAAGTGCTGATTTTACTTTAAAATATGCTACTTTGCTTAGAGGAGCTGGGTTGCATTTTCGGGAAATATCGGAGTATTCAAAGTCGATAGAAATGTATCGGAAGGCACTTGACATTTACAGTTCAATTGACAATGTTCTTGGCATTTCGCAGTGCAACCTGAACCTGGGCAATGCTTTTTTTAGTATGGGCAGTTTCGATTCTGCTTTAAAGTATTACTATAAAGCATTAGAGCACTTCAACTCAAGTAATAACAACATAGGTATTGCCGATTGCTATAACAATATTGGCAGCGTGCTCAAGGAGATGGAGTCGTATGATAAGGCAATGGAATATCATACCCTATCACGGGATATTTATGAAGAACTCTTGGCTAAACCCGAAGGAAATTCTGTTGAAGCGATTAAAGGGGGGCTTGCATATAGCTATAATAACATTGGAATAATTCATTGGTATAAGGACAGCTATGAACAAGCTTTAAAGAATTACAAAAAGTCGCTGGAACTAAAACAGGCCTTAAACGATTTGAATGGCGTTGCGCAGGCATACAACAATATTGCAATTCTTTATGCCTCCCAGGATAGATTCGAAAATGGAATAGAGTATTTTCAAAAAGGACTAGATGTTTATTTGAATACTGGAAATAGAATCGGGCAGGCAAGTGTGCATGGGAATCTAGCATCCCTAAGCCTAATTATGTCAAAATCAGCTGTTAGCGACAGTGAGGCAAAACAATATATGAATAAAGCCCTTACCAATGCACAACAAGCATTCGAAATTGCAAAGAGCATTTCCTCGGCAGCCTACATTGGCGAATCTGCAGGTTATTTAAAGGAAATTTACGAGGAACTCGGTAATACAAGTAAAGCATTAGAATTTGCAGATGAGTTGTTAGTTGTCCGCAGTGAAATTTTTTCTAACGAGAAAGCAAATGCACTTGCACAGATGACCACTAGGTATGAGGTGGAGAAGAATCAGCTGCAACTTGAAAGCATGAAGAAAGAGAAAATATACTATAAGAAAACAATCGTAACCCAAAAAGTGGTCATATTCATGTCAGTTGGTATTATAGTAATGCTTATAGTATTTCTTATCGTGTTACTAATGTACTTTAAGCAAAAGCGAAGAGCAAATCAGGTATTGGCTGAACGAAATAATGAGGTGCTCCAACAAAAAGAGGAAATATCAGCTCAACTCGACGAGTTAGAGGACAAACAGGGTAAGCTAAAGGCGTCCAAAAAGGAGATAGAAAATCTTTACCATATTGCCATTGAGCAGAAGGAAACACTGGAGAAGCAGAAAGTTAAGATTGACGATTCCATTCGTTACGCTTATTTTATCCAATCGGCAATACTTCCCGACCTTGATGTTGCGTTCGTAAACCAATCGTGGGGTACACAATCGTACTTTGTAATGTTTAGGCCTAAGGATGTGGTGAGTGGCGATTTTTATTGGGCAACTCGTATAAACGATTGGTTAATCGTATCTGTTGTTGATTGTACCGGGCATGGAGTGCCGGGTGCGCTAATGAGCATGCTTGGAATTTCTTACCTAAACGAAATTGTGCAAAGTAGCGATGTTACCAAACCCTCAAAGATACTCAGTAAACTCCGTTCCTACATCATTGGTGCCCTAAAACAAAAGGATGAGTGGGAATCTCAACGCGATGGCATGGATATGAGTATTGTTTCGCTGAATATCAAAACCAAGCAGTGCTTTTGGGCAGGTGCCAATAGCCCCCTTTGGATTGTTAGAGCCGATCAACTTAAAGGAAAGCCCCACGCTATACCCGAAGTTGAAGTGATTAAACCAAATCCGTTTCCTGTTGCTGTTCACGTTTTTATGGGAGAGTTTACCAACCATGAGGTAATGCTGAATAGCGGGGACAAGCTATACATGTTTTCCGATGGTTTTCCCGATCAGTTTGGAGGTCCCAAAGGTAAAAAGTACAATATGTACAAAGCGTTTAAAAAGTTAATTGCACAAACTTCAATATTGCCTATGAAGGAGCAAGGAAGAGCGCTGGAAGAGACTTTTGATAACTGGATTGATTGCGACGGGGTTAATTATGAGCAGATTGACGATGTAACTGTGCTGGGGATTATGGTTTAACTGTTACTTGCATTTTACTTTTTTACTGAATATGACTCTGGTTTAGGAATTTTGATGAATCTTAATATCCAAGTTAACGCTAAGTAAAAAAAACATTGCACATTCTATTTAACAATAAGCGGGATTATTGCTAAATGTGTTGTGCGTTTTGTATCTTTGTGAGAGATTCATTAAAGCAATGAGAACACTTTATCAGAAATTTGAAACCCTTTTACAAAGTACAACTACAGATTTTAAACGTTATTTATACAAAGAAGTCTCGTGGGATAGTAGAATGATAGGGATTATCGGAGCTCGAGGTGTTGGAAAAACAACTATGATTCTGCAACATATAAAGGAGAATTTAAATAGCAAAAAAGCGCTATATGTCTCAGCGGATGATATGTACTTTGCAGAAAATAGACTTTTTGATTTGGCAGATTACTTCTATAAGAATGCAGGAGAATACTTGTTCATTGATGAAATACATAAATACACTGATTGGTCTCGTGAATTAAAAAACATTTACGATTCATTTTCTACTTTAAAAGTAATATTCACTGGTTCCTCCGTTCTTGATATACTGAAAGGTTCTGCTGATTTAAGTCGTCGTGCAATAGTTTACAAATTACCAGGTCTCTCATTTCGAGAATATTTAAAATTATTTCATAATTATGAAACGGAAGTTTATTCGTTAGAACAAATTATTAATAACGAAGTTAAACTTGTAAATATTAAACATCCGCTACCTTTATTTAATGACTATTTAAAACGAGGATACTACCCATTCGGACTTGAAAATGCAATGAATTTACGTTTGGGGCAAATCATTGTACAAACATTAGAATCAGATATTCCACAATACGCAAACCTGAATGTTGGAACAAGCCGAAAACTGAAGCGATTACTCTCCATTATTGCTGAAAGTGTGCCATTTAAGCCCAATTTTTCCAAAATTTCAGATATGATTAGTGTAAGTCGGAATTCCTTAGACGATTATTTTTCATATATGGAAAAGGCTGGACTTATTGAACAATTGCGTAATGAAACAAGCGGTATTAGGGGACTAGGAAAGGTTGATAAGGTGTATTTAGACAATACAAATATCATTTTTAACTTAGTTGGAGATAAATCAAATGTGGGAAACATACGAGAGACATTCTTTTTCAATCAAATGCGAATGAAAAATGAAGTAATATCTTCAAAAAACGCTGATTTCATCATTGATAATTATACATTTGAAGTTGGTGGAAAAAGTAAGCAACAAAACCAAATAGCAAAAGGCGGTAAATCATTTGTTGTAAAAGATGATATTGAATTTGGATACCTCAATGTAATACCCCTTTGGGCGTTTGGATTAAATTACTAAAAATACAGAATAAACAAATGCCAGTCATTACCAGAGGGTTAACGCATCAAGCCAAAGTTTTCTAAACCCTTTCGCAGAAATGTTGTTAACTTTGTGCGCATAATTATTTAGAGTATAAATCATTTAAATTAATCATAAATATGAAATCGGACATTGAAATTGCCCAAGCGGCAACCATGAAACCCATTGCCGAGATTGCTTCTCAACTTGGTATCTCAAACGACGACTTAATTCCCTATGGTAAGTATAAGGCAAAATTGCCCTTAAAACTTATAGATAGGAAAAATCTGAATCAGAATAATCTGATTTTAGTTTCAGCAATTTCACCCACACCTGCCGGTGAAGGGAAAACTACAGTCTCCATTGGCCTGGCGCAGGCCCTTAATAGGATTGGAAAAAAAGCAACTGTAGTGATTCGTGAACCATCCTTAGGCCCTGTGTTTGGTATGAAGGGAGGTGCTGCTGGTGGAGGTTACTCGCAGGTACTGCCAATGGAGGACATTAACCTACATTTTACCGGCGATTTTGCTGCAGTTGAAAAAGCGCATAACCTTCTTTCAGCGGTTATTGATAATAATATTCAAAGTAAAACCCGTTCCCTCAATATCGACCCCCGTACTGTTCTTTGGAAAAGGGTAATGGACATGAACGACAGGTCGTTAAGGAATATTGTTGTTGGATTGGGTGGTACAACATCAGGAATACCTCGCGAAACGGGGTTCGATATAACAGCAGCTTCCGAGGTTATGGCTATTCTTTGCTTGGCCGAAGATATTGACGATTTAAAGAAGCGTTTAGGCGACATATTTGTAGGTTATACTTTTGATAAGAAGCCCATCTTTGCACGTGACCTAAAGGTTCAAGGGGCAATGGCTGCACTACTTAAGGATGCTATACTGCCCAATTTGGTGCAAACAATTGAGAATACTCCTGCTATAATACACGGCGGTCCGTTTGCCAATATTGCTCAGGGCACAAATACGGTTATTGCAACCAAACTAGGGCTGTCTCTTAGCGAGTTTGTGGTAACTGAGGCTGGTTTTGGTTTTGATTTGGGAGCTGAAAAATTTCTTGATATCAAGTGTGAATCATCAGGCTTATCGCCTAACGCAGTTGTACTAGTTGCTACCATAAGGGCATTGAAGTATCATGGAGGTGTTCCGGTTAAAGAGGTTACCAAGCCTAATGTTGAGGCGCTAAAAGAGGGTGTTGCCAATATGCAAAAGCATATTCAGAATATGGATCTGTTTGGCATATGCCCCATTGTTGCCATTAACAGATTTGCCAGCGATACCGAAGAGGAGGTTGAGTTTGTTAAGAAAACTGCCGAAGAAATGGGTGTGCATGTATCAGTTATCGATGTTTGGGGTAAAGGTGGCGAGGGGGCTATTGATTTGGCCGAGCAAATTACCAAAATAGTATCTAAGTGTAATTGCCGTTATAAACCTCTCTACGATTGGGATTGGACCCCTGAGAAAAAGATTGAAACCATTGCAAAGAAAATATATGGCGCCGAGGCTGTTGATTATACCCAACAGGCCAAAAATGATTTAAAAAAGGTATACGACCTTGGGTTAGATAAAGTGGCGGTTTGTATAGCAAAAACCCAGTATTCGCTCTCAGATAATCCCAAACTGCTGGGGAGACCCAAAGATTTTGTTGTTACTGTTAGGCAAATTGAGATAGCTGCCGGAGCCAGGTTTATTGTGCCTATTACCGGACAAATTATGCGCATGCCCGGTTTGCCCGCCACTCCAGCATCTGAAAATGTTGATGTGGATAACGATGGAAATATTACTGGTTTGATGTAGCAATATAATTTTTGAATTTTGATGGGGAGGGGTTAATAAATCTCTCCCCTTACTTTTTATATTTAAATGGTCTTAAATTTGCAAGGCTTTTGCGATATTCTTTTCTTAACCCCATTATTTGCATAAATTTGCCTAACACAAAATCAAATTAGAATGAAACATCCATGATAATAGCCTTAACACAAAAGGAGAATGACTACTCCATGGATGTTCCATGTGGCAATTGAAAATTAAACTATAAACACATGAAATCACTTATCCGTTTTTTTTCGCTGGCTTTTTTCTTAGTTCTCCTAAACCTCTCAGGGCAGGCGCAGTATTTGCAATTCGGAGTTTTTGCCGACCCGCAGCTATCGTGGTTTACATCCGATACCAAAAAGTTCTCGCCCAACGGTTCTGTGTTTGGTTTTAATGCCGGATTTAGCTTGGAGCGTTACT
>JAQUJY010000017.1 GCA_028680705.1 Bacteroidales bacterium
GGATCCTGCTCATGCCAATCCATTAGTAGGTTAACAGCCCATTCGGTATAAGCGGGGTAAGAGGTCCCGTTTAGCATGGGGGAACTCCAACCTGATATATTGCTCTCATATCGGGTTGCCATGTAAAAATATCCCCGGGCAAAATCTCCTTTATACTCATCAATGGGCTCAAAAACAGTACCTGAGTAGCCAGGATATGAGCATGTTCCTTTCTTTGAACCATTGGTTGAGGTCCACGAAGCGCTTCCAACCTCCCCAAATGGATAGTTACCTCGTTGCCCATTTACATAACCATCGGTTGGAACCAAATGGAACATATCGGAATACATTGGTGTTCCGTCGTTAAACCAACTTTTAGGGAAAGAGTGCTCCCTATTGTAGCAGCTACCCTCGCCACTATAATTTCCACACTGATCGGTAATAAATGTAAACTCATAAGCAGGAGTACCCCCAGGGATATCGGAGTACATATCCCATACCTTACCGTTTGGCTTCTTATCAGTATACTGAAAAGCTGTCCATAGAGCCTTATAACTTAAACTAGTATGACCACTGATAATACTACTAAGGGCTGTTTTTAGCTCGGCACCATCTAACCCATTTGCATCATCGTAATAGCCGTTGGGAGCCTGTCCCCACGAAAAGGAATAGATAAAGAGGAAAAGGCTAAAAGAGACGAAAAATTTCTTCATAATAAAAACTATTAATATTTATGATTCAATGTCGTTTACTTAAGGCTGTCTGGCTCTAATTAAATAATATGTTACATCTTGTTAGCTAAACGACATTCATTTATGATTGTACTACAATCCCAAAAATTGGGTCTATCAAAAATGGGGACAACAATCCATTGATAAATGAAATAAAAAAGGGGCATAAATATAGTGTTATAAATTAAAAAAACTATTCAGTTGGTTAAATAGTTACACCAATTGCTAGAAATTTTCGTGCAATACTAAAACGATAGTTACCTTGAATTTTGCAGTATGAAACAAAGTACATTTGCGGGCGAGCAATAGCTTGATTACTGATTAAAAGTAGTTTAGAAATCTAACTCTACCACCGTAATCCCCGTACCGCCAAACTCTATATGCTCATCGGCAAAGGTTTTTACGAATGGCATGGTCTTTAAGAAACTCCTAATCTCCTCACGGAGAATTCCACTGCCCTTACCGTGTAGCACCCGAACACGATGGATACCAATCATGGCAGCCTCATCAATCAAATCCTGCACCTCTTCCAAAGCCTCACTTGTTCTATACCCTCTAATATCAATATCAGATTTAAAGTTAAGTCGCTTCTTATTCAAATCGAACCCCATACCTGTTTGGGGTGATCGCACTATTCGCTCTGCTCTGCGATATTCGGTTAATGAAACGCGCTCTAGTCTTTTTGCCTTGATGCTTGTAATCATGCTACCAAATGCAACCATAGCATTTTTGCCATCAATCTGCATTACCTCCCCCACGGTATCTTGCCCAATAATCCGAACCTTTTCACCTGCCATTATTGGTTTTGGACTCTTCTTTTTTGTTTCAGGAGTCAATCTCTCATCACCCTTTTGAGCCTTACGCTCCTCATTGCGCTTCTGACGCAACCGAATTTGCTCCATCCTTTTCTCTATGGAGGAATCGGTGTCAACCTTTTGCTCTGAAACCTCGCGTTTTTGCTCTTCAAGCGTTGCCCGTGCCTTTTGGGTTCTTATCCTATCTGCATCCGATTCTTTTATCTCACGTATGGTATTCTCAATAATCTTGTTCGATTTAGAGAGAATTGCATCTGCCTCATCCTTTGCCTTTTTCAGAATATCCTTCCGCTGATCCTTTATGGTTCCCAGCTCTTCGGCAAGCTGTTTCTCGTACTCCTCCGTTTTCTTTGTTGATATTCTAATCTGATTACGCTTTCGCTCCCAGTATCGCTTATCCCTCGATATCTCTTTTAGGTGCTTTTCGAAGGTGATGTGATCGATTCCCGTTTTCTTTTCGGCAAGTTTAAGAACATCCTCAGGAATACCAATCTTACGAGCAATTTCAAAGGCAAAGCTACTCCCCGGTTTACCTATCTCTAACCTAAATAACGGTTCAATTTTCCCCATATCAAAAAGCATTGCCCCATTCACTATCCCCTGAGTATTTGCCGCAAAATGCTTAAGATTTGTGTAGTGCGTGGTAATAACCCCAAAAGTACCCAACTGGGTTAGCTGCTGAAGAATTGCCTCAGCAATTGCTCCCCCGGCCAAAGGCTCGGTTCCTGCTCCAAACTCATCAATAAGCACCAGGGTATTCTCATGGGCATGCTTAACAAAGTACTTCATGTTTAGCAGATGAGAACTATAGGTGCTTAAGTCATTCTCAATGGATTGCTCATCGCCAATATCAATAAAAAGCCTTGAAAAAATACCCATCTCAGAGTTCTCAAGAACCGGAGGTAAAAAACCGCACTGCAGCATATATTGCGAGACTCCAAGCGTTTTTAAGCATACCGATTTTCCACCAGCGTTAGGCCCCGATATGAGCAGAATCCTGTTCTCTTGATCCAGTTCAATATCCAGTGGAACAACCTGCTTTCCCTCTTTTTTAAGTGCCTGCACTAGCAACGGGTGAACTGCCTGACGCAGATAAATCTTAGGATTTGCTTGCAGAATGGGCATTGCGCCGGCAACTGCAACCGCAAAAAGCCCTTTGGCCCTTATGAAATCAATATCTCCAAGAAAATCGTAGGCCCTCAGCAGATCAGGTAAATACGGCCTTAAACTGTCGGCAAAATCAACAAGAATCCTCACTATTTCACGGCGTTCATCGTACTCCAACTCCCTAATCTCGTTATTAAGTTCAACTACTTCTACTGGCTCAATAAAAACTGTTTTCCCCGTTGCAGACTCATCGTGGATTATTCCCTTGAGTTTACGCTTGTTGGATGCGCTAACCGGGATAACAATACGACCCTCGCGCATGGATGTTGTAGCATCATCATCAACCAATCCATCGGTTTGAGCAGCCTTGAGTATGGAATCTATTCGCTTTGATACAGAGGTTTGCTTTGATGCTATCTCGCCCCTAATACGGGCAAGTTCCGGCGATGCGTTATCCTTTATTTTGCCAAAACGATTGAGGATCGTATCAATTTTTTCGGCCACAAATGGGAAATGATCTATGCCCTTTGCTAAATCTGCAAGGTATGGATAGGCGGGTTTATCACCTTTCTTTAAAAATCTTATAACAGCCCTAATGGCGTCCAGCGAACGACGAAGCGTAAATATCTCTATCTCATCAAGCCAGGTACCCTCCAGTTTTATCCTCTCAAGAAAAGGTGTTGTATCGGCATAACCATCAATGGGAAATGAGTCCTCCATCTGGCAGATGGTTTTCATCTCGTTGGTTTGATGGATAAGCCTTGAGATAACCTTAAAGTCGGCACAAAAAGAGACTTCCTCAGCCTTACGCTTACCCATTGAGCAAAGGCAAAGCGCTGCTACCTGATTCTGTATACTCTTAAAACCAATCTTCTCCTCGAAAGAGTTTGGGTAAATATTCTGCATGTGAAAAACCTGATTTATAATTACATCACAAAGATAAGAAGAGTTTAGGTCCTGCTACCATCATTTACGGCGCCAAAGTAAACACCTTGCATTAATTCGTCAATCCATTTATCTAGCACTATCGTAGATAAATTACCTAGAGTACACATTAGCCTTAGCTCTACCTTAGGCTTCACCCCATCGTACGAGGGCTGCACATAAGCCTTATCTAATAGAGTGAACCCTAAATTTGAGTAAAACTCAATACGCCTTTGCTCCTGATAATTAACTGGCGGCTCAACCTCAATAAGCACTGGTTTGGTAGTCGAACTAAGGAGTTTTCGAACAACCTTCTTCCCAACACCCTTGCTCCGCAAATGGGGCATAATGGCAAAATGCTCAACGTAAACAAACTCGCTAAAATACCAATAAGTGATTAAACCAGCCAACACATCATTCTGATAAATATGGTTGATATGGCAACTGGAGCTTGATAGTAGTTGAACTAGCTGGCTATGGTCACGACGCTCCTCTGAAGGAAAACTATTTTCGTAAAGATTCTTTACACTTAAAAGATCGCCTTCTGATTGTGAACGTTCAAATCTGATTGGCATACTAAAAATGCGTGTATTTAAAACAAAAAGCACTCCCGACTAATGATAGAAACAAGAGTGCATTGAACTAGTAGGCTGGATGCAATTAAACTATTCCAGCAAATCCCATAAAGGCTAACGCCAAAATACCCGCAGTTACTAGGGCTATTGGAGCGCCCTTCATTCCCTTTGGTAGATCAACTAAATCGAGCGATTCGCGAATTCCGGCAAATATTACTAAAGCTAATGCAAATCCAATTGCATTAGATATGGCAAAAACCACACTCTCAAGAAGATTGAACTCCTTTTGTACCAAAAGGATGGCAACCCCAAGTATGGCACAATTTGTTGTAATTAATGGTAAAAAAACCCCTAAAGCCTGATAAAGTGAAGGGCTAACCTTTTTAAGGATAATCTCAACCATTTGAACTAATGCTGCAATTATAAGTATATAAGCTACAGTTTGCATGTAGCCAATGTTTAAGGGAATCAGCACAAAATACATGATAAGGTAAGTAACAATAGCCGCAATTGTCATTACAAAGGTTACTGCACCACCCATTCCCAAAGCCGTTTCAATCTTATTTGATACACCTAAAAAAGGACAAATCCCCAAGAACTGAGCCAACACAATATTGTTGACAAATACGGCTGAAATAATAATTAGTACATATTCCATGGCAATATCTATTTACTTTTTTTTGCTAATCTATTCATAACAGCGGTTAGGTAACCAAGCGCTATAAAGGCTCCAGGTGCCAGAACAAAAATAAGCATCGCGTATTTGTCGGGAAAAAGAACCATACCAAAAACTTTTCCGCTACCCAAAATTTCTCTGGCTGCCCCAAGAAGGGTAAGCGCAAAAGCAAACCCAAGCCCCATGCCTAATCCATCAACAAATGAAGCAGCAACCGTATTCTTTGAGGCAAAGGCTTCGGCTCTGCCCAGCACAATACAGTTAACCACTATTAGCGGAATAAATAGGCCTAACTGCGCATGCAATGCGGGGAGAAATCCTTCCATGCTTAAATCGACCATGGTTACAAACGATGCAATAATTACGATATAAGACGGGATACGTACTTTGGCAGGAATAATATTTTTTACAAGCGATATTACAACGTTACCCATTACCAGAACAAAGGTGGTGGCAAGACCCATTCCTAGACCATTAATTGCACTGGTTGTTGTTCCAAGGGTTGGACACATTCCGAGCAACAGAACAAAAACGGGGTTCTCTTTTACAAAACCTTTGGTAAAATTGGTTAGCTGATTCATTTTATATCTCCTTCCTTAATAAATGCATCGTAAGCCCTCTGTACAGCTTCGCAATATGCCCTTGAACTAATAGTAGATGCGGTAATGGCATCAACATTGCCTCCATCCTTCCTAACTGACAATTTAAACTCCGAAGGATTTTTACCCTGAAACTGAACGCTGAATTTTGATTTTCCTCTTTCCATCTTATCACCCAACCCAGGGGTTTCCTTATGGTCAATAACCTCAATTGCATGAATTGTTGAATTTGGCAGAAATCCTACCATTAAATCAATCTGTCCGCCAAAACCATTTTTGGTAAAGGTTTGAATTGCTGTACCTACAGGCTTACCACCTTTGGTAGCAGGGTAAAAGGTTATTTTGCCCCCGTCAACTTCTCTCTCAAACTTTTGGGAAGTTGGCATATTGTCAAACTCAGGTAAAACCTTACTTATGGCATCATTAACCTTGGCATTTTTGGCCTCATTAATTGGTTCTTCAGTAAGGCTATAAACAATTCCCAAACTTGCCGATGATAAAAGTGTTATCGTTAGCAGGGTGATGGTCATATTCTTAAAGGTCGATTCTTTAGCCATTTCTCTTCACCTCCTCTCCAAAACGTGATGGTTTTATGTATCTATTAATTAGCGGTACAAAAGCATTCATTATAAGAATTGCAAAGGAAATACCCTCGGGATAAGCTCCCCAAACTCTTATTATTACGGTGATTAATCCAATTCCAATTCCAAAAACCCACATCCCCTTGGGGTGCATTGGCGAAGTAACATAATCGGTTGCCATAAATATGGCTCCCAGCATTATGCCTCCAGTAAGAAGATGAAATAGGGGATCGGCATTAGTTTCCGGATTAATAAGCCAAAGAATTCCTGTAAAAATTCCAATGGTTGCAAAAATAGAGATAGGAATATGCCAGGTTATTACTTTGGTAAAAAGCAGCCAAACAAACCCAATGAGCAAAGCAAATGCTGCAATCTCACCTATTGAACCTCCCATAGATCCAATAAAGAGTTCCATATGACTTGGAATTTGGCTGGAAATATTGCTCATCAAATCGCCTTTTGCTAACCCCTCCTTCACTATTGATAAAGGGGTAGCACCTGAAGCTGCATCGGCATAAGCCATGCGCGATGCCACTGGCAAAGGCCAACTGGTCATTTGCACAGGAAACGAAACAAGCAAAAATACACGGCCTACCAAAGCTGGGTTAAAAGGATTTTGCCCCAAACCACCAAAAGTCATCTTTCCAACCCCAATGGCTACCAGCGCACCAATTATAACAATCCACCAAGGCAAGTTCGACGGAAGATTAAACGCCAGAATAAGCCCTGTAACCAGGGCTGAACCATCGGTGATGCTTGGTTTAACCTTAAGCATAAACTTTTGGATTAAAAACTCAAAAGACAGACACGACAGAATGGATATTGACGTTACCACCAGCGCTCCAATGCCAAAGTAAAAAAGCGTGACCGCCAGCGCAGGAATTAGCGCCAGCACCACGTTGTACATCAACCTTGGGGTGGAATTGCCACTATGCACATGAGGCGATGGTGATACAACAAGCAGTCTATTCATTATTTAGGAATTTATATCATCTATTTCATCTATTCAAATCGACTTTTATTTCTTCCGGGCTCTTATCATTGCCCCTACCTCAGCCTTACCCAAGCGAATATAATCGAGCAGCGGGAGATTTGCCGGACACACAAAGCTACACGATCCGCACTCCATGCAATCCAATATCCGCTCCTCCTCCATACGCTCTGTCATATTGCGCTGCGATAGGCGGATAAGCAGATAAGGTTCAAGCCCCATAGGGCATGCGCTAATGCATTTTCCACACCTTATACAAGCCGGTTTCATTACAGGACGAAGAGAATCCTTTACAGGAAACAGTATAATACCTGAGGTTCCTTTTGTAACCGGTGTTTCAGCAGAAATTAATGCTTTACCCATCATTGGTCCGCCATTAACAATCTTGGCAGTATCCTCTGGTACTCCGCCGGCAGCCTCAATTAAATTTATGACTGGGGTTCCAATACGAACCATAAAATTGCCCTTTTGGGTAAGATTTTTTCCGGTAACGGTAACAACCCGTTCAATCAAAGGCTTGTTTTTTTGAACAGCCTCGTAAACGGCAAAGGCAGTACCCACATTATGCACTACGGTTCCAACTTCTATTGGCAAGGCACCCGATGGAACCTCGCGATTGATTAGCGATTTTATTAGCTGCTTCTCGCCGCCCTGTGGATATTTCACCTTTAAAGCATGGACTTCTACTCCCTTATAATTTGCAGTTATAATTCTTAAATGCTTAATCGCATCGGGTTTATTTTTCTCAATTCCAATAAGAGCACGTTCAACCCCAAGGGCTTTCTTTAGCAGAAGGATTCCCACCATCAGTTCATCCGCTTTTTCAAGCATCAATCTATGGTCGGATGTGAGGTAAGGCTCACACTCAGCACCATTTATAATGAGCACATCGGCTTTTTTACCTTTGGGAATTGAGAGTTTAACATGCGAGGGAAAAGTTGCACCCCCAAGACCAACAATACCTGCCTCATTCATTTTGGCAATAATTTCCTCCGCAGAAAAAGGAATTTCCTTCTTAAGGCTGGACGTTCTGTCAATCTCCGAAATCCACTCATCGCCCTCAACAGTAATTGTAATAGCAGGGCGCTTATAGCCTGATGAATCAATAACGGAGTCGAGCGATGCTACAGTTCCCGAAACTGAGGAGTGAATATTGGCAGAAACAAAACCAGAACTTTTGGCGATTACCTGCCCCACCAATACCTTGTCGCCTATGGCCACAATTAATGTTGCAGGAGCGCCAATATGCTGAGATATAGGAATAACAACTTGTTGAGGTAAAGGCAAAACCTCTATTGGCCTATTGGCCGTAAACTTATTCTGTGGGGGATGTATCCCGCCTTTTGGGAACGTTTTTAACACGATTATCTAGTTTAGTAGATATGAGTTTTTTAACTATTTACAGATTTTATAGCGCTATGCTATTTCTGTCTCACTCTCTGTCTCAACTTTTGGCTTTTTGACCGGAAAGTTAATCTCTAAAATTGCACCTGTGGGGCACACGTCAACGCACTTGCGGCAAAGCCTACATTTATCGTAATCGATATAAGCCAAAAAGTTTTCCAGAGTTATTGCATCAAATGGGCAAGCCTTTACACACTTGCCACAACCTATACAGGCAACCGAGCATGATTTTTTTGCAACTCCACCCTTATCCTCATTGATACACGAAACAAAAATACGCCTACCCTTAGGCCCCTTTTTGCGCAATTCAATAATATCCTTTGGACATGCTATAATACATGCTCCACAGGCTGTACAATTGTCTTCAACAACAACAGGAAGACCTGTTACTTTGTCCATATGAATTGCATCGAATGCACATACAGCCACACAATCGCCCAGACCTAAGCAACCAAACTGACAACCTGTATCGCCACTAAATAATGATGTTGCCAACTTGCATGAAGATGCCCCGTTGTAGTTACTTGTTTTGGGTCTATTATCAGGAGAACCCGAGCAGCGCACAACGGCAATCATGGGTACCTGCTCGGCAGCACTCTTGCCCACAACCTTTGCTGCAGCTATTGAGGTTTCGTTACCTCCAACCGGACAGTAAAAATCGCTAATATCATCGGCTTTAACAAATGCTTCGGCAAAACTCCTACAGCCAGGATAACCACACCCTCCACAGTTTACGCCAGGCAGAACGGCCTCTACCTCATCGATGCGAGGATCTTCATATACCTTGAACTTTTGAGCAACAAGGTAAAGAATCACCGCAGAAAGCAGCCCTAGTGTACTTAGAATTAAAACAGTATAAAGAATAATTGAATAACTCATGCTATTCTATAGTTAGATTGATTCTAGTTCAAAGATAAAATGATTTGAGATTCTATCCTTAAATAAATATAGCGCAAAATAGTAAGGTACCAAAATTGCAAGGGATGCAAGGCCCGCCTTTCCCTCACTAACCTTAAAAAGGGTAAGGATAATTAAAACGGTAAGCACAGCAATAAATGGCAGGATATACCCCGCAAAAAGAGCCTTAAACCCCATGGATTGCTTAATAACTACCCTAACACTCTCACCAACTTTTAGATTATGGTTAGGCTTTAGTACGGTAATCATTTTCTCAGTGCTATCGGAAAGTCCACATGCACCCTTTGCGTGGCAAGCGGCACAAGCCGATTGGCTTATAATACACACTGTTATTTCATCCGAATTAATTTCCTGCACCCTACCAAGATGAGCTACAGTTTTAGAACTTTTAGTCATTCAGTATTAGCTTGAAAATTTGCTACAAAAATAATTACTTTAATTGCCGATAGCAATCAACTGCATTGAAGTTTTTAATTTAGAATGAGTATAGTTAAGGTTTAACTTATACTTAACATTGCCTTAAAGCCCCATAAAGCCAAGAGTTTACCTATTTTAAATCTCCTTTGAGTTCGTATTTCAGCCCTTTCCAACTGCTCAGCCGTGCTCTTACACTCCCAACTTTAATGGGCGACTCAATATAAACGGGTACTCTATTAAGGTCATCGCTAACCCAAACAAATAGATATTGCCCTTCCTTAAACACATCGCCGGCAATTAGCTCCACTCTAAATTTTAGTGTACTGAACTCTCCAACACCTCTCACTTTTTTAGGTTCACTTTTCAGGTAGGTGTATTTAACCTTGTAAATTTCCTTGTCGAGTATTACGTTAACCTGAAAACTAGTCAAAGGTATTGCTTTAGAAAAATCAAGGTTTCGGGTTATGTATATGGCTGTTACCACATCAACCGTCTCTGGCTCAACAGGTATAGTATAGTATTTATTCTCACCTCCCCTACGCTTAATTCGAACATCCACCTCGTTCCTTTCCCAATTAAAATCATACTCATTTTCTTTAGTATATCCACCCTCGTTAATATCACGGTTAAACCGAATAGGGTTTAGCGTTGCTGGCTCAACCCACGACTCGTATACATCACGAACCTTGAAAAACCAATCGTAAAACGAATACGAAGTACCAAATACATTGAGATGCAATAAGCTATTTGAGTTCAACGTATCGGCTAATACCCTAAAGCGCGCCTCTCCAACATCGGTCCAAATAAAAAGCCAGGTGTAGCTTAAAACATAGGTAATCTCCTCACCTACTGAAAAGGCATGTGATAAATTATCGTTTGGAGCCACCTGCGCTTTTGCTGAGGTTATGCCCGCAAATGAGAGTACGCAAAAAAGGAGAACTTGACTAAAAATCTTTGAAAAGAACTTCGCCATATGAAAACAATGCTTTAACTTAAAAAACAAAACTAGAAGTTTTTTCCCATTTTATGTTAGGTTTGCTAAATTTGTCCCTCAATATGAAATCCATACAATGAAATCCAGCATAAAAAAGTTTTTCTCACTAATCATACTTTCATTACAACGCCTTGGCCAAAAAAGGCTAATCCTGATTCTTAGCGCCGTTGTGGGTATACTTAGTGGTTTAGCATCGGTGATACTTAAAAGCACTGTCCATTTTACCCGCGATATGCTTCAAAGAATAATGGAACAGGGAACCCTCGGATTTTTATACTTAGCGCTACCAGCCATAGGCATTGTGCTTACTGTGCTTTATATCAGATACTTTGTTAAAGATAAAATTGGCCACGGCATATCTCGGATTCTATACGCAATTTCGCGTAAAGGGAGCAAAATTAAGCGACACAACACATACACCTCAATCATATCGAGTACTATAACCATTGGGTTTGGCGGCTCGGTTGGTTCTGAGGCACCAATTGTACTAACAGGGGCTGCCATAGGGTCGAACATTGGGCAAATGTTTAAGTTAAACTACAAAACCATAACCCTACTATTGGGATGCGGGTCAGCAGCAGCAATTGCCTCAATTTTTTCAGCTCCCATTGCCGGTTTGGTATTCACGCTGGAGGTACTCATGCTCGACCTAACCATGGGATCTATTGTACCTCTTTTAATTGCAGCGGTTACAGCTACAACCGTATCATACTTTCTTGTGGGTAGAGATGTAACTTTTGCCTTCGAGATGATCAAACCTTTTGCGCTAGAAAAAATCCACTTATTCATTCTCTTGGGTATATTTTGTGGCTTAATGTCTCTCTATTTCACTCGTACTAC
Organism: Bacteroidales bacterium; assembly: GCA_028680705.1. Lineage (GTDB taxonomy): Bacteria > Bacteroidota > Bacteroidia > Bacteroidales > Tenuifilaceae > Perlabentimonas. Next base: position 11,552 of record JAQUJY010000017.1, read on the forward strand.
TATGCGAGTCGAAAGTAGATTTTCAAGAATTGAAAACCCTTTTAAGAAGGTCGTTGTTGGAGGTGTTGTGCTAGGTGTTCTCATATTCCTATTTCCACCACTTTACGGTGAAGGATTTAGTACATTACAAGCACTAATAAATGGTGAAGATTTTTCCATTCTCGACAACAGTTTGCTATACACATTCCGTGATAATGTTTGGGTAATACTATTATCGCTGGCACTTATCCTTTTATTTAAGGTATATGCAATGGCTGCAACAACCGGAGCAGGAGGTATTGGCGGAATTTTTGCGCCTACACTGTTTATGGGAGGAGTTGCTGGCTACTTTATGTCGAAATTACTAAACCATACCGTTGGTTCTGGACTAAACGAAAGTAATTTCACACTGGTTGGGATGGCTGGGATGATGGCAGGGGTTATGCACGCCCCACTTACGGCAATTTTCCTTATTGCTGAAATAACAGGTGGCTATGGGCTTATTATACCACTAATGATTACCTCGACCATTGCCTACCTAACCACTAGGTACTTTGAACCACATACAATTTACACTAAACGTCTGGCCGCAGAGGGCGACCTTATTACGCACCATAAGGACAAGGCAGTACTTACGCTTTTAACTCTAGGTAAAGTTGTTGAGAAAGATTTCGTGGTAATTAACCCCAATGATACGTTGGGAAAACTTGTAAGCGCCATTAGCCAATCACAACGTAATATTTTCCCTGTTACTGACAACAATGGTTTACTGTTGGGGGTTGTTCTTTTGGATGACGTGCGTAAATTGATGTTCGATACAGATAAATACGAGAAGATTTTAGTTAAGGACTTAATGTCTATTCCACCAGATCGAATTATTATTGATGAACCAATGGAAAAGGTTATGGAAAAATTCGAAGCAACTGGCGCCTGGAACTTGCCAGTTGTTGATAATGGGAACTACGTCGGATTCGTATCAAAATCTAAAATCTTCTCTGCCTATCGAAGCGTGTTGGTTCAATTCTCCGAAGAGTAATGCTAATTGGAATTGGATATTTCCTCTAGTCTCTCTAAACTAAGCACATTTAATGACTTCCCGCTAATCTTAATGATACCTTCGGCATGAAATTCACTAAGCATGCGAATTACATTTTCCCTCGAAAAGCCAATCATTTCTGCCATCTCGGAACGACTAATGAGCAAAGTAAATTTATTCGCTTTATGCGTTTCTGTAGATAAGTAGACTAAAAGTTTCGCTAAACGTTCCCTAATATTATTCCTCGACGCACTTTTTAGCTTTTCCAGCAGGGGCAATACGAAGTTCAAATTACCATGCTCAATCACCGATAGCGCAAACTTACTATTGGATTTAACTACCTCTTTAAATACATCAATTGGAACAAAAAGCACACGGGCGTCGGTAAGAGTAACAACAGAAAACTGATACTTCTCAAAGGAAAGCACAACCGGAATACCAACAAAACTCTTTCCCTGAACAATATCAAAAATAAAGTTCTTTTTCCCCTCGTCGTTTTCAACCTTTACAAATCCGTCAATCAAGAAAACTAAATGGTTGGCAAACTCTCCCTTTTTTACTACTGTTTCGCGTTTGCGGTAGTCTACCACAGTCGATTTTTGTAATATTTGGTCCAGTTCATTAGCCTTTAACTCACTTGAAAACCAATGCCCTTCAACAATCTGCTGTAAATTTTCGTTATTATTCATCTCGTTACAATATTGAATTTTAAAAAACCATACTAAATATACTATATATATCTTGTTATAACCTTATACGCATACATTTAAGTTGGTTGCAATGCCATACCCATAATTGTGATTAACGATACACTGACTATGATAAAACCTAACATATGATTTGACGAATGGATTTAGACACACTCAACTTTCTATGCCATTATCATTTAAAAACACCATAAAGGAGGTTGTTTTTTATAGTAGGCAAAAAGATAGATGAGATTACTCTAAGTACAATCAATCTCTTAACACTATATGCCATTTCCTGAAAGTATGAAAGTAAAGACAACCACCAATTATCTCATAGACTTCAATAATATTATGGTTTTTCAAAAATAAACTTTGCTTATTGTATAGACACCCAAAGCCTTGCTTGGTTTAAATAAACACAATAGGGGGACAATTGTTAGAACAGAACATACTGAAACAAACATAATTTAAGAAGTATGCTGTATAATAGTTTTTATAGCACCAGTAAAAATCCTACTTTTACAAAAAAACATCATGCAAAGAGATAAACTAATTTTCGACCTTATTAACAAGGAGAAAGAGCGCCAGATGCGCGGCATTGAATTAATTGCCTCTGAAAACTTTGTAAGCACACAAGTGCTTGAAGCAATGGGCTCGGTACTAACCAACAAATACGCCGAGGGTTATCCAGGCGCACGTTACTATGGTGGTTGCGAGATTGTTGACCAAACTGAACAACTTGCAATTGATAGACTCAAGGAAATTTTTGGCGCAGAATACGCAAACGTGCAACCTCACTCCGGTGCACAAGCTAATATGGCTGTTTTTATGGCTGTTATGAAGCCAGGTGATACGTTTATGGGCTTAGACCTATCACACGGTGGACACCTTTCGCACGGGTCTCCTGTTAACGTGTCGGGAATTTTGTATAACGCAGTTTCATATGAGGTAAAAAAAGACACAGAGACTGTTGATTACGACCAGATGGAAGAACGTGCCCTTAAGCATAAGCCTAAACTTATTGTAGGTGGTGCATCTGCCTACTCAAGGGAATGGGACTACAAGCGCATGCGCAAAATTGCCGATAAAGTTGGTGCCATCCTTATGATAGACATGGCACACCCCGCTGGACTTATTGCCGCAGGATTGCTCGATAATCCAGTGAAACATGCTCATATTGTAACCTCAACAACCCACAAAACCCTTAGAGGCCCTCGTGGTGGGATAATACTAGTGGGCAAGGATTTTGAAAACCCATGGGGCATTAAAACAGCAAAAGGCGTAACCAGAATGATGTCGCAGTTGCTTAACAGTAGCGTATTCCCTGGCATTCAGGGTGGCCCACTAGAGCACGTAATTGCATCAAAAGCAGTATCTTTTGGCGAAGCATTACAACCAGAATATAAGCAGTATCAAACCCAGGTAAAAAAGAATGCGACAGCTATGGCCGAAGCATTTATTAAAAAAGGCTACAAAGTGGTATCGGGCGGAACCGATAACCACTCTATGCTAATAGACCTTAGGACTAAGTTTCCTGAAATTACCGGAAGAAAAGTTGAGAGTACCCTTGATCTAGCCGACATTACTATTAATAAGAACATGGTACCTTTTGATTCTCGATCACCTTTCCAAACCTCTGGTTTCAGAGTTGGAACACCTGCCACTACCACCAGAGGACTAAAGGAAGAGCATATGTTAATAATTGTAGACCTGATTGACGAGGTTATCTCGAACATCGAAAGCGAGTCGGTTATTGCTGAGGTTCGTAAAAAAGTTAACAAGTTAATGTCGGACTTCCCACTATTTGCTTGGTAAAACACAATACATTCCAAATATTAAGCCCTGACCTGTTCAGGGCTTTTTTGTTTTTAAAAAACTCACATTAACAGTGTACTGAATAAGAAATTAATTACCTTTGGTAATGCGCTAACTCTAAAGCAATGCCCATGGAACCCTTTAAGATTAACCTTAACCAAATGGCCGAAACCAGCGGTAGGTATAAACGTTTCCTTCTTATTCTGGCTCTGATTCTTATTATCGTTTCTGCTGTTATTTTTGTGATATTCGACCATAAGAATGATCCAAAGGAATGGATTTTCTTATCATTTGGCTTTAGTGCCATCATGTATATCTACTTTGCCTATGTTGGATATGTAGCAAAAATTTACATTAGTGCGGATGATTTTGCCATTGAGTACCAATTCGGTTTCTTTATGAAAACACCCACCACCATTATATGGGAAGTGATTGATAAAGTAAGAATTGGCCCAACATACATTACTTTTCTCAAAAAATCTGGGAAAGATAAAAAACTGGAACTTGGTTGGTTACCCTATAAAAAAATTGTTGAGATAAAGGAGCATATTCAAGAATACTCAGAAATAAAGGGCATTAAAATAGAGGTTGCCGAGGTTAACAAGATGGTAAGCCTTATCGAAAAATTCTACTCCAAATACTTCGCTTAGGCTTTTGCATCCTAGTTCTCAAGTTGGAGCATTTGGGTTCTTTTCTTCCTCTACTTTCGCTCTTAGGGAGGTAGGTCTCCATGTTCCTATCAAATATGCTTGTGGGATATAAAATTGATTCAATTTTAGCCAAGTCAGTAGCGGTCTCCTCAGTACTAGATATAAATGGATGAGGAGTATTCAGCAAAGGAAAGAATTCAGTATCAACTCTTTTTCCCTGTAGCATGGCAAGTCTATTGGGCACCATAATTTCTGTTGATATAACGGCACCATGAAACATTGAGATTGCATCCTTGCTCGTAACGCAATTTGCTTGAATTACGAGCCTCCACTCCACCGCATTATCATTTAAACGATTATCAAATTCTAATAGCGAATTCACCCTATTTGCCAACAAGGTATAATAGTTTGTAATCCAGTCCTCCTTTTTAATAGGATATCCCGTAAAAACTAAATCTACTGTCATTGGTTGCCTATTATCATTAGCAGCTTGCAAATCGTTCTGTATTGAAGCACTTGCATAACCAAAATCGAGAACAATGCAGCGAGACGATTCCACAAACTCATAAATAGGAACTGAATCTATTTCGATATTCGAATCGAACCATTGGGCATAATCAATTGGACTTGCTAAAACATCCTCACTAAATCGTCGTGAATTTTGCTGACAATAAACATTACTGAACAAAACATGGACTGATATCCACACTATTGTTAGCCATTTAATTGTTTTAAAAACATACATTATTGTATGCATGGAAGGATAAGCTACAAACTTGAAAGCGAAATAAAAAAGCATGAAAAAATCAGAGTATTTAGTTTTTTAAACCCTTTCACAATCGCGAAAGATAACCAATTGCTTAGGTTAAAACAATGTGTGAATAATGTAACTTATTCCTAAAATCATGTAACACTTTCAGAGAAAAATGTGCTCATCTTTCTAAACTATTACACTCGCCAAACTTAAGGGGCGTATTAAAACCAACACGCTTTATGCAATACTTAGAAAACACCCTTGGGGCAACCGCTAACAATCAAGACATCGGTTATATAGATGAAGGATTAGTCAATGCTCCAATAATTATTTTTATTCATGGTTTTCCACTGAATAAAACAATGTGGAACAAGCAAATTAAAGAATTTAAGGAGAACTATCGTTTAATTGCCTATGATATTCGTGGGTATGGAAATTCCGAAGCAGATTATGATGACTTCTCAATTGAACTTTTTGTAAATGACCTACTCAACTTAATGGATGCACTAAAGATTGATAAGGCCATACTATGTGGCTTTTCCATGGGCGGGTACATCGCACTAAATGCTATTGAAAACTATCCCGAGCGTTTTATTGCGCTTGTTTTATGTGATACAAATTGCGCAGACGATAAGCCTGAAGCAAAACAGAAACGGATGGAGAGCATTGAAAGTATCATGGAAAAAGGATTGGAGCAATATGCTGAAGAAAGTCTGAAAAAACTTTTTGCGCCGCTATCATTATCAAAACAGATAGACGAAATAGCTATTGTAAGAGAAATGATTACAGAAACATCTAAGCAATCAATCTTCAAAACCTTACATGCTTTAGCGGAACGTGCAGAAACCTGCACCAAACTGCATAAAATAAAAGTTCCAGTACTTATTATGGTGGGAAAAGAGGATAAAATCACCCCTCCTGAAGTTGCCTTGTCAATACATGAAAAAATAAAAGGTTCCGCCATTCGCATTATTGACCATGCTGGGCATTTAAGCAATATGGAGAACCCTGGCCAATTCAATGAAGAGTTAAATAGATTTTTGAAAAAAATAACATAATATATTATACTATGGAATTACTTACAAAAGAATTGATTCAGGTGCTCCTATCAGCAGAGCAAACTCCTTGTCTTTCACTTTATATGCCTACGCACCGTACTCACCCCGAAAACCTTCAGGATAAAATCCTTTTTAATACGCTTGTTCGGCAAATGGAAGTGTCGCTGTTGCAGAAATATTCAGCCGCTGAAGTGAAAAAATATGTTGAGCCTGTAAAAGTCCTTGCTGACAACAATAATATCTGGAATCACACATTAAACGGACTGGCCATTTTTAGTGCAAAAGGAATATTTAAAGTTGTCGGGTTACATAAATCAGTTGAGGAATTGGCAATAGTGGCCGACAGTTTCCATACCAAACCACTGTGGGAATACTTACAATCGACTGATAACTACCACGTTTTGGGATTAACCCTTCATGATATTCGCCTTTTTGCAGGAAATCGTCACACGCTTTTCGAAATTAAACTCACTACTGATACTCCAAAAACCATAACTAATGCACTGGGTAATAAGCTATCTGACAAACATATAACTATATCATCTTATGGTGGTATTAGGGGAAAAAGTTCGCCCATGTACCACGGCAGTGGAGGCAGAAAAGAGGAAACTGAAAAAGACGCTGAAAGATATTTTAATGTGGTTGCGGATGCAATTTATGAACACTACTCGAAGCCTTTGGGCTGGCCTCTTATACTGGCCGCATTACCTGAACACCATAACCTTTTTCAGCAAGTAAACAACAATCCTTTATTGTTATCAAAGGGCATTTATATAAACCCTTCAGCCGTCTCAACAGACAAATTAGCAGCTATGGCCTGGGAAATAATGGAACCCGAATATAACCTAAAACTTGACAATTTGGTTGCTAGGTTTGAGCAGGCAAGGGCAGATGGTAAAGGCAGCGATGAATACAAGGAAATAGCTGTTGCGGCAGTTGAAGGACGGGTTGATACGCTTCTTGTTGAAGCCGACCGAATAATTCCAGTACGGATTACAAATTTTGTGACGGGTAATACACAGAAAAAAGATTTAACAAATCCGAAAGTAGATGACCTTCTCGATGATATGGGGGAATTGGTAATAAAGATGGGTGGACAGGTATTGGTACTCCCAGCCGACAAAATGCCCTCCGAAACAGGTTTGGCAGCAATATTTCGTTATTAATTAAATATATAAAACATGCTAATACTATTTAATACAGATAACAACGTAACTGGAAGCGAAGAGCTCATAGCTTCTTCAACTTCCATAATATCAGAAGAACTAAGCAGATTCAGTGAGCAGATTACCCGAGTGGTTATTCATCTCTCTGATGTAGATGGTAATAAAGACGGTCCCAACGACAAACGTTGCATGGTTGAAGCCCGACTTGCAGGTATGAAGCCAATAGCAGTTACCGAGCGTGCAAACACACATGAACAGGCCCTTTCGGGAGCAGTTGACAAACTAAAAGCCTCACTAAAATCGTTAACCGGTCGTTTAAAAGATTATTAACATGGGAAAAATAAGTACAAGTATCACCCGGGCAGAATATGTTGAGGTACAGCCCAATGTCCGTCTTCATGTTACTGATTGTGGTGAAGGTAAACCAATTGTTTTGATACACGGTTGGCCTTTAAGTGACGAAATGTATGAATACCAATACAATGCTTTGATAAAAAACAACTTCAGGGCAATAGGTATTACCTTACGGGGTTTCGGCAAATCGGATAAACCTTACGGAAAATATGATTATGATATTCACGCATCGGATATTAAAACTGTTTTAAGCAAACTTGATATAAAAGATGCTGTTTTAGTTGGCTTTTCAATGGGTGGCTCTATTGCAATTCGTTATGTATCAAAGTATAGTGGAGCCCATGTTTCTAAACTGGCATTGTGCGGTGCAGCTGCCCCGATATGGACACAGCGCAAGGACTTCAAATATAACCTCCCCAAAAGTGCAGTTGACGAATTAATTGAATTGAATTATAAGGACAGGCCAAAATTATTAGCCAATTTTGGTAAGATATTCTCTGCAACCGAAACCTCATTAAATGAGGGAATACAGAGTTGGTTGAATGGAATTAATCTCAGTGCATCTTCTTATGCTACAGCTCAATGTTTAATTGCTTTACGTGATACTGACCTAAGGCGCGACTTGGAGAAAATTACAATTCCTACTGTGATAATACATGGCAAAAAAGATAAAATATGCTCTTTCGACCTAGCTGAGCAGATGAAGTTGGGCATCAAAAATTCTCATATAGTTACTTTTGAAAAAAGTGGCCACAGTATGTTTCTAGAGGAGACGGAAAAGTTTAATTCAGAGTTGATAAAATTTGCTAAAAAATGAATAAAGCAGTCTTCACTAAAAAGGTTTAATCCTTAGTGAAAACCAAGCAATGCTATACTCGTTAGTAACCACAAATAAACAGTCTTAAATATGCTCTATAAGCTGTCGGTAGAACTAAGTTTCTGCAGATAATCCTTTATATTTGTAAAATTACAAAGAAAATTGGAATGCTAACATCAAAAAAACATTAACCTTATGAAACGTTTATTACCACAAGTTCTCCTTTTTACCTTTATGTTTCATGTTACTGGATGCAGTCAGGAAACAGTTATTAAACTTCCACAGCCTCAAACAAATGGAGGAATGCCGCTTATGGAAGCCCTACAAAAGAGAAGTACATCGAGGGAATTCTCACCAAAGGAACTTGACCTACAAACTCTATCAAATTTACTTTGGGCTGCAAATGGCATAAATCGTCCAGCAGATGGACTCAAAACGGCCCCCAGCGCAGTAAATTGGCAAGAAATTGATGTCTATATCAGCCTACCAAAAGGAGTTTACGTTTACAATGCCCTCGAAAATCAGCTTGAACTATATATGAAAGGCGATATCCGTGAGGCAACCGGCCTTCAGCCCTTTGTAAAGGAAGCGCCTGTTAACCTAATATATGTTGCTGATTTCTCGCGCATGGGCGATAGGGACGAAACTACAAAACACTGGTACTCTGCTGCCGATGCTGCCTTTATTGCTCAAAATGTTTACCTTTTCTGCACTTCAGAAAACTTGGCTGCCGTTGTAAGAGGAGCGGTTGACAAGGATGAACTTAAAAAAAATATGAAACTCCCTGAGCACAAACATGTGGTGCTATGCCATTCGGTAGGATACCATCCTGAATAAACACACTGTTTGTTAAACAAGATAACTCCGCTTGCAAATATAGACTCGCGGAGTTTTTTTTGTAAACAATTTCAAGAATTTGATGTTTTTGTAATAAAAGGCACTTGATTTGAAAACAGAAAAACATATCTATCCAGTAACAGGAATGTCGTGCGCAGGATGCTCTGCCAGTGTAGAAAGTATGCTAAAAAGCCAAGAGGGCGTAGCAGATGTAGGGGTTAACTTAGCTAACCAAACCACTTGGGTTGTATTTGATCCGCAGCAAATTAAACCGCAGCAACTCCAACAGGTAATCCGATCGATTGGATACGACTTGCTTATTGACAACGAGGGCAAGTCAGAGGAAACCGATAAAATCCGCAATCGCGAATCAGCAATAATGCTCAATCGAATGATTTGGGCCGCCATACTTACCATTCCCGTATTTGTTATGGGAATGTTCTTTATGAAGTGGCAATACACACCAATCCTTTCATTAATCCTCTCAACCCCCATTATCTTTTGGTTTGGCCGTGGTTTTTTTATTAACGCATACAAGCAGCTTACCCATTTTAAGGCCAACATGGATACTCTGGTTGCGCTCAGTACTGGTATTGCTTATTTCTTTAGCCTTTTTAATACATTTTACCCTGAGTTTTGGCGTAGCCGAGGACTGGAACCGCATGTGTACTTCGAATCGGCTTCAGTAATCATAACCTTCATCCTGCTTGGTAAATGGCTTGAGGAAAGGGCAAAAGGAAAAACATCCTCTTCAATTCGCAAATTAATGGGCTTGCAACCCAACACCGTAATCGTTGTTGATGGCGATAAGCTATCGGAGGTAAAAATCTCGGAGCTTATCACAGGGCAAATTGTGCTAGTAAAACCCGGAGGCAGAATTCCAGTTGATGGTGAGGTTGTTGATGGCTCATCGTTTGTTGACGAGAGCACCATTACTGGCGAACCGTTGCCCGCCGAAAAGATATTAGGGAGTAAGGTATACGCCGGAACCTCTAACCAAAAAGGCTCAATGAAAGTGAAAGCCCAACAGGTAGGCTCCGAAACACTACTCAGCAGGATAGTGCAAATGGTAGAGGAAGCACAAGGTTCCAAAGCTCCGGTACAGAAGTTGGCCGATAAGGTTGCCGGCATATTTGTTCCTGTTGTTATGGGAATTGCCGTTCTGAGCTTTGCTGTGTGGTTCATTTTAGGTGGAGAGCAAGGTGCTGTGCATGGTATTTTAGCCCTAGTTACCGTACTTGCTGTTGCTTGCCCATGTGCGCTTGGCCTTGCTACACCAACGGCCATAATGGTTGGCGTTGGGAAAGGTGCCGAAAATAATATCCTAATTAAGGATGCTCAAAGCCTAGAGATTGCCCATAGACTAAACACCGTGGTACTCGACAAAACCGGAACGATTACCGAGGGTAAGCCATCGGTTACAGATGAGTACTGGAATCCGGAGACTGAGAACAGGGATGAATACAAAAACATACTTCTTGCAATTGAGAACCAGTCGGAACACCCATTAGCCCAAGCAATAACAACGCATCTTTCCAACGCAAAATCTAAATTGGTTAACATTGCAAACTTCGAGGCAATTGCGGGACGTGGTGTAAAGGCATCAATCAACGGTAAGGATTATTATGTGGGCAATGAGGAGCTCATCACTCAGGAAAATATATCAATAACCAATGATGCAAAAGCGCAAATTGACAGCTGGAAAACCGAAGGCAAAACGTGCATTCTACTTGCCGACAGTAATCAATTGATTTCTGCATTTGCCATTACAGATAAAATAAAGGAAACCTCCAAAAGGGCAATCCAATCGCTTTTGGACATGGGCATTGAGCCCATTATGCTAACTGGCGATAACGAGGGCTCGGCTCGTATTGTTGCAAATAAGGTTGGGATTAAGAACTACTCAGCCTCAATGCTCCCCGCCGATAAGGCAAAGCGTATTGAGCAACTCCAAAAAAACGGACTTGTAGTAGGTATGGTTGGCGATGGAATAAACGATTCACACGCCTTAGCACAGGCCGACATAAGCATTGCCATGGGCAAAGGCTCCGATATTGCCATGGATGTTGCAAAAATAACCCTTATGTCCTCTGATTTAAACCAGATACCCTCGGCCATAAAACTCTCAAATCTTACCATGCGAACGGTTAAACAAAACCTTTTTTGGGCATTTATCTACAATATTATTGGCATACCCTTAGCTACTGGCATACTTTACCCAATTATTGGTTTTCAGTTCAACCCTATGTTTGCTGGCATGGCCATGGCCTTAAGTTCTGTATCTGTTGTTACCAATAGCCTACGACTAAGAAGAATTACCATTCAATAACTTAAATTAATTAAAAGAAAGCCTAATTTGATGAACTCAGCTCACAGCTGTAGCATTGATTTTTGCTGCCCTTGAAAAAGAGATATATTTTACTGACTCCTTTCTTTACATCCTTCCCTGTTTTCTCATAAGGCCCGATTCTAGTTCTTCAAGTTCTGAACATACGTTGTTTTTATAAACTCAGATATTAAGGTGTTTGCTATAGTTTTTAGTTTTCAATTGCCATATCTATTTTTTTGTTTTTTTCAAGAAACTATATCCCTATAAAACAAAAAGTTAAAGATAAAAAAGCTTAAATTTGAAGATACTAGCGCAATGTTTTTCCCATCGCATGTCAGGGAAAAATAAAACATGTGGAATAATCTGACATCGTTACCTCAGAAAATTCTGCAATGATGAACAGTGATTATCATACAGGGGATTGGGATTGTAAATTATTACAGAAGCCACGGTGATTAAACACAACTTTTTGGATAAAAATATTGTTTATACAGCACCTAACAGCCACACATGTTAAAATACTTAATACGCTTTATTTTTATATCCGCACTCTTTTGCGTTCAACCTGTATTGCTTCTTGCTCAGAACAATTATGAAATACGTAAAATAAGTTTTAAAGGTAATAAAACGCTCAATAAAGATTTTCTTTTGGAGCGTATGGCCATGAAAAAAGTTTCATGGTTTCAAAAAACAATTCTCAGAAAAGAACCCCATCTATATAGCAATGAACTGATAAATCTTGATCTAGAAAGATTAAAGCGCGTTTATCAGTCAGAGGGATTTCTCGATGTCAGCGTTAACCTTCAGCCATTAAAAATTAACAAAAAGAAAAAAACCATAAAGCTTACCATTGATATAGAAGAAGGCAAACCAGTGGTTGTTGACAGTATTAGCTTTGAATTGACCAGCGAGGCCAATAATGTTAAAATGGATTCCCTCACTAAAAGGGTTTTGCGCAAAATCAATTTAGGCCAAGGCAACCGCTTTAGAGACGACGCCCTGATGGACGACATTATGATCATAGAAAATGCCTTCAAAAACATGGGTTATGCCTATGCCTCCTCATCTTACGATCTATACCTCCGCCCTACTCAGCGCCTTACTGGCATTCATTATCTAATCAGTCCAGGGCAATTATCATACATTGGTCCCACTAGTATTGAAGGGAATAAGCATGTAACAGAAAAATTTATTCGCAAACAACTAAAATATAAAGAAGGAGATCTTTACAATCGTTCTTTGTTAGAAAAGACCCGTAAAAACCTCTACTTCTTACAGATGTTTCGTGTGGTTTCGGTATTGCCACAAATGGGCAAAGACTCTTTGCGCAACCCAATACCTGTAAAACTTTACGTTGAAGAAGCACCCCGCCTAAACGCACGGGTAGGCTTAGGTTACGGAACAGAAGACAAGTTTCGCACCTTTTTAGACCTCACCTATCTTGGGTTCTTAGGTAATGCACGGCGCCTTAACCTTCAGGTAAAACACTCCGAAATATTACCCTATTCGGTTAGCCTACGCTGGATTCAACCCCGTTTTTTTAGCGCTCGCAGCACAATTGAACTTAACCCCTACCTAAACCGTACCAAAGAACCCGGATACGACACCAGAACTTATGGTTTGAAAGTACCCCTTGGTTACGAATTTATCCCACGATGGAATGGCTTATTCACCTATTACTTTGAAAATGTGGAACAAACCATAGAACCAAACGACCCAGATTTCAAAGAACAAACCTCCGATAAATTCCCATACAACAAATCAGGAGTTATCCTAGGTACGAGTTTCGATAACTCAAGACCTCAATTTTCTCCAACCAAAGGAAGCAATGTATCATTGGCCTTTAAGGTGAACGGGTATATTTTTGGTGGCGATTTCAACTATACACGCTTATGGGCGAGCTACCGCACCTATCATCAAATGGGCAACTTCACGCTTGCCTTTAAGCTGATGGCAGGTGGGATTATCTCGTCTAATTCCAGCAAATTCATTCCTGTGGAAGATCGATTTTACTCTGGTGGAAGTTCCTCGGTACGAGGATGGAACCGCGCACAGCTGGGCCCAAAACGCGAAAGCGGAAGTCCCAGAGGCGGAAGCAGTATACTTGAAACTAGTTTAGAAGTTCGGTTTCCCTTGTTCTGGCGCCTGAGTGCTGTGGCTTTTGTTGATATTGGAAATACTTGGCTACAAGAATACTCCTATCGTTTAAATGAACTTGCTTATGCCGTGGGACCGGGACTTCGTATTAAAACACCCATTGGGCCGATACGTTTTGATGTTGGATTTCCCGTATGGAATGAGAAAAAAAGACCGCAATTTTTTATTAGTGTAGGTCAAGCTTTTTGAATTAATTATAATGAGAAAAACTTAAATGAAAAAAGTCATAACATATACCTTAAAAATACTTGGATGGATAATCCTTGGTATAGTGACTTTATTGCTACTGGTAGCCCTGTTAATACAAACCTCCTTTGTAAAGAAAAAAATTGCATCTTTTGCCGAAAAGCAAGCCAACACGTTTATAAATGGCAAACTGACTTTAGGTGACATTAATGGAAATTTCTTCACAGGCATAAGCCTTAAAAACATACTGATCACACATGAAGGAGATACTATTGGTTATTTTGAAGAAATTAGCGCAACCTATAATTTATTGCCACTAATTGGCGGAAAACTTGATGTGCGCAATGTCCTATTGAGCCACCCTCGTATCTTCCTAAAGCAAATTAATGATTCCACTTGGAATGTTCAGCAGCTAATTAAACCGTCAGCTAGCACAACGCCATCCGACACAACCACGAGCAATTTTGCCATTAATCTTGCCAAATTTCATCTTGCTAATGGAACTATTTACATCAACTCACCAGACACGCTCATTCCCCGTGAAATTGACCAACTTAAAATAATACTTTCCGGATCATATAGTGCTGATGCTCAGTCTTTGAAAATGGATGAGTTTTCATTCAATACCCAGCAGCCGGCCATTTCACTCGAAAAAATAGTGTTCAACCTCAAGCGCGACAAGGAATCCATCGTATTAAAAGATTTTGTACTCAAAACAACCAAAAACCAATTACAAGGCGAGGCTGATTATGCAGAAGCGCCCAACCGTAAAGGCAATGCCAACTTTAAAAGTACACCGATAAGATTGAGCGAGTTTGAATTTGTGCTGCCCGACTTTCAACTTCCAGCAACGCCAATATTCACACTCGAATCAAGTTTACACAACGAAGGGGTTAAGGCTATAATTCAGGTTGAAGACAAAGGCCAAAAAATATACTTCAATTTAGTTTCTGAAAATCTATATGCTTTTATCTTCAATCCCGAGAATACAGAATTAGAATATTCAATTGACGCAACCCTTGACAAAATAGATCTAGCCTACTGGCTGAATAACCCTGAGTTAAAATATTTAATAAACGGTAAACTTAAAGTTAATGGACATGGAATCGATCTGGCGACTGCAAAAATAAATTTGACCGGTGATTTTCAGGATCTGATGGTACAAGAGCGGCCTGTTGACAAACTAAAAATGGACTTTAATCTTGACCACGGAAACCTCTCGGGTTTTGCGCATGGGAAGGGTGATTTCGGGGAGTTTGAACTGCTACCTGAAATTCAGCAGATACAAGTCAATCCAACCTATCAGATAAAACTCACCACACAAAGGTTAAATATAGCTGCCATCACAGGAAACGACAGTCTGCAATCGTCCATCAATATGGTGGCAAATATCCAAGGTAGCAGTTTCGACCCTAAAAAACTGGCATTAACGGCCAACCTAATGGTAAAAAGTTCTACAATTGCACAAATAGAGCTAGATACCCTATTTGCAGACGCAAAATACAGCAAGCAGAACATTACCATAGACTCACTACTGTTACTTACAGAATCTGTTGTCTTAAATGCTCATGGTAACTATAGTATGAAAGGTCGTTCGGCTATGGATGTGAAAGCACAGTTCAGCGGATTGGAAGAATTCAAGGCCTTTATCCCAATAGATTCACTTGAAACCAGCGGGATTATACTTGCATCCATACGTGGCACTCTTGATTCCCTGAGCTTACAAACAAACTTACATCTTGCACAAACCACCTATCCCGGTTATAAAGTGGGTAGTATAAATGTGGATGCCCAAGCTCTTATTATTGGCGCAGATACCACTGCCCATATAAACATGCAGGCATTGAACCTACGCAGTAATGCCATAAATCTAGACTCCATTGTTATGAATGTGGATGCCAGCATGGACTCAATATTTGTAGATGCCCGAATTAATAACCCTGAGCTAAGCACCAGCACCAAAGCAGGAATTGTTCCGGGAGAGGTTCTGAGCATTACCCTGGCCGACCTAATTCTTGATTATAAGAATCAGCATTGGGCATTGCAATCGCCTCCGGCAAGCATTAAAATTGCACCCGAGAGTTACACCGTCAATAATTTTATTTATGCAACAAGTTCAGCCGATAGCGTACAAATCATAAAGGCAGATGGTACCATTCGACGTAATGGAGTAGAAGATTTTACGCTCGAAGTGTCAAAGATTGATCTCGCAAAGTTAGCCGAAATGAGCGGCAAGGATATGGATGCCTCCGGTTTATTCAATTTAAAAATATCCCTATCGGGCGATGCCAGCAACCCAAAAATAGCTGGAGAATTTGGGATTGATAATGCTGTAATGAGCAACTATAAATTCACTCAATTTGATGGTACATTTAATTTTGATGACGATAAGCTAAAAGTTGATGCCCTAGTTATTCCACAGGATAGCGGTAAAATAGAATTATCTGGTACTATGCCATTGAAATTACAAATGGACAGCCTGAATATAAAGTTTAACGCATCTGATCCTCTAGAAGGCCTTATAAAAATTAAGCAATTCCCATTGGCCATTCTCCAAACATTAAATATTACAGAGAATATTACGGGTTATGCAGAAGCCGAAATTAAGGTGGGAGGCACCATTGAAGCGCCAAAACCCGACGGATATTTCAGGTTAATAGATGCTGCTGTTAAAGTTCCTGATTATGGTGTTGACTACCAAAAAATAGCACTAAATATTAATTTCTCACCAGAGAAAATCACAATCGACACCTTTAACATAAAATCAGCGGATGGTACCATGGAGGCAATAGGCGAAGTTAACTTCAATTCCGATTTTTATAAAGGTGATATTAGCGACTCTAAAATCAACATTACATTTAATAAGTTTAACCCCGTAAATCATAAGCAATTTAACATGCAATTATCGGGAGATGCAAGTCTTCAAGGCAAAACCGGAGATGTGGTATTTGAGAGCGACCTTGCAATTCCTCAATCTAAATTCAATTTGCCAGCTATCCTGAGACTTTTTGGTAAATTAAATACCCCAGAAATGCCTACTCCACTCCTAGTAAGAGAAATGACAGAGCATGATCACTCAGGCGACTCCCTTCGAATAAAAAAAACTGTCCAAACCAAAGTGGATACTTCTACTGGACCTGGTTATTTCGACCGTTTAAGGGGGAAAGCAAAGATTACCATCCCTAAAAATACCTGGATAAAAAGTAAAGATATGCGTATTGAGCTCTCGGGTGATCTGGAGTTAATTAAAAACAATGATTTCTTCGAGATATTTGGCACCGTAGACGTGGTGCGCGGACAATATGATTTAATGGGCAAAACTTTCATTATTGATAAAGGGAACATTGCTTTCCAGGGGGGAGAGAAAATAATGCCCCAACTGGATATTGATGCCTCTTACACATTCCGGAATGCGCAACGTGAAGAGCAAAAACTTTCGGTAAATATTACTGGCGAGGCGGAAGAGCCTCATATAAACTTCACCCTCTCCGGAAATGCCATCAACGAAGGAGATGCCATTTCATATATACTTTTCGGAAAAAGCCTGGATGAACTCAGCCTAGCCCAACAGGATAATATGCAAAGCAGTGGTAGTCTGGCTGGAAATGCTGCAGCTTCATTAATTTCAGCACAGTTAACAAAATTTATCGGCAATAAGCTAAATATCGATTACATAGAAATAAACACCAGCGGCACCTTTGACAATGCCACCATGGAAGTTGGTAAATATATAACCAACAATCTGTTTGTCAGCTATGAACAGCGCATTGGCCAATCAAATGAAGATGATCTAACAAACTATGAGATTAAGCTCGAATATGAGGTGTTCCGCTTTCTCTTCTTACAACTTAATAACTCCAACCGCGACAGGGGTTTTGATGTAATTTTTAAAATAGAAGCAGAGTAAACGCACATGCTAATAGCTGAAATGATTTACGTTCAATGATACATTTTACCCAACTATTGGATTTTGGCTCAATCAAATAAATATCTTCCCTTAACCCAGTTTCAGCTATCAGGAATAACCTCCAGTTAATAAAAATTACGATTCAGTAATTCAAACTAATTCTAGCAAGCATTAATTTAAATTGCAAATAAAAAGTTAAATTTGATGTAAATAATTGTTGTACTAAGTTTTGCTATCCATGAAAAAAATAACCTTATTACTAATTACTCTTTTTATATCCATCTCGGTATTTTCACAGAGTTTAGTTTTAGTTCAGCACAGCCACGAACAAAGCAAGAGTAATCTTTTTATAAATCCTGATATTAAAGTGCACCACTATAGCAATGAATTTTCCATTGCTACGTGTTTTGCTACCCCAAAAAGCGGTATGATAATACTAGACGACTCACCTTGGGAAAAAGATATCAACTACTATATTGTTTACATCGATAAAGGGGTTGATAAAAGTTCCTATCTCTCTACAATAAGCAGAATGAGCACTTTACTTTATGAAGATTCTAATTTCCTTATCGTTAAAACTAACGAATCCATTCACGGACAACTCCCCCCAGCCAAAAACGATGGAATGGTCCGAATCCATAATAATGAGGCAAAACTACCATCCTATTCCATAACCCTAAATAAAGGAAATTCAAATCCAGAGCCATACATCGAAAACCTTTTGGCACAGGTTTCTGGTGAAAATATAACCTCAACAGTTCAACACCTACAAGACTATGGCACTCGAGATGCATATACTTCGCAAAGCGTTGTGGCACAGGAATGGATAAGCCAAGAATTTACCAACTTAGGCCTTGAGGTAGAGGCTATGGACTTTACAATGCCTAACGGTCCGGCAAGCGACAATGTAATAGCTACGCTAATCGGGACAAAGCACCCCGATGAATACGTTGTAATAGGTGGCCATTACGATTCGATAAACCGATCCGACGAAAATGCACCTGGTGCCGACGATAACGCATCGGGGACTGCAGCTGTACTGGAAATTGCCCGAATTTTAAGTGCAGAGGAGTTGGACAGGAGCGTGATTTTCTGCGCATTCTCTGGTGAAGAGTATGGTCTGTACGGAAGCGCTGCATTTGCCCAACGATGTGCAAGCGAGGGAATGAATATCCATGGATACTTTAATTTAGATATGATTGGCTACCTTGAAGAAGGAAACACATTGAAAACCACACTAATTTATCCGCAATCGGCTCAGGATCTGGCCGATTTCTACACATCTACATGCGCAACCTATCTCCCTGCCTTTGTGGTTGAACCCGGCACACTTATCGGAGGTGATAGCGACCACACATCGTTCAACAACAATGGTTTTATGGGGATATACCCATTCGAAAACATCGATGCATACAGCCCATACATCCACACAGCAAACGATATTATTGGCCCAAGTTACAATAACCAGGACCAAGCGGTTGTTTTCACCAAGGCCTCACTTGCAGCAACTGTTGCTCTGGCAAACAGAATTTTACCCCCGCAAAACCTTGTTGCAATTCCACAAAATGAATCTGTGTTGATAAGTTGGGACAAAATGGCTGCCATAGATAATTACAATGTTTATCGTGATGATGTTATCATGGCTTCCCCGGAACAAAATGCCTATACAGATAGTGACGTTAGTAACGGAACAGAATACGCTTATTACGTAACAGCAATTTACAGTGATACCCAAGAGGAGTCTGAGCAATCAAACATTGCTAAAGCCACTCCCGCCCCACCAATAGAAATGCCCTATTTTATTGATTTTGAAGAAGGTATAGACTCTTGGAATACAGAAGAAGGCTGGGGTATCTCAGCTCAAGAATACTACTCTGGGAGTCATTCATTTTCTGAAAGTCCCAACGGACAATACTCAAACAATCTAAAAAGTGCAGCAACACTAGGCTACTTTAACCTCGAAGAATATACCTCGGCCAGCTTATCATTTTACAATAAATACGAAATAGAATCGGGTTGGGATTTCATGTGGCTTGAAGTATCAACCAACGGAAAAACCTGGACCCAACTCGACAAGTTCACTGGGAGTCAAACCTCATGGCAACAAAAAACATATAACCTGTCTAATTACCTTAACAAACCATACGTTGTTGTCCGATTCCGCTTTGAAAGCGATAACTATGTCACAAAGCAAGGAATGTACATTGATGACTTTGAAGTTTTTGGAGAAAAATCTACTTCAAACATTACCCACAATGGATTACCTAAACTTAAAGTTTACCCCAATCCTGCATCGCACACCGTAAACGTGGAGGTTGAAAATAACAGAAGTATGACCATTAAAGTTTTCGATATGCTTGGCCAGTTAACGCATAAAAAGGAGGCAACAGGAAAGACTAACTTCGATACAAGCAATTGGCATAAAGGAATGTACATTATCGAAGTCTGTACTGCAACAAAAACTTATACCGAAAAGTTAATTGTAAACTAAAGTAAAAGTTTTTTAATAGCCTGCTTAACCTCTTGAAAATGGTTATGAACAATATGCTTTAGCCAATAGGTATATTGGTCTGGGTTTTCGGTTACGTCCCTTTCCAAATCTTCCAGCGAAACCCATGCAAAGTCCGCTACCTCAATTGGATTAGGCGCTGGGTTATCGTTATATAAACCAACGTAAATGTGATCGATCTCATTCTCAATTAGCCCATTATCAAATTCAATGGTATAACGAAAACTGGTAACAAACAGCAGGTCAGTATCAAACCCCATCTCCTCAACAAGCCGCTGGTGTACAGCCTGTTCCATCTCCATCTCTTTTGGCAAATGGCTGCAACAAGTATTTGTCCACAGCCCAGGTGAATGGTATTTGTCCAGTGCCCTACGATGAATCATTAGTTCACCATTATCATTTACAACAAATATAGAAAAAGCTCTATGCAGCGTACCATTACGATGAACAACATGCTTTTCATCAAATCCAACTATCTCATCATTTCTATCCACGAGGGTTATGAGGCTCTTCTCCATTGTTAAAGTGTATTATTATATGGACAAATATATACATTAACCATTTCGTTGCACAATGGTTCACCGCTATTAACGTTATACAATCGTCATAAATAGCATTGGCATAAACCAAGTGGCAATACGCTAGAGTTATCAACAACTTAGTGTTGAAATAATAAGTGGGATTAACGTAAGTATTAGCTCATTAATTTGTATTTTTACATGAAATTTAAGCCATACAATATGCTTTCATCACTGGTTCGTTTTGCAACAATGTGTACACTGGTTTTTTTAACCCTAAGCCTTACCGCACAAGAAACCAAGCAACAAACTCACCCCCACAGGATTTTCGACAAGGGTGTCGAACTTTTTGAAAAAGGTAATTTTGTTTCGGCACAGAAGCATTTCCAGGAGTACGTTCAGGCTGCACAACCCAATGAGTTGCACCTTAAGGGCGAAGCCGAGTTCTATAATGCTCTTTGCGCCATAGAACTTTTTAATGGGGATGCAGAATACCTAATCCGGACGTTTATTAACAACTATCCTGATAATCAGAAAGTAAACGTTGCATTTTTTGAGCTGGCAAAACTTCGCTACCGTGAGCGCAAGTATAGCGATGCAATTTATTGGTTTAAGCAAACCAATAGAAACGGATTGAGCCTTGAGCAAAAAGCTGAACTGCTTTTCAAAATGGGATACAGCCATTTTATGCTGAATGAGCTTGATGAAGCAAGCAGATCATTTTTTGAGATAAAGGACACAAAAAACAGATACTCATCACCGGCAACCTACTACTACTCACACATTGCCTACTCACAAAACAATTTAGCCACAGCGCTTAAAGGCTTTCAAAAACTAAGTAACGACGAAACCTTTGCTCCTCTCGTGCCCTACTACATCACCCAAGTTTATTATAAACAAAGAGAGTACAGTAAGGTGGTTGATTACGCCCCACCAATCCTCGAAGATGCAACACCAAAACGCGCACCTGAAATTGCCCGACTAATTGGCGAATCGCTATACCGGTTAAGAAGATATGATGAAGCAGTACCCTATATTGAGCAGTTTGTTGAAAAAGCAACATCACTAACCCGAGAGGACAACTACCTAGTAGGCTTTATCTACTCACGAAACGACAAAAATTCCGAAGCAGTAAAATTTCTTGAGCGTGTTACAACCGACAACGATACACTTAGCCAGAATGCCTACTATCATCTAGCTGATTGCTACCTTAAAATCGATGATAAAGCAAAAGCTCGACAGGCTTTCTCCATGGCATCAAAGTATAACTTCGATATGGCGATTAAAGAGGATGCTCTTTTCAACTTTGCCAAGATAACATTCGAAACGCTTTACAACCCTTTCAACGAAGCCATTGAGGCTTTTCTTTCGTACATCGAACTTTTCCCTAATAGCCAGCGCATCGATGAGGCACACAGCTACCTGGTGCAAGCATATGCAAACACCAAAAACTATAGGGAAGCATTAGTCTCACTCGATAAGATAACAAACAAGGATGCTTCTATCAGGCAGGCATACCAAAGGGTTGCGTTCTTTAGAGGGATTGAACTTTTTCAGAACCTTAACTTTACCGAAGCGGCTGAAAAGTTTACACTTTCGCTAAAATACCCTGAGTACAACAAATCACTATCGGCACTTGCCCTATACTGGCGAGGAGAATCCTACTACCGTATTGAAAACTTTCAGCAAGCGGTAAACGACTATAACCAGTTTCTACTTTCATCTGGTTCATTCGACCAGTCTGAATACAAAATGGCTCACTACAACTTGGGCTATACCCATTTTAAACTCAAAAACTACGATGATGCCATTGTATGGTTCAGAAAGTACACAACGCAAAGCGTAAACAATAATACATCATATTTAGGTGATGCCTATAATCGCATTGCTGACTCATACTATATTCTCAGAAGATACTGGGTTGCTCTCGACTACTACGAAAATGCCATTAAAACCAATACCATTGATGTTGATTACGCAATACTTCAAAGGGGTATTGCCTTTGGTTTGGTTGAAAGACCCCAGAAAAAGATTGAATCGTTGCTTAGCTTAGTTGAAAACCACCCAGAATCAGACTTTATGGACGATGCACTATTTGAACTTGCCGAGACCTACCTTTCGATGGGTGAAGCAAATAGCGCAATTCGCTACTACACTAGAATACAAGAGGAATATCCCGGAAGTTCCTACTTTGTAAAAGCATTGGTTCAGCTAGGCATCTCAGCATACAACAAGAACGACTCGGAAAACGCCATGGGTTACTACAAAAGAGTTGTAGAAGAGTTCCCCGGCTCATCAGAAGCCAAAAATGCTTTAATCGGTATTAGAAATATCTATGTTGATGATGGGAATGTTGATGACTACTTCACCTACGCATCAAGACTTGGAAGTTTAGGTAATGTAAGCATGGCCGAAAAAGACTCGCTTTCGTACATCGCCGCAGAACGAATTTACATGAGCGGCAACTGCCAAAAGGCTTTGCAGAACCTCTCAAAGTACATCGAAGAGTTTCCAAAGGGTAATTTTATCCTAAATGCAAGTTACTACATGGGCGATTGTTATTACAAAACCAATCAATTTAATGATGCCCTTACCGCATTTAACCAAGTGGTTCAGAAACCCAAGAACCCTTTTACCGAGCAAACGCTCATAGCAGCATCAGCAATATACATGCAGCAAAATAGGTATGCGGAGGCTTACGAGATGTTTAGCATGCTTGAGTCACTTGCCGATTTAAGATCAAGCCTACTCGACGCCCGGGTTGGGATGATGCGATCGGCCCAAATGCTAAATAACCACCAGGAGGTGGTTGAGGCTTCGGCTAAAGTTCTTATAACCGAAAAACTCCCCAATGAAACTGAAATTGAGGCAAGGTTTAGCAAAGCAAAAGCACTAGTGGAACTCGATCGCCTTTCCGATGCATTTAATGAGTTTGCAAGGGTGTCAATCAACCTAAAAACAAAGCAGGGAGCGGAAGCAAAATATCGCATGGCAAAAATATACTTCGATAGGGGTGAATTTGACAAAGCCGAGAAGGAGATTTTTAGTTTTGCAGAAAGTAATACACCGCACCAGTACTGGCTAGCCAGTAGTTTTATTATGCTAGCCGATGTATATATTGCAAAAGATGACTTTTTTCAAGCCAAAGCAACATTACAGAGTGTTATTGATGGGTATGGTACCCCAAACGATGGTATAATCGATGATGCCTCTAGTAAACTAACCAGCTTAGTTAAGGCTGAAAAGGAAAAACAACAAGGAGCAAACGCCAACGATACCATTAACATTCAATGGAACTAATTATAATTAATTGCTGCACACTGAAAAGTAAGTCCCTGAATATGAACAGATCAATCATCATAACCATAGCATCACTTGTCCTTATTGTATTTTGCCAAAGTACTTCAATAGCACAGGACGATAAGTTAACCAAAGAGGTTCAAGTGGTTAAGCCCTACGAACCAACAATATCTGATGCATTTAAAATAAATGAGCTGCCACGGGTAGAGGATACCATTAGTATTTCGCCCTCGTTTAGCTACAATTTAATCATGCGCCCTGTTTTAATAGGTTTCGAGGTAAATCCTATCCCTGCAGCACGTATGGTTGCCGAACCACTTTCGAGGATTAGCAGGGGTTATGCTAAACTTGGTTTTGGAAACTACACATCACCTTTGGCCGAACTCTATTACTCCAACGAAAGATCGGAGGATTACTCCTACGGAGTATGGCTTAAACACAGATCATCCTTTGGCAATATTAAACTGGATAACAACCAAAAAGTTGATGCTAACTACAACAAAACAAACCTTTCTGCATACGGCAAACGCATCTTTAAACAATCGGTACTTAACGGAAGCATTGCATACAACCACTTTGGCTACAACCTATACGGATTTGATACCCTATCAACCGCACCAACTATACCCGAATCGCCAGATAAACAAGCACAAAAAAACTTCAACCTTAGCCTAAACTATCATTCAACGCATAGCGATTCAACCCACATAAACTATACTATAAATACCAAATTTGACCATTTTTCTGATAAATTTAATACCCAGCAAAATAGTTTTTACCTTGGTGCCAATATCGATAAATACTTACGAGTAGAGAAATTTGGTGGAACTGTTGAATTCACCCACCACATCAACAGCGAGAACCTTTCGCCAAGCAATAGCACTATTCTAACGTTCTCGCCCTGGGTAGGCCTATTTGCACCGCAATGGAGAGCAAAAGCGGGAATAAGAGCAACATTCGATATAAACGAAATGGGCACGCAAGCACATTTCTTCCCCATCGGACACCTATCGTACGATATTATTAGCAACTACGTTATTCCATATTTTGAATTTAGTGGATATTTAGAGGATAACCACTATGCAAAAATATTAAGTGAGAATCCTTGGGCAACCCCTGGTCTAAATGTGTGGAATGCCAGCCATAAATTTGTTA
Organism: Bacteroidales bacterium; assembly: GCA_028680705.1. GTDB lineage: Bacteria > Bacteroidota > Bacteroidia > Bacteroidales > Tenuifilaceae > Perlabentimonas. Next base: position 36,768 of record JAQUJY010000017.1, read on the forward strand.
TGAAAGGGGGAGTAAAAGGAAACATGAGTCCAAGGGTAGCTTACAACTTATCGGCAAGTTTCTCGCTGGTTGACAGCGCCCACTTCTTTGTAAACAACCTCAACCAATCTGAGGGTTATTTCAACAGCACTTTCGATGTTGTTTACGATAACATCAGAAAAAAAGATTTTTTGGGAGAATTAACCTTTGCCCCAACAACAAATATCAAGGTTTCTGCCCTAGCCCAGTACACCGCATATACCATGGAAAACCTAGATAAACCATGGCATAAACCCAATATTACAGCAAAAGCCACAATTTGGTATAGCCTTCAGAATAAGATTATTCTGAAATCGAGTATATACTACGAGGGAAAACGGGACATTATGCTTCAAAACCTTTCAAGCACTCAAATTGATGGTATTTTTGATATTAATCTTGGAGTTGAGTACCGCTACAATAAAAGAGCATCGGCATTTATTGATATTAACAACCTAACCGCAAATCGCTACCATGCTTGGTATCTATACCCTGTACAAAGATTTCAATTAATGCTTGGGATAACTTATGCACTTTAGGTCTCAATTTCACTCTAAAACCACTCTATTGGGAACATTTGGTTAAAGTTAATCCAGATTTTTACGGCTTGATATAGCGCTATTTCTGTAATCTTTCTTAAGAGAAAAATCACCAATACCAACCTTTAAAAACTCAATCCCAGTTTTACCCAGTAATACACTAACCGTCAGGGCTATATACTGCTAAAAAAATGTCTAAATAATTCATAAATACCATTGAAAATTCATTAAAATTCACTACTTTTGAGAGTTAAACTAAGTTTATATTAAATCATTGATATTCAGCAATATAATTTGCTGTTCTGAATATTATAGAAAGTAGTAAAATGGATAATTTAGACAACGAGAAGTTGGTAAACAGCCCAAGCCCTGAGCAGTATTCTGCAGGTAATATACAAGTACTTGAAGGTTTGGAGGCAGTAAGGAAACGACCTGCCATGTACATTGGCGATACGGGCACTAGAGGATTGCATCATCTGGTTAACGAGGTTATCGACAACTCAATTGATGAGGCGCTTGCTGGGCACTGCTCCAGAATAGATTTAACCATCAATGAGGATGGCTCAATCACCGTTGTTGACGATGGTAGAGGAATCCCCGTTGACTATCATGCAAAGGAGAAAAAATCGGCCCTTGAGGTTGTAATGACAGTGCTGCACGCTGGTGGAAAATTCGACAAAGGATCATACAAAGTATCGGGTGGTTTGCATGGCGTAGGAGTTTCATGCGTTAATGCTCTCTCACAAAAACTTGTGGCTGAAATTCACCGAGATGGTAAAATATGGAAACAGGAGTACTGCAAAGGTACACCGCTAGAAGCAGTTCGCGAGGTTGGCACTACTGATAAAACAGGGACAATGATTACGTTCCTTCCCGATAACACAATCTTCGACCAATCAATCGAATTCAAATTTGAAATTCTGGCTACACGGTTACGTGAACTTGCTTTCCTAAATAAGGGTATTTACCTGTCGGTTACCGATAAGCGAGAACTCGAAGAGAATGATAATGGCGGCCAATTCCGCCATGAAGAGTTCCACTCGACCGAAGGGCTGAAGGAATTCGTTGAGTTTCTCGACTCTAACCGAGAATCGCTTATAGAGACGACCATTTATATTGAATCGGACAAGAACGAGGTTCCAGTTGAGGTTGCAATGCAGTACAATACCTCATTCTCCGAAAACCTCCACTCGTATGTAAATAACATCAACACCATTGAAGGAGGTACACACCTAACGGGCTTCCGCAGGGCACTTACCCGTACCCTGAAAAGGTATGCCGATGAATCGGGAATGCTCTCTAAGCTAAAATTTGACATCAGCGGTGACGACTTCCGTGAGGGATTAACGGCTATCATCTCTGTTAAGGTTCAGGAACCACAGTTCGAAGGACAAACCAAGACTAAGCTTGGTAACTCTGAGGTGAGTCTTGCTGTTGACCAGGCTGTTAGCGAAGCACTGGCCAATTACCTTGAAGAGAACCCAAAGGATGCCCGCACAATAGTACAAAAAGTTATTCTTGCCGCTCAGGCTCGACATGCTGCAAGAAAAGCCCGTGAATTGGTTCAACGAAAATCTGTTCTTTCTGGATCGGGCTTACCCGGAAAACTATCCGATTGCTCTGAGAGAGACCCTGCAAAAACTGAGGTTTTCCTAGTTGAGGGCGACTCGGCAGGCGGAACAGCCAAACAGGGACGCGACAGGCAATTTCAGGCAATTTTACCCCTACGTGGTAAAATACTGAACGTGGAAAAGGCAATGCAGCATAGAACTTTCGAAAATGAAGAGATAAAGAATATGTTTACGGCCTTTGGAGTATCCATTGGTACCGAGGAAGACAGCAAGGCTCTTAATCTCGAAAAAATAAGATACCACAAGATAATTATCATGACCGATGCCGATGTGGACGGAAGCCACATTGCAACGCTAATTATGACCTTCTTTTTCCGATACATGAACGACCTCATCAACGAAGGTTATCTATACATCGCCACGCCCCCACTCTATCTTATTAAAAAAGGCAAAGAAGAGCGTTATTGCTGGAACGAAGAGCAGCGTATCCAAGCAGTTGAAGAATTAGGAAAAGGAAGAGAAGGATCGGTACATATTCAGCGCTATAAAGGTTTGGGAGAGATGGATGCTGAGCAACTGTGGGATACAACCATGAACCCTGAAACCAGATTACTCCGCCAAGTAACCATATCGAGTGCAGTTGAGGCCGATAGAATATTCTCAATGCTTATGGGCGACGAGGTTCCTCCACGCCGCGAATTTATTGAGAAGCATGCAAGATATGCGAATATTGATATTTAAACTCAACTAATAACAAACACCCTAATTCTCTTCACTTCTAATTCCAAATTGAATTATTAAAACAGCGACTATAATATCAAGAGGGTGTCCAAAAACGGATTCCCTCTTTTTTTATTCAATAAAATACTGATTGTCAGTAAAATAGTTATGTAAAAATTTGGCTATATGCTTGATGTTTAGTATATTGAAGCATGAAAAATATAGCATTTAAAGACTATTCTCAAGGTCAGGCAGAACTATTTCCATCAAGGCTCGATGAGTATATACCCGAGTCCTCTCCAGTTCGCCTAGTGAGTAAAATTGTTGATCAGCTAGACATATCAAGCATCACATCTGGCTATAAATCAGGAGGATGCAGGGGTTACCACCCTCGAATGATGATTAAGGTGTTATTTTACAGTTACTTAAGCAATGTGTATTCTTGTCGAAAGATGGAAGCCGCACTGACCGAAAGCATTCACTACATGTGGTTGTCGGGCAAGCAATTCCCTAAGCACAGCTGCATTAATGATTTCCGCAGCACCAGGCTGAAAGGCCATATCAATTCATTGTTTACGCAAGTTGTCTTTATGCTGGTTGAGCTAGGCTACGTTAGCCTTGAGGTGCAATACGTTGACGGCACTAAAATAGAGAGCACTGCCAACCGGTATACTTTTGTTTGGCGCAAGTCGGTTGAGCGCTATAAAGCGAATCTTGAAAAGAAGGTAAATGGCATCCTGGCCCAAATAGAGCAAGGCATACAGGATGACAGTAAGGCAAAAGAAGAAATACTTCCTGTTGTTGATTCAGCCACCCTACAAGAAAAAATAAGCGAGCTGAATAACCGCAATAAGGGTATCGATACAGCGGAGAGGAAGCTACTAAACGAGCTTGAAAATAAGCACCTGCCCAAGCTGCAAGAGTACGAGCAGAGGCTTGAGGATATTGGCGACCACCGGAATTCATGCTCCAAAACGGATAAAGAGGCCACCTTCATGCGCATGAAGGAAGATCACATGAAGAATGGTCAGCTCAAGCCAGCATACAATATCCAAATCAGCACGGAGAACCAATTCATCACCAACTTTGCCCCATACCAAAACCCAGCAGATACTAGGACTTTGATCAATTTCCTTGAAAGCTTTAAGGACAAGTACAGCAAGCAGTCCGAGGTTGTGGTTGCCGATGCCGGGTATGGCAGCGAAGAGAATTACGAGTACCTTGAAAACGAATCAGTAGAAGCATACGTTAAGTACAACTATTTTCACAAGGAGCAGAAGAAAGCCTGTAAAGCGAACCCACATAAAGTGGAGAACTTGTTTTATAACCAAGAGCAAGACTTCTTCATCTGCCCAATGGGCCAACGTATGATTTTAGTTGGGGAATACAAGAAGACCAATGCTTCCGGCTATGTGTCAGCTATTAAAAAGTATTGCGCTGAAAATTGCAATGGTTGCCCTACCAGAGGTCGATGTTTTATTGGTAAAGGGAACCGTATCATCGAAATAAACCATAAATTAAGAGGCCACAAAAAGAAAGCAAGAGAGATATTAACCTCAGAACAAGGGCTAGTACACCGAAGCAAAAGACCGATAGAACCCGAAGCGGTGTTTGGTCAAATAAAGTTTAACAAAATGTTTAATCGCTTTAGGCTAAAAGGACTCGATGGTGTGAATCTGGAATTTGGGCTTATTGCTATTGCCTTGAATATAAGTAAAATGGCTAAACGACAGGCAGGTCAAGTTTCTGTTGAGATTTTTCACGCCTTTTTAAGCTATATACTGCCAATTATTCGGCATGTTTTCATTCAAAGAAGGCAAGAAATGAATTCGGTGCTAGTTCAAGTGAAATTCTAAAACGATAAGATTTTGTAAATAAAGAATGAGGGTGCCAGTTTGTGGACACCCTCTTGATACTCAGCAAAACCCATTAGCGGTTTATCACAAAACGGCAATTCATGATTTGTGCATTATTAATCATAATTTGTAAAACATAAACCCCTTGTTTCAATCCTTTAGTGTTTATGTTTATGTTATTGTTGACATTTTTAACCACTGGTTCTGTTTTTGTATAAAAAACTTGACCTATTGTATTGTATATAGTTATTGTGGCATTACCGTGTTCTTCCGCAGTAAAATCAATGTTTAGCAAATCAGAAACAGGGTTCGGATACAGCTTAAAATCATCCTGTATCAGAGATTCTAATATATCTGGTTCTATTGCTTCTTGATTTTGATTACCCTCAGCTGTTCCATGCAACTTATCGAGCAATACTTTC
>JAQUJY010000097.1 GCA_028680705.1 Bacteroidales bacterium
AAGGGTTTACAATGCCCCAGTTTAATGAATTGTTTTCAAAGGATTTTGAAGGGTATATGGGGGAAAATAAGCAAATTGATGACGTACTACTAATTGGAATTGAATTCTAAATTGTTTAATATCGGTAAATTATTTAATTTTACGGGCTATGGATAAAAGAAATGTCAAAGGTTTTCTTGAGTTCGTCTATGACTTCTACAGGTCGATGAAGGCTCACGAAATCACCCTTGTATACGAGGGTGAGATTACACACCAAATTACGAAGGCCTTTACCTCCCTCACAGAGTCAAACATGGCTAAAGAGGAAGAGTCCAACACTGTACAGAAAAAAGTATTCCACGTTATGGTTGAGTGCTTGCAAAACATAAGCAAGCATGCCGATAGTTTTGGCTCGGATGACTTTCTTTTTGCAGGTCGTGGAATCTTTATGGTTAGCAAAGGCGAAGTTGAATATCATGTTACAACAGGTAATGTGATTGAAAATATAAAGATTGAGGAATTAACTAGGATCCTAGATCACATAAACACCCTTGATAAGGAAGGGCTTAAGGATTTGTATAAAACTCAGATGCGTGAGGGTAGACTATCAGAGAAAGGTGGAGCAGGGCTTGGTTTTATAGATATAGCGCGCAAAACTGGTCGAAAGTTGGATTATCACTTCCTTCCCATCGACGAGGAAAATCACTTTTTTGTTCTAACCTCAACCATTTCTAGAAACGAGTAAACAACAGAAATATGGAAACCATAAAGATCTTGGGTACCGATGATACCCCAACCGTAATTCTTGATGCAGAAAATGACATCTTCGATATTTCAGGCCGTTCGCTGCCCGAAGATGTTACAGCTTTTTACGATCCAATACTCAACTGGTTAGAAGAATATGCTGCTAACCCAAACGAAAAAACTATTTTTTCGTTTAAGTTAGAATACTTTAATACTGCCAGTTCGAAACTTCTGCTCGATATTCTTATGAAACTCGAAGAGATGCATGAAGATAAAAAGAGCGTACTAGTAAAATGGTTCTATCCGGATGATGATGAGGATATGGAGGAGGCAGGCGAAGAGTATGCAGACATTGTTAACGTTCCATTTGAACAGATTAGTTACACATTAAACTAGTTGACCATTTACTCCTTATTTATTGAAATAACGGCTAAAAGTTAAACCATGAGTGAAGAGATTCTGAAGGCTCTGATGCAGCTGTTTGCAATAATTGCCAAGCAGGATGAAGGTCTTGAGTCCAATGAGCGTGACTTTGTGGTAAACTTTTTAATGCAGCAACTCAACGACGAAACCGTTGAAGAGTATATTAAACTTTTCGAGCAGCATGCAGACCTTGATGCCGAAAAGAGAGAAGAAAAGGATGGGCAACCCAAAAAGGTTAAGCTCACCTCAGTAAGGGATTCGGTAAAAATTCTTGGAATATGTAAAAGAATTAACAGAACTATTACCCAAAAACAAAAGGTTGTGGTTCTGGTTCGCTTATTTGAATTGGTAAATGCCGACAGAAAATTTACCGATCAACGCATGGCTATTATCAATACAGTAGCTGATGTTTTTAAAGTAACAAAAGAAGAGTTTGCTGATATTGAGAACTTTGTAATCAACAATGATCCAAAACAACTTGATTACTCAAGTATCCTCACCATTCACGACAGTGAACAAAGAGGCGAAAACTGCAAACACATCCCAACCGAAGCACTTAATGGTCATCTATTTATTCTACAAATAAAGAGTGAAGACCTATACTTTTTACGATACACCGGCAATGAAGACGTATACCTTAATGGGCTTCCCATTAACAATAAGCGCATCTATCTATTTGCCAGTGGTAGTTCAATAAAACTTCCCAAAGGTAAACCTATTTACTATACCGATGTTGTTGCTCACTACCTTGCCGACTCAACCAGCATCCGCATATCCTATAATGTTGACGATGTTGGCTTTAAGTTTAAAAGTGGGACTATTGGGCTTCGCAATATTGCCTTTAAAGAAGAGCAAGGAAAACTAATTGGTATAATGGGCGCTAGCGGCGCAGGAAAAACAACCCTTCTAAATGTATTGGCAGGTATAGAAAGACCCACATATGGCAAAGTAGCCATCAATGGGATTGATCTGCACAATGAAAGGGAAATGCTTGAGGGAGTTATTGGCGTTATACCCCAGGATGACCTACTTATTGAAGAGCTAACCGTATTCCAAAACCTATACTACAACGCAAAACTTTGCTTTAAAGATAAATCCGAAGAGGAACTTACACAACTTGTTGATAAAACTCTTCAGAACCTCGGCCTTTACGAACGAAGGAGCCTTAAAGTAGGGTCTCCCTTAAACAAAATGATTTCTGGGGGCCAACGCAAAAGGCTCAATATAGCCCTTGAGCTTATCCGCGAACCCGCAATCCTTTTTGTTGATGAGCCTACATCTGGTCTATCGTCACGCGACTCCGAGAATGTAATGGATTTATTAAGGGAATTAACCCTTAAGGGCAAACTCATTTTCGTTGTAATACACCAACCATCGTCAGACATCTACAAGATGTTTGATAATATGATGATTTTGGATACAGGTGGGTACATGATCTACTATGGCAATCCCGTAGAAGCGGTGATGTACTTTAAACGTATCGACATGCAGATCAATAGCGATCAGGGAGAGTGCCCCACGTGTGGAAACGTTAACCCCGAACTAATTTTCAATATAATTGAAGCCAAAGTAGTTGACGAGTTTGGCCGATATACTCCAATACGCAAGGTTTCGCCATTAAAATGGGAAGATTACTTTAACGAAAACATTAAGATAAAGTCTATCCCTGATGAGACCCAGCCTCCGCCAAAATCACTGAATATTCCTTCAAAATTAAAGCAGTTTCTTATATACACCACCCGAGACCTTCTCTCTAAAATTAGCAATACCCAGTATATTGTTCTTAACCTGCTCGAAACCCCCATACTAGGTTTCATCCTTGCTTTTGTTATTAGGTACATTGCCGATCCAAACTCTAACATATATATTTTCAGGGAGAATGAGAATATACCTATCTACATATTTATGACGCTTATTGTAGCCCTATTTATTGGGCTTACCGTTAGTGCCGAAGAAATATTTAGGGATAGAAAAATACTTAAACGGGAGGCATTCCTTAACCTGAGCCGCACGTCTTACCTTTTCAGTAAAATATTTATACTCCTAATCCTTTCAGCAATCCAAAGTATAACCTTTGTGCTAATTGCAAATGGTATTCTACAACTTCAAGGAATGTACTTCGAATACTGGCTGGTACTTTTCTCCACAGCAGTATTTGCCAACCTGCTAGGATTGAATATATCTGCCACATTTAACTCTGCAGTTACCATCTATATAGTTATACCTTTGATAATGATCCCAATGATGGTTTTATCGGGAGCCATGTTCACCTTCGAAAAGTTAAACAGAACTGTTGGCAGTTTTAATAGAGTTCCGCTTATTGCAGAATTTATGGTTACAAAATGGGGCTATGAGGCTCTTGTGGTTCGTCAGTTTAAGGACAACGAATTTCATAAAAACTTTTACGATGTTGAGAAAATTGAACGAAATGCAGATTACAAACTTGTATACTACATTCCTGAACTTGAGAAGATAGCCGCCGAAAGCATTGAACTTATTCCTAACAAGGAAAAGAATAAGGAAAAACTTTCGGAGAATATACTTGCTTTGTACAATTCGCTTTTTAACGAGTTAAACTATCTGGCTCCTGCAATACCCTATAGGTATCTTGATTCATTAAACTTTAGTTCGTTCAGTTTTGAGGTTGCGTACTCTACGCTAGATTACCTCGAAGAACTTAAAAGACACTATAGTTATATCTTTCAGACTGCCAATCAGAAGCGAGATCGATTAATTTCACACCTTGTTACTACAAATGCCAAACTATACGAAGCAAAACGAAATGCATACCATAACGAGAGTGTTGCCGATTTAGCCACTAAAAAGTTTGAAAAAAATAATATCCTACAGTACAAGGGTGAACTTGTTCAACAGAATGACCCAATTTACCGCGATCCCATACCAAATAATCGTTTTGATTTTAGGTCGCACTTCCTGGCGCCTCGAAAACATTTTTTAGGTAAGTTCTACGATACATTTTGGTTCAATGTTTGTTTTATTTGGTTCATGTCCATTGTTCTATATTTTACACTATATTTTGAGTTGCTGAAGAAACTTATTGAGTTTTTCGGCAAAATAAAATTGCCAAAACTAAAAAAATAATATACTTTTATGTTTTAGAGCAAACAATCTATTTAATTTAAGATTACTATGCAAAAACTATTAATCCTTACTATAAGCACAGCCTTACTTATGTCATCGTGTAGGTTCTTCTCTTCTGATAACATTAGCAAAGATGAATTCGATATCCCCGATGAACTTTTTGATGACAAACCCTTAGAGATTGCTTCTGAAGTAATTGACGATATGATCCAAAACGTAGCCTCGCCTGTTGAAACCGCTGCACTAATTAAAGGGTTAAAAATCCCTTTTAACCGAGGTTACCTTGCGAATACGAACTCGGAGAGTTCACTTAACACCAGTTTTCAAAAGGCGCTAGGACTTGGGATATTCGGTGCTGATTTGGGCTACATCAATATGTACGAAAGAACATCCCTTGTGCTAAATTATATAACTACAATTAAAAATTTAGCCGATGGAATTCAGGTTGGGCAGTTTTTCGATTTTAGTACCCTGAGCCGAATTGCCACTAACAGAGAAAATATTGACTCACTTGTCCTAATTTCTCAGCAAAGCTTTAACCGAATTGATAGTTACCTACGCGAGACTAATAGAGCACAGCTAAGCGTAGTTATTGTTGCTGGTGTTTGGATAGAAGGGTTACACATTACAACTAGGGTTGCTCAAGATGCTAATAATCCGAGAATTAACGAAACAATTGGTGAGCAAAAAATCATCATGAACAGCCTAATGCTACTACTTAACAACTATAAGAAAGACCCCAACATTGCTTCGCTGATTTCAGATTTTGAGGAAATTCAGCTACTTTTTAAAGACATTAAAATTACCTATGAATATAACGAACCTACTCCTGTTGAAAAGAATGGTGTACTAACTTTCCAGCAGAATGATAAGCAGTTTATCGAGATGTCTGATGAAACATTGCAAAGCATCATTGAGAAGGTACAAAAAGTTAGAAACAAACTTTTAAAGGGCTAATAACATTAGAAAACTTTTGGCTATGAAAAATAGATTTACTCTTTTTTTATTTTTAATATTTGTGTTGGGATTCTCTGTAAATTCATTAGCGCAATCAGAAGATGATTTGGTTGAAATTTGCGCAATGGTGGCAGGTGATGCAACTCTTCTTAAGGACTTCACAATACGCCTTGACGCTGGTAATCCACCACCTACTCAACGCTTCTCGATTATCCTTAAAAAGGGGATAAAATACAGGTTTTCTGTGTGTAACTCCAATGATTTTGAAGGAAAAGTTGTGCTCCAACTACTTGATAATAATCGATTACAGGCCACAACCTATGTTGTAGCTACTGGCAAAGATTATCCTTCCATAGATTACTCTTGCACAAAGACTGGTGCCTACCACCTTTTTTATACCTTCAGAGATGGCAAACCAGGCCTTGCGGTAGGCTTACTTTCACTTGTTGATACAATGTAACACAAGTTCATATAAAAAAATAAAAAGGGAATGTAACAAAAGTTGCATTCCCTTTTTTATACCTAAACCAAATAAAAAAAGCCTGAAACGATTCAGGCTTTTGCTCCTCATCTAGGACTTGAACCTAGGACCCCCTGATTAACAGTCAGGTGCTCTAACCAACTGAGCTAATGAGGAATGTTTGTTAAACAAAATCTTCTTCAATTTTGCGAGTGCAAATATAGCACCTTTTCCATTTACAGCAAACTTTTTAGCTAGTTTTTCAATATATTCTTTATATTAAAAATTGTAAGTTTGCCATTCTATTTTGAACTAAATATTTTAAAGATGACAAGCATACTAGGAATTGGAAATGCGCTAGTTGATATTATGACTAGCTTAGAAAGCGACAACTTACTTAGCGAACTCAACCTGCCAAAGGGAAGCATGCAGATTGTTAATGAAGAAACCATTAATAAAGCAATGGTAAAAACTAAAAATCTTAAGCAAACACTGGCCTCGGGCGGAAGCGCTGCTAACACAATAAATGGGCTTGCCTACCTGGGCTCTAACACCGCTTTTATCGGTAAGGTTGGAGACGATGAAATGGGGAAGTTCTTCCTTGAGGATATGATAAAAACGGGTATCAACACAACACTGCTAAAAAGCAAAAATATAACAGGACGAGCCCTTGCCCTGGTTTCACCAGATTCGGAACGTACGTTTGCCGTTAACCTTGGTGCGGCTATCGAACTAAAACCTGAGGATATTAACATTGATCAGTTTAAAGGACATGCCTATTTCCATATTGAGGGATACCTTGTGCAAAACCATGCGCTAATTGAAAAAGCGCTTATACTTGCCAAACAAGCAGGGTTAACTGTTTCGTTGGATCTTGCTAGTTATAATGTTGTTGAGGAGAATATTGACTTTCTTAAAAGGATTGTTAACGATTACGTAGATATAGTCTTTGCCAATGAAGAGGAGGCAAAAGCGTTTACGGGCATGACCCCCGAAGATGCCCTTGTAAAAATAGCATCGATTGTAAAAATTGCTGTGGTGAAGCTGGGTGCAAAAGGATCAATGATAAAATCGGGTGATTACACCTGCAAGGTTGGTGTGGTAAAAGCAAAATCAATTGACACAACTGGGGCTGGCGATATGTATGCTTCAGGTTTCCTATATGGCCAAGCAAAGGGATTATCGCTTAAACAAAGCGGAGAGATTGGCGCTTTACTATCAGGAAAGGTTATTGAAACAATTGGGCCAAAAATGCTCGATTCGACCTGGGATTCACTAAACAAACAGGTTGAACGAATAGTAAATGGCGAAAAAATTGTAGGTTAACCATCATTAGAGTTCAATCCAAAAACGCCAGGGAACATTTGACCAATAGTCTCCTGCGTAATCAACTCCTATACGTGGCCCAGCATTAAATTTAATTTTTTGCTGGGCTTTTTCTATCCAAAAATCGTCAAGTTCTTCAAGATGCCTACCATTAAGCGAACCATCAATTTTAAGCAATTTGGTTAAACGCCCTGGGCCGTTGCATTCTACTAATCCTCTAATCAGCACTGCTTGGGGTGACCCTTCCTCTGCGGTTACTATATTTAGCATCCAATGCATTCCGTAAATAAGATACACATACACATGGCCGCCTGATTGGTACATTATACTGGTTCTCTTTGTTCTTCCCTTGCTGGCATGGCACGCAAGATCCTCCTCTCCGCCATAGGCCTCAACCTCAGTAATCATAAAACTTTTAACAGACCCATCATCAAAGCGGCGAAAAATTTCGCATCCTAATAAACTAGGTGCAATGCTTAAAGCATTCTCCCTAAAAAAATCTCCTCCTAAAATATTTTTACGGTTTTTACTCATAGACCTTTTTTGCTATCCACACTAAAGAATAATAGCCCATAGAAAAAAGCGGCTAGCGAGACCCCAGTATGTGTCTGCAGCGTATCTTCGTTAAGCATTGAAAGAGTAATAATTATGAAGAATGCAAACGATAATAAATCAATTTTTTTTCTTTGTTGATATAATGGATAAAACCAACCCAAAATAAAAATTAGAAGTCCAAAAAACCCAACTTGCACAGCTTGAGTCAAAAACTGGTTATGGCTTAAGTGCCAAAATTCGGGTTTAAGTTTAGGCTCGTTCTCTTTATAAAACTTCTTAAAAACTTCTACTAAATCGCCTGTACCTACACCAAACCAAAAGTTATTTAAAAATATATTTATCCCAGCCCTAGCAAAAACATACCTTTGAACCAAACTACTCCCACTCACTTGCCCATATGTTCTGTACTGATCAATTTCCCAGAATGTCTGATATAACCTTGGATAGAAACCTATTTTATGCTCCTTAAACATTACATTTGTTGCACCCTGCTCTATAAAAAAAACATCCTCTTCGGATAAACTCCACACACCAACTGAGTCTTTATTCAGACCCATTGAGGCTAAGTACCGAATCAGTGTAGATGAAACGGGTTGACTAAGTTTATCCTTACCAGTATACTTTACGCTACTTCTAGAATTCCACTCCTTCTCCAGTTCCTTTCTGCATACATTAACCCAAACCAGATTACCATTTTCATACTGAATATAGTTTAGATTATTCTTGTAAAGATTCCCGTTCTCTGTTCTATCATTTAGTATTAACTCGTCAACTTGCTGCCTACTCCCAAAATATTCCCTTGCATTTAAAACTAAATACGAAGTAGCAATTACCCAAAGCAAAACGAACCCAAGCACAATGGAAGTCTTATAAACTCTTTTCTTGAGCTTAAATGCATAGTAAACACAATAAAATGAAACCATAAGCATTAAAACTACGATACCGGTAAGCGATTGGAGAATGAATAGATAAACAACAAACCAGAACAGCAATACAACTCCAAGAACAAGCTTAATCTTAGGTAAAACTCTTAGCCTACTCATACCCCACATCACAATGGCTATACTAATATTAACCATTAACGAAAGCCTAATATGAGATACAAATGGGGAAATTTTCCTTACATTGCCAAATCCCCAGTAATTTAAAAAAAAGATATAGGAGCTCAAAAGAGAATAGACAAAAATAGCCAGAACAAAAAAGCCTAATAATAATTGTTTTTCGCTCTCATTTACAGGTTTTGTCGATGCAAAGACAAGGGGAATAAGCAATAAAGGCAACTTTTGGGTTATCTCTTTAATCCCATAGGTTAAATTGTGCGTTAGCAACAAACCAATAACCAACGAAAGATAAAGCCCAAAAAAGAAAAAAACAGAATAGTTAGATTTCAGTCTAATCCATTTTGGCTGCCATTGGCCTTCGAGCAACCAATTTGCAGTAAACACCATAAGGGCTATGGTAAGCGTAAACTTGGAGAATGGTAAACTTAAAATAGTGAGCAAACCACTACCAATGAAAATCTTTCTATGTATTTTAAGGGGGAGAAGGGGTTTCATACTTAATAAAAATCATGTAAAGATAACAAAGAAAGCTAATGGTAAATAAACTCAAAAAAAATTAATTAATTGTTTGTGTTGGAGTTTAAATAAATAGCTGTATTTTTGCATCCCGCTTATTATAACCGTTTAGATCACGCATCAAAAACAGGTATTAACTTAAAACAAAGGAGTTTAAAACGTGAACACACTTAGTTACAAAACAGTATCGGCCAACGATGCCACAGTAGAGAAAGAGTGGATTGTTGTTGATGCAACAAATGAGGTGTTGGGCCGTTTAGCTAGCAAAGTTGCAAAAATTTTGCGAGGCAAATACAAGCCCAGTTACACTCCACACGTAGATTGTGGAGATTATGTAATAGTTATCAACGCCGAAAAGGTACGTCTTACAGGAAGTAAGATGACCGAGAAGTTGTATTACCACTACACAGGTTACCCTGGTGGTAAACGTAGTGCAACCCCAAAGGATTGGCTGCTCAATAAGCCTACGGCTATTATTGAACATGCCGTTAAGGGTATGCTTCCCAAAAGTAGACTTGGATCAGAGATGTACAGAAACCTGTACGTTTACGCTGGAGCCGAGCACAAGCATGAGGCTCAAAAGCCAAAAGAACTTAAGTTAAACTCAATTAAATAACAGCTATGCAGGTAATTAATGCAACCGGTAGAAGAAAAAGCGCTGTAGCACGTGTTTACCTTCGGGATGGTAAAGGGAACGTTACCATTAACGGAAAAGACTTGAATGATTATTTTCCCTCCGTACTACTTCAATATGTAGTTAAGCAACCCTTCGAGGTTCTTAACCTATTGGGTAACTACGATGTTAATGCAAACCTAGATGGTGGTGGAACCAAAGGTCAAGCAGAAGCCTTGAGGCTAGGTATAGCCAGGGCTCTTGTTGAATTAAACGCAGAGAACAAGCCTGTGCTAAAAGCCAATGGTTTTATGACTCGCGACCCACGTGAAGTAGAGCGCAAGAAACCTGGTCAACCAGGAGCTAGAAAGAAATTTCAATTTAGCAAACGTTAATCGTTTTTTATCAACTATTTGGCAAACAGCATATGCTGTAAATTGCTCGGACTTTCGAGAACACGAAACTACCAAGTGATTGCCATTATTTAACTAACTTTAATCAAAGAAAATGCCAAAAACTGATTTTAAAGAACTCCTAGATGCCGGCGTGCATTTTGGTCATCTTAAGCGGAAATGGAACCCCAAAATGGCTCCCTATATTTTTATGGAGCGCAACGGAATTCATATTATCGATTTACAAAAAACTGCCATCAAAATTGATGAGGCAGCTGCAGCAATAAAACAAATTGCCAAATCTGGACGTAAGGTTTTATTTGTTGCTACCAAAAAGCAAGCTAAAGATATTGTTGCCGAAAAGGTAAGTGAAGTAAATATGCCCTACGTAACTGAGCGCTGGCCTGGTGGTATGCTTACCAACTTCCCAACTATCCGTAAGGCCGTTAAAAAAATGTCAACCATCGATAAAATGTTAGCCGAGGGCACCTTCAATCATCTTTCAAAAAGAGAAAGACTTCAGGTTACCCGTCAAAGAGCTAAACTTGAGAAAAACCTTGGTTCCATTGCTGATCTTACAAG
>JAQUJY010000098.1 GCA_028680705.1 Bacteroidales bacterium
TCTCCTCTGCAACGGGTGCTCGTATGAACTCAATTGGCGGATGCCTCTATTTTTAATCTCATAGCTAAACTAACACCATAGTTTCTCATCAAAGGTTGAGGTGTTTAGTTTGCAGTTACACCTTTTTCCCTATTTTTGTTCACAATAAAAACTCAATAAATTTTATAAGATGAAAAAAACAATCAGACTTTTAAGCTTTGGACTATTTTTGGGATTAGCCCTAGTTGCACCCAAAGTACAAGCCTGCACTAATTTTCTGGTAACCCGCGGTGCCTCGGTTGATGGGTCGACCATGATAACCTACTCTGCCGACTCACACGGACTTTACGGAGAATTATACCATTGGCCTGCGGCCAGCTATGCTCCCGGCACTTTGCTTAAGGTGTACGAGTGGGATAGCGGAAGATACCTTGGAGAGATACCACAGGCGGAAAAAACATACTCAGTGGTTGGAAACATGAATGAGCATCAGCTTGCCATTGGCGAAACTACCTATGGAGGCCGTAGTGAACTTGTTGATGCAACAGGTATTATGGATTACGGTAGTCTCATATACATTACGCTTCAACGCGCAAAAACAGCTCGCGAAGCTATTAAGGTTATAGCCGAGTTAGTTGCCGAGCATGGATACGCCAGCAGCGGTGAATCCTTCTCAATTTCCGACCCAAATGAAGTTTGGATTATGGAACTTATTGGTAAAGGAACCAACTTAAAAACGGAACGTCGCTCAAAAACGGCCTATAACGTCGATAAGGGAGCGGTTTGGGTTGCAATGTTAATTCCCGATGGGTACGTTAGTGCACATGCAAACCACGCTCGTATTACCACATTCCCAAAAGAAGAGGAAAGCAATAAGGCCATTAGCTCAAAAAATATCGATAAAATCTTCAACCCTGAGGTTGAGGTTATCTACTCACATGATGTTGTAAGTTTTGCTCGTAGCAAAGGTTACTATGAAGGTAACGGAAGCGATTTTAGTTTTTCCGACATCTATGCTCCTATTGACTTTGGTGCTGCACGCTTCTGCGAAATCAGGGTATGGTCATTCTTTAAGGACATAGATAAGAGCATGTGGAACCACTTTGAGTACGCCAAGGGTTTAGATTTAACCAATCGTATGCCCCTCTGGATTAAGCCAAACCGTAAACTCTCTGCACAAGATTTGATGAACTTCATGCGCGATCACCTTGAGGATACTGAGCTGGATATGAGTAAGGATCCTGGTGCCGGACCTCATGGACTACCCTACCGCTGGCGTCCGCTAACATGGGAATATGAAGGTAAAACCTACGTAAACGAACGAGCCACTGCAACACAGCAAACCGGTTTTTCTTTCGTTACCCAAAGTCGTAACTGGTTACCCAACCCAATTGGCGGTATCCTCTGGTTTAGCGTAGATGATGCAGCAACAACGGTTTACACACCAATTTACTGTGGAATAAATGAAATCCCTCATAGCTTTGCCGTAGGCAATGGCGACCTACTCACCTACTCAGCCGATGCGGCTTTCTGGGTTTTCAACAAGGTTTCGAACTTTGCATACCTTCGCTATGATTATATGAGCGCTGATATCCGCAAGGTTCAACAAGAAATGGAGAACTATTACACATCAATAACACCACTGGTTGATGAAAAAGCAGCCGAACTTTTTAAACAAGATAAAAATAGTGCAACTAGTTTTATCACTAACTTCTCGGTAAACACAGCCAATTCACTTGTAAAACAATGGGAAAGTCTTTTCGAGTTCCTTGTTGTTAAGTATATTGATGGCAATATTAAGGGGGAGGAAAACGGCGTGTTTAAATGGGATGAGTACAATTCAGCTCCAGCAAGCATAAAAAACCCACAATATCCCGATTGGTGGAAGAAACACGTTATCGAGTCAACAGGCGACAAACTACTTGTACCTGAAGAATAAGCAAATAACTAAAAAACTGCCCTAGGGCAGTTTTTTTTCTTCATAGTATGTTT
Source organism: Bacteroidales bacterium (assembly GCA_028680705.1). Taxonomy (GTDB): domain Bacteria; phylum Bacteroidota; class Bacteroidia; order Bacteroidales; family Tenuifilaceae; genus Perlabentimonas. Next base: position 1,972 of record JAQUJY010000098.1, read on the forward strand.
AATCTAAATAATTTTCATACTTTTGCCCCACATTTTTCAGCGCAATCTCTTATAACAAGTTTTACTTTAGTAACATTGCGTGTAGTGGAACATAAAAAACAACAATAGGATGGAACTAATTAAAATTGCCGAAAAAGCCTTTGAGGTAGAACAAAATGCCCCAGATTTCAGAAGTGGTGATACCGTTACCGTACACTACAAGATTAGAGAGGGGAGCAAGGAAAGGATTCAGATTTTCCGTGGAGTAGTTATCCAACGTAAAGGAGGCGGAGTAACTGAAACTTTTACTGTAAGAAAAATCTCAAGTGGAGTTGGTGTTGAAAGAATCTTCCCTCTTTTCTCTCCTTTTATCGACAAAGTTGAGATTAACAAAACGGGTAAAGTTCGTAGGGCTCGAATCTTCTACCTTAGAAAACTTACAGGTAAAAAAGCCAGGATTAAGGAAAAAGTTATTAGAATTGAAAAATAACAGCATTAAATCCTCAATTTATCGAGGATTTTTTTTGACTTTTAGTCTCAAAACCCTTGCTGGAATTTAAAAATATTGTATCTTTGCAACCGCAAAAGGCTCCGTAGCTTAACTGAATAGAGCACCTGATTACGGATCAGGAGGTTACAGGTTTGAATCCTGTCGGGGTCACTTAATAATCAACCACTTACAGCGATTCTCCTGTAAGTGGTTTTTTTATTGTATACACAGTTTCATCAACACACCTAATACAATAGGGTGGGATCACTTGAACCACTTTTAACAATATCTAGGCATAATTTAATCTTACTAAAATGATAACAGCTTAAATTATTTTTTTCAATAAATCTATTCTGATAGAATCAAGAGATAAACTTTAATAGCAAATAGTATTGATTAAGCTAACATTATTACTAAACACAAAGAATATAGGTACTTAATTCGAAACGCTTTGGACTAAGCCACAAGCCCATAAAAACAAAACATTAAAAGACGGGAAGAAGAAAATTAGAAAAATCTAGTATATTTGCCTATGGCACACCAGAATTCGATACAGGTCGCTTACGAGCACTACCGTGCACATAGAAACGTAAACAGACAAAACTTTCAAAACAAACACTAAGAGTTTTGGTCAAATAACTCATTAAAAAATTAAATTAATTATAAAAGTCGTATCATTTGCAGCTATAAAATTCGCACCCTTAACACAAAACCCTATAATTTTCAAATAAAAAAAGCTATGTTAAAAACAAAAACCTTATATATTATTCTTTCGTTTTTAGTGCTTATTGCTTGTAAAAACGAAGCTGTTGACTCTAAAAATAATCATGCCGCTTATGAAAAGGCATGGAATAATTTAGTTAGTGCAAATAATGATATTTCTTTTGATTCTGATATCTATTTATCTGAATCAGAAACAATTTTGGACAAGAATTTATCAGACTTAAGAGATTCGTTTATTGAGAGCATGCACCAGAACCAGCAGTCTGTCTTCAATAAATCTTTTTATGAACTAAGACCTGCAATAGATACATCCAAACTTTACAAAATATTCTCACTAATGCCAAAGGGCGGGCTTCTCCATTCACATAGCGGAGGTATAACAGATGCAAAATGGATTATTGCACATGCTAAAGAATATGATGAGTGTTATGTTTATACACACGAAGACAATGCCTCGTACACTTATGGCCAGCTGGGCATTTTTCAAAAAAATCAAGTCCCTAAAGGATTTGTTAGCCTTGGTGGAAAAATAAAGTCTAATCCAGGCTTTGAAGATGAATTATACAAGCTACTTATCCTTGAAAGGCTAACCATTTCAGGACATATGGATATTTGGGGTGAGTTTGAAAAAAGATTCGATAGAATTAATCATCTACTTTCCTACCGACCATTTTTTAAAGAGTACTATAAGAAAGCCTTTTTAGATATGTTGGATGATAATATTCAACATCTTGAAATTAGGTTCGTTTTTGGAGATTTATATGACCTTGAAGGCAATAAATACTATAATGAGACTATAATTCAGGACTTAAGAGATGCTTTGTTGGAGGTTCAAAAGGTTGACCCCATGTTCACCCTAAAGCTCATCTATTCAAGTTTTAAATTTTTCGACAATGAAAGTGTAGGGAAAGAGATTGAGAAAGCTTTTCAATTAAAGCAGTTGCACCCTGACCTGATTACGGGCTTTGATTTGGTAGCAGAGGAAGATGCCCTTAACAGTCTAAGTTACTATCGTGATAATTGGTTGCAGCTAGATTCCTTAGAAAAGGTATATGGATTTGAACTTCCCCTCTTTCTTCATGCAGGAGAGAGTAATTCAAAAAACAATAAAAACCTTTTTGACATTCCATTATTAAATAATTATAGAATTGGGCATGGCCTTAATTTGGTTTTGTTTCCAGAACTAATTAAAGAAATAAAAGAAAAAGATAATTTAGTAGAGATAAATCCACTTAGTAACCAAATATTAGGCTATGTCAACGATTTAAGAAATCATCCGGGAAAGATATTGTTAAGGCATGGTGTACAATGCTCCATTAGTAGTGATGACCCTGGAGTTTTTGGGTATGAAGGCCTTGGGTATGATTTCTGGAGCGTATTTATGGCATGGGAACTGGATTTAAGTGCTCTTAAAAAACTGGTTTTCAATTCAATCCAATATTCTACATTGGCCGAAGGCGAAAAACAGATTGCACTTAAAGAGCTAAATAAACGGTGGGATACATTTATTGACCAATCAAATAAGTTATTTGAATAAAACGGAAACAACAATAGTGGAAAAACATGTTTCAATATAAATAAATAGAAAAGACTGAATATGAGTGTACATAACAACGCAAAAAAAGGGGATATAGCAGATTTTGTGCTACTTCCAGGAGACCCTGTAAGGGCAAAATTTATAGCCGAAACGTTTTTAACTGATATTGTATGCTATAATGAAGTTAGAGGTATGCTGGGCTATACAGGCTATTACAACGGGAAACGAGTTAGTGTTCAAGGAACAGGAATGGGCATGCCTTCTATATCCATATACGTTACAGAGCTAATTGAGGAGTATGGTGTAGAAACGTTGGTTAGAGTTGGGTCTTGTGGTTCTATTCAAGATAATGTGAATATCATGGATATCATATTAGCCATGGGTGCTTGCACCGACTCGGGGATGAATAAAGTTAGATTTGGCGGGTTAGATTTTGCTCCAACTGCTAATTTTGAATTGTTAAAAAAAGCCTGGGAGGTTGCAAAAGAAAAAAAGCTTAATGTACACACAGGGACGGTTTTGACTTCTGATTTTTTCTACGGAGAAAGCCATTTGGCAGATCCATTTTTAAGTTGGAAAACCTATGGCGTATTAGGTGTAGATATGGAAGCCGCAGCGTTGTACTCGATTGCTGCAAGATATAGGAAAAAAGCACTAACCATATTAACAGTATCTGACCATATTTTGAAAAAGCAAGCAATCTCCACTGAAGATAGACAAAACTCATTTAAAGAAATGATTAACCTTGCCCTTCAGTTAGCCTAACTCAACAAAAATGAATTAAAACACAGCAGAAACAATTCGGTAAGCATTATAAATAGTTGATGCAATAGGTTTTATGACGAAACAAATCATTAAACAAAGTAAACATTAACTGTGCATAAGGAATTCTGAATTTGAACCCTAGGGTACTAACAAAAAAAACCAGCAAATATGGCTGGTTTTTTTTAGTATCCTATAAGAAACACTTAAAAACTTAATCACCCTCTAGCAATTCCTTTAACCCTCATAAAAGACAAAATTGTAACTACCCCAACAGCTACAATTCCAATAATTGCCGCTGTAACAATTGCGGGGTGCACCCCCTTTTGCTTAATGACAATCCCAAGAAAAGCCCAGATTACAGCAATTCCAACAAAGGGGTTGGAAAACCTTACCGTAGCAAGTAATGTTATTATCGCCCCCGCTGTAATCATTATAATTGCCCAAGTTTGATCTGACAATGCCCAACCACCCCATTTGTAGCTTACCAGCAAAGCTGTTACATTGGCAATGGTTGCAATGCATACCCATCCCAAGTAAATGCCAAACGATGCCTTTGTAATGCTTAATGAGGACGGTTGCAACTTTATGCCAATGTAAATAAGACTAGCAAGCAAACCCAGCATACAGATTAATGAAAGCGGAAGCATTTGGTAATGCCAAGCAAATATCCACAGTGCATTAAAAAAGCAGCTAATGGCAAAAACCCACCCTATCGCTTTTACAACATCTGTTTTCGATTGAAAAAACTGTAAAATAACGAATACTAGCAGCATCAAATAGATAACTCCCCAAATTGAAAAAGTTATCCCAGCAGGTACAAAAAGGTTAGGGTACGCTGCCGAAAGTTCACCAGTGGTTTTCCCGTTTAACGGGAGCGCATTTGCAAGGTAGTTCGTAACAACCATCACAACAAATGCAATAAGGCTTACAATTTTACTGATCATAACTGTATGGTTTTGTATGAAATTAAGAAAAAAAACTTCCTCCCTCGTGTATTCCTAAAATACTAAACCCTAATATACGATAGAACCATATCGATAATGTGGTTTTTACGTGTAACCATAAAGTCGGCATACTCCTGTGGCGAAAACTTGTTCCTGTCAGAGATAAGCTCCTTTATGCCAAATGGAAATAGTATTAATGAGATTATGCTAACATAAAGTTGCTCAGGGTTAATGCTCCGAACCCTACCAGCTTGCGCCTCAGCATTAATATGATTGCAAAACTTTTCGGAATTGTAAAGCGCCAATATCGATCCCATGGTTTTAATCTTATCGGGGTTTCTATGTACAATCGACATTACAAAGGATACGAGTACTGGCTTATCTATTAGAATATCGATATAGGAATTGACGTAGTCCCTTATTTTATCCTCAATGGATAGATCTGACTCTAAAATCAGGCGAAGCTGTTCAGCCTTATCCTTAACCAATATATCAAAAATGGTCTCAAACAGATTTTCTTTTGTTTGAAAATAATAGTTCATCAGCGAGAGATTAATGTCTGCTTTGGCAGCAATCTCACGAACACCTACCCTATCTACACCCTTTTCAAGGAAAAGTTCTGTAGCGGCATCAAGTATTTTCTGTTTCGTTTTAATAGATTTTTTGCTCATTTACCCTATAAATTTATTACAAATATAGCACATCCATTGATTTAATGATATAAAAAGAGAACGATTGTTTTAAACGCAAATCAGCAGCATAAGTTTAACTGACTGCCGCTGGCTGTGAGGCTAAAGTGGAATAAATTAAACATATTGATCCAATTATTGTAACATTGTAGAAAAAAAGAATGAAACTCTCATGCTTGACAGTTAGCTCAAAAAGCGATGAATGAAACATGAGAGTTCCACAAGGTGAAGAGTAACACCATTACCACCACAGCATACATATCTATTAATCAAACATATAACTAACTTTTATTCTTGTGAAAAAAATAAATAATCCATTTGCCGGAAAAGATGGCTATAACTGTATAGGCTGCTCACCCAATCATCCATTTGGGCTCAAACTCGTTTTTTTTCTCGATGAGGATAAACAGCAAATTGAATCTGAGTGGACACCTAACAATAACTTTGAAGGCTATCAAAACGTTTTACACGGGGGTATACAGGCAACCATGCTTGATGAGATAGCCAGCTGGGCAGTTTATGCGATTCTAAAAACTGGGGGAGTTACCGCAAAAATGCAGATTCGATACCACAAACCCGTATTACTAACCGATGGTCCCATAAGATTAAACGCCAAAATTGATTGGTTTGAGAAAGGTTTGGCCAACATCAAAACGCAGCTGATCAACAAAAGAGGTGTCATCTGCACCGAGGGTACTATTCAGTATTTTGTTTTTCCGGAGGACATTGCAAAGCAAAAATATAACTATCCAGGAATTGAGAAGTTCTTATAGTTACACCCTAATTCTGCTCCGTTTTACTATAGTAGTAATTAGCCTTCGATTTATTTTCGAAACGGGTGTAGATATTCCCAAAATAGTTTGCAAATCTAGGTTCAGGCTTCAACTTATAAAGGCTTTCAAAGTAATCGCTAGAGGTTTTAAAGTTTTTATTAATAACCTTTAATGCGGCAAGTAATTGCTTGTATTGTCTATTTGTTCTGTTCTTCTCGTAGGCTTTCATCTCGCTTTGATAACTATTCTCGGCCAGATTATAGTAATGCACCGCCAAAACCTCAAGCCCCAAAACATTCTTCGAATCGCTTTGTAGCAACTTTTTCGCTAGGGATAAAACTTCATTGGTGTGTCCTAAATGCTGAACTAACTTAACATATCCTTCAATAGTAAGCACTTCCTCTTGCTGCTTGCTGCTAAGCAGTGTCCATTGCGTATGTGCCTTATCCCAATTCTCGCTGCGCACATATGCCATAAAAAGTTGATGGTTTACATCCGCAATCTCTTCCTTATCAGGGTACATTCTTGTAAACTCCTCAAGGTTTATAATTTCGCGCGACAGGTTATCAACCTTTAGGTATGCTTTTGAGATATAGTAGTACGTTTGAGCATTTGCCGATGAGCGTTCTTTAACCTTCTCCAAGTAGTTTATGGCATCGCTAACCCTATCAACATGCAATGCCGCTATTCCGGCATTTTGGTAAACATTGGCTTCTGCATCTTTCCCCTGCCCTGTTTTTATGCTGATAATCTCGTCATAAAGGCTGTATGCTTCAGCATAGTTACCTTCTTTATACTGATACTGTGCCTGAATACCTAGCTGCTTAAGCTGTTTTGAAACTGTACAAGCAGTTAATGCAAATACAAATAATAATGTAATTAGCGCAAAACGTTTCAATCTCATTCCAACAATATTTTAAAAAATTGGTGGCAAAGTTAGCAAACATTCACGCTTTAGCGATTAATCCTTTAGGTAATCTTTAAACGCTTTCTCAAGCTTATCGAGTTTAGGAACTATAACCATCTGGCAATAGGGTTGCCTCTTGTTGTTCTGAAAATAGGCCTGGTGATGATCCTCCGCCTGATAAAATACATCAAAGGGAGTTATCTCAGTTACAATCTTATCCTTCCAAATGCCTTCAGAATCAAGCAGTGTCTTTACCTCTTTTGCCGTTTGCAACTGTTGGGGTGAGTGGTAAAATATGGCCGATCTGTATTGCGTACCAACGTCGGCACCCTGCCTGTTTAATGATGTAGGATTGTGGGTTTTAAAAAACACCTCCAATACTTTTGCATAACTTATTATATTAGGATCGAAGGTAACCTGAATAACCTCTGCATGACCCGTTAGCCCAGAGCACACCTCTCTGTAAGTTGGATTTGAAATTTTTCCGCCGGAATAGCCAGATTCTACCTTATGAACTCCTTTTAGTCTCAGAAAAACAGCCTCAACACACCAAAAGCAACCAGCACCAAGCGTTGCCACCTCAAAATTATCTGTACTCATTATTTGTAATGTTTTATCATCATTGTTATTGGCCAATACCATTAACTGCGCAGTAAGTGCCCAGAATATGAACAAAATTTTCATGGCAATATTTACCACTTAAACACCATTTACACATGTTTTGTTCTTTTGCGCACAAAAAAAAGGGCGAATTGGTTTTCCCAAAACACCCCATTTTAGTATATTTATTTACTTAAGCCTACTTCTTCTTTTTCAACTCCTTAATTTCTTGCTCAAGGTTCTCTATTTTTTCTTCAAACTCTTCCCTCAGGTCGTCCTCCTTCTGTTTTTGTTCTTGAGCCTTTCGGCTCATTTCTTCTTGTGTAGCCTGAAGTTCCTCCATGTTTTGGCGCATTTCTTCCTCTTGAGCCAACATCTCCTCGGCTTGCTGTTGCGACTGCTCTAAAAGACCCCGTGTTGTTGCATTAATCCTTACCGAAAGAATGGTAGAGGCTATGCTCTGGGCTATACGCTCAATGAATTCGACCTCAAATTCCTCAAACTTACGAAATGAGGCTATTTCGATAACACCCAACACATCTTCCTCATGCTTAAGTGGTACTAGAACAATGTAGGTTGGTGTTCCCTTACCCAAACCAGAGGTTATCTCCACATAATCATCAGGAATTTCAGTAAGTTGAATGGTTTCTTTCTCCATAGCACAGGCTCCGACAAGCCCTTCGTCAAATTCTACCCTTTTGTTTAGGAACTTCTTCCTATCCCAAGCATAGGCTGATGTTAGCATGAAATGGATATCGTTCTTATCCTCTTCCTCAAGAAGAAATAAACCTGCCTGATTAGCCTTTAAATACTTAACCAGATCACTTACAATTTCGTCCGACAGGGTTTGTATTTTATCGTTATTGCGCCTTAAGATATCAGCAAACTTGGTTAACCCTTCGTTAACCCATGCCCTTTTCCTGTCCTCCTCCTTCCGTTTCACCTCTTCAGCATTGGCATCCTTTAGGCTATTTCTCATATCAATTAAAGATTGACCTAGAATATCCTGTTCACTCAGTAAATCGAGTTCGCTATCAAGTTTTCCCCTACCAATATCGAGAGCAAATTCTGTCTTATTATTCAGTCCTTCAATAGATCGATTAAGAGCATTGGCCATCTCCTCAACCTCATCGCCAGAATCTACTGTAAGTTTCATCTTTGATGATATTTCGCCATCAGCCATGCGTTTAAGCATAGTTGTGATACTAATAATTGGTTTGGTGA
>JAQUJY010000099.1 GCA_028680705.1 Bacteroidales bacterium
ATTCTAGAGAATAGCCCTGTTGTTGTACACTTATTAATTGAAGCTTAAATTTATTTATTAGGAAAATAAAGAACAATTATTCAATTACGCTATTAAGTTTCTTAGCCTTTTCATTTGCTACCCTAGCTTCTGCTTCCTTCTGTTTTGCTATTTCCGAGGCTTCAAGGGCTTGTTTTATCTGTTCTTCACGTTGTAATACGTAGTTTTCAAACCCTTCGGGGTCGCTATTGTAATAACTATCTATTACGTAAATTAACTCGGTTGAGTTGTTTGCTATTTTTTTTAGGCTAGACATTGGTTCGTTCCATATTTTCAAATAACGATATTTTATATCGTTTAACTGAGAACTTCTTAGTTGAACCTTCAAATTGCTTATCGTATTGACTAATAGAAAAAGCCCCAGCATACTCAAGATAAAATACGTGATAAAACCAGTTATCCAGTAGTAGGGTTTCTTAACCTCGATATAATTATGAATGACCTCCTTTTGCTTAACCAAAAAATGCTGTTGAATATTGTTTAGGTAGTCTTTCAAGGTTTTAATATCACTACTAAAAGTTTGCGATAATTGCTTTTCCTTGTGAAGCAACTCTTCAATTGAGCCAATCTTCTCGCTAACATTGGCTAAATCCTTTTCGGGATTTGTTGTGCTCTTCTTTATTTCGCCTATTTGGCTGGCAATTTCTTCGAGAGCGGCTAAAATTTGGTCTTCGTTCGTCATAGTTTTGTGGTTTTTAAATTCCTAATTCAATTACTTTTGAAACTATTTTTACTGCCGTTTTAATTATTTTAAGAGTTGGGATTGGAGCATTTAAAGGTGAGATTTGAGAGTTCAAGGCCTTAAAAGCGAACTGTTTCCCAATGTCTGAACCTTTATAGGCTGTTTCGCCCATCTTAAATGAAACACCATAAGGCTTGCCTGTTTTGGCATGAGTTCTCACATTCATTTCAATACCCTCTCTTTTCAGTTCGCCTCTTAGAGCCTCAAAAGAGTTCACTCTTGGTTGCTTTAGTAATGCCTCAACTCGTTTTCTTATATGCTCCTTATTTGGTGCTTCTGTTGGGTTTAACTCTATTGCTGCTCTTCGTTCTTTTGCCATTTCCTGAACCTTCGCAAGTCCATACTCGTTTTCAATCTCCTTTGCATACTGAACAGTTCTCGATTTAAAGTAGAAATCACTTATAGTTGTTCCATCGAACCCAACCCTATTTGCCACAATATGGCAATGGGTATGTTTAGTATCGTTGTGCTTAATAACTAACCATTGATTATTCTCCTTAGAAAAACCTGCTTTTTCCATAAATCGGTTGGCTATTTCAATCATCTTTTCGTCAGTAATTTTATCCTCTTTGGGAAACGAAAGCGAAGAGTGCCAGACGGGTTTTGAAATATTATCGTTTGTGGAACTTAGCGTAACGAATTCATGAACTATCCCTCTTTTATCGGTATGTGATATACCGTTCATATCGAGTATTTCAGGAGTCTTTTTATCCTGTAAGCAGTATTGAACTGTACCCTTAAACCCACTACCTGTTTTAGTCTTTCCTATCATAGTCAATTAGTCTATCAATTACTACTTGAGTAGAGTCGAGGGTTTTATGAAGCTCTAAAAACACCCTATCGCCCTGGTTATATTTTTTTGCTATTTGGTTCATGTTATTGGCAAGTCCTACAAGTATTCTGTATTGTTTCTTTTCTTCCTCATTCAATGTTATGGGTTTTATTTCTATGCCTAAGGCTGCTTCCCGAACAAAACGAGAAGCAGTTCGCCCAGCTTCCTTGGCCTTTCGTTTTATGAGCGCATGCTCAGAAAACGAAAGTCGTACACGAAAAATCTTTGTCCGTTTTGCTCTCCTTTTTGCCATTAAAAACTCCAGTTTTTGTTTTTTAGATTTACGACCAAAGGGAGTAAATCCCATTTTCAAGCAAAGCGCGAAAATCGAGAAAGGCCTACAAGGCCACTATCTCGCTATCCAACCGTAGCGTAGATTACGATTAATTAAAGGTTTAAATATTCGACTTTGAATTATGGGTAGTTTTCATTAATAGTTCGTTTAAATCCTTACTCCCATAAAATTGATTGGAACAGTTCTTTATCAACCTAGCATCTAGTTCCATTAACTTTTGTGAGGCAAGTTCCCCAGCACTATCATTGTCTAGGTAAAGATTAACTTCGTTATAACTCTTTACTAGTACAATAACTTTATCCAAAAGCGATAATGAGTTTAGTGTAATAAAATTATACTTGTGGTATGTTTCTTTATGTAATTGGATGAATGAAAGGGTGTCAAAAAAACCTTCAAACACACAAACGCTATCACTGTTATTTGATATTGTGCTTATGCCTTTTTTTGTTGCTCCTTTAAACTTTTCACTTCGTAGTTCCCAGCCATCAGAATCATTTATAAATCCAACAGAGTTAAACTGATATTTGCCAACCCTATAATTAACCTGCTTGCAGTATGTTTTAGCAATGGAAAAATCGATTGCTCTTTTCTTAATGTAATTTAATAAACTAGGATCAGATATTTCAGCAATGGAATCAACTATTATTTTGTTTTCGTCAGTAATAGAAACTATAGGCTGGCTAAAAGAAAAACATTGATTTTGTAATTTTTCGAGTAGTTCTTTAATTGAACAGTTAAAGAGTTTGCATCCAAGTTTAATAATGTCTCCACCTTCCCCAATTCCATAGTCATACCAAAGTTGCCTATTTATGTTAACCCGGAAAGATGGTTTTTTTTCATCCGGTCGTAGGGGAGAGTTATACCATGCTTCCTTTGAATTAATCTTTTTTGGTTTATAACCCACGGATGCAAGAAAATCAATCACATCAACCTTTTTAGCATCTGAACAATTCATTTTTCTTTTGGCTAGCATTGTTATTGTTTTTTTGATGATTTGATGAATAGAGACTTTAACCAGTACACATACTGCACTTTAAGCGTTCATCATTTGCTCATCAAGTTCATCAAATCATCAAATATATTATTGATGACACTTTGATGAAGCTTTGATGAAGTCTATATTGTTAATAATCAGCATATTATCTATTTATTCATCAAATCATCAAAAAATGATGAGGTTTTGATGAATGAATGGGTATTAATCGTTTAGGTTCTCAATTTGCTCATCTGTTAAAATGTAGTATCTCCCTTTGGCTGGCTCTTCTATTATACCCGAGATGCAAAAGTTAAACCTAGTATATGAATAACTATTGGGAGCAGGTTCAAGTTTCCAATCATTCTGTATTATTCGTCTGACATTGTAATTTTCAACTGCTTTAAATCCTTTGCTACCTAACCAGTTTTGAATATCATTCGGGCAGAAGCAGACCTTACTTACTCCTTTTTCATCAACAATAAATTGGAGAATACTCAGGATTTCCAACTCAAGTTTATTCCTATTTCTTCTCATAACTTTTCGCAGGGCAGGTGTGTCCAGTAGTTTCGGATTAAACCACATTCTTGATTCATTCTTAGTCGTTAATGGACGATTGGTAAGAGTATTAATGAAATGAGGGATTTCAAGTTTGAGTTTTTCTAAAAAATGGGGTGTCTCTTTGTTTAACGGATTAACTTTAATAACCCAATACCTTGTTTCCCCTGGCTCTATAATTAAAAAGCCATCCTCATTATTAGAGCAAAGAACAAATTTGCCAAAAAATTCAACCTCAATTCTATCTTGGCCTTTAGCTTCTGCCTTATAGAGTTTGGCTGTGCTCAAATTTTTTAGCCTTTCAGAGTCTTCTTTGCGGTCGAGGAACGTTTCATCTACACCAATAAGCAATTTAGAAATCCATTCAGAGTTGAAGTTACTTTTAAAATCTTCGTTGGTATTAATGGTCATATTTCCACCAAAAATTGCTTTAAGGAATTGCAAAAACGTGGTTTTCCCGGTGTTCCTTTCTTTTGATACAAGGCAGATTACGGGAAGTTTTTGTATTGGCTTTTCTACTAATAATTTTATGTAGTCAAGCCCCAATTCATATTGCTCTTGAAAAATATGCTTTAAAAATGAATTGATATATGGCCATTCTCCAGGGCATGGCTTATGGTCAAAGGGCAGGTAACGATTATAAAAATTGCCTGTTGCCTGTTTGTAATTTAGATGGTCTGGTACAATACAAAAACCATCGTACTTTGATATAGAGGATAGGATATCCTTACCATGATCTTGCTTAATAAATTCGCTATTCCATCGGATGATTGAGTCAAGTGTATCGCCTGAAGTAAGCGGAATTTCAACCATCTTATAATAGCTGTTTCCAACCCTTATATAGGGTAAGTGCTTCTTATCCATAGTACAAGTGATTTTGGTTATTTACTTTGCTCTGATAGGAAATCAAGAATCTCATCGCGGTTGTAGTAGGTTCGCGAGTTCACCTTGTACTTTTTGAAATAGCCTTTCGAGACCCAGTCATTAATAGTAGGTCGGCTCACGTGTAGGATACGTATTACTTCATCGACCTTAATGTAGGGGATAGAGGCCTTGTGTTCTTGAGGTTGTCCTTTTGAGTTAGTTAATTCCTCTTTAACTATCTTTCTTACTTTCTGAAAGAAGGTTTCCTCGTCCTTTACTTGTAGTAGGTAGTTTGTCATAGCTTTGATTATTTTTCTCCAAAGCTACAACACTTGAATAGTCGAATATGAAAAAAATGAAAAGCACATGAAGCGCTAGTGGCTTAACCTATTGGTTAAGAGTCTAAAATAAAAATGTTTATTTTAGAAGAAATGAATTAAGTTATTCTGTATATAAATTTTTCATTAACGTTATTCCTATTTCCCATTTAATCTCCTTAAAAAACTGCTTAATTTCTAGCATATTTTCCTTAATAGGGACATCATCGCGATTTGCATTATCTGATAGTGGATTCTTAATTAGATCAACTGAGGTCAATGGCTTTATAATTTCTAGTTCATTGTTCCACGCTCTTAGCCAACTTTTTTGATAATTATTTTCAGGTGTTACGAAGCCAGCAGTAATAGCAAAAAAACCAAGCCTTACAGCTTGCTCCCTTTTGCTATTATTAGCCCAATAAATTGCTTTACTTTTAATCTCCAAATAAATGTTTTTTTGTTCAGCTTTAGTTGTGTGGTTTTTAGGGTGATTTGAATATTTTAGGTTTTTAAAGTATTCGATATCTTCTAATTTAATATTAGATTCTAATTTTGATATAAGTTCATCTGGATATTCTAGATAAATTTCATTCCAAAACCGTTTGTTATCTTCCCATTCTATTTTATCATGTTTTTCTTGTAATTTTTGGTAGCTATCGAAAAATCCATACAATATTCTGTTCGGATTATAATCTATTGCTTCTTTAGCATTTTTAATCTTGCAATGGATTGTATAGTAGATAACACCTAAATCACCCCAATGATATTGAAAATAGAGTTTGTGTCTTTTGTAATATAACATAAATATCCCACAAGAAAGGATTAATATAATCCAGATAATTGTCTTGTAATCCATAATTCAATATTTTACTTGGTTAAACATAAAGTTACAAGTAAAATTAGGAAGAAAAAAAATAAGATACAAGTGAGTTAAAGGGGGGTAAAAACGAGTAAAATGCAACACAAATGCAATACAAAAAAAGAAAACCCCCTAACACTCAATGTGTTAAGGGGCTTTTAAGCGGTCCGGACGAGACTCGAACTCGCGACCCCGTGCGTGACAGGCACGTATTCTAACCAACTGAACTACCGGACCAATGTTTTGAAGAACGTATTACTGTTTTTGACGGTGCAAATATATGTGATATTTTCATCACATGCAATACATTTACATAAATAATTACTGTTTGAAGAAGCTAAAATGCACATTCCCATAATTGCGTGTTTGCCAATATCCATCAAGTTCCGAAAGGTCAATGCGTTTGGAGTGTTCAACGATTAGCCAACCTTCTTTATTAAGCAGTTTGTTTTTTAAAACTAATTCTGGAATTTGTTCAATACCCTTAAATTCGTAGGGTGGATCGGCAAAAATAATATCGAATGATATCTTACAGGTTTTGAGAAATTTGTAAGCATCGTGCCTTATGGGTACAATTTGGGTAAAATTAAGCTCATGCTGAACCTTTCGGATAAACTGAAAATGGGCAATGTTCATCTCAACAAGATGAATACTTTCACATCCCCTAGAGGCAAATTCAAAGCTAATGCTTCCTGTTCCCGAAAAAAGATCGAGTACAGCAATTTCTTCAAAATCAAAATAATTATTAATGATATTAAATAGTCCCTCTTTAGCTATATCTGTTGTTGGACGTGCCTTGAAATTTTTTGGGGGCGAAAAAACTCTTCCTTTGTGCTCACCGCTAACTATACGCATAGCGATTGGCTGAATAGGTTAGCAAAGCGGATTTTGTGCTTGTCTATTAAGTAGCTAAAATCGCTTTGTACTATTGTAGAATTTGGAGAAACATTCTTGAAGAAACGTCGAATAAGTATTTCTAGGTCGGCTTTTTTATCGTATTGCCCAAGTATCCCAACAACCGTATTGGATGGGCTAAAACCTAACTCTTTGCAAATATTTAAAAGATGGTAGGTAATATCATCAATTGACGTGATATCAAGGGTTCCGCAATGCAGAATCTTCTTGCCAATTGATGCAATAACCGCCCCAAAATCATTAGCAAGTGATAGTGTAATTGAATTATCCTTTTCGCTTTTTATTGAGAGTAGGTGTAATTGTATTGCCGAATCGCAGAATGCGACTATTTTCGATTCGTTTTGTACTTTAAACCAACTCGTTACAAGCAATGAGGGAACACTAAAGATTGTAACAGAATCGATAGTTGCACTATTGTGTCTAACTTCGTCAAGATCTTGTATTTGTGTAGTTAGCGTTAGCAACGCTTTTGCTTTGTTTGGCTCAAATAGATTTTCTGGAACAAGGGCAAAACTTTTTGACTCGTAGCTAAAAATAACTCTCTTAAATGATTTTGAAATCCATTTATAGGTATTGGTTATAAAAGCAACCTGCCCGGGCCAGTCATTTGGAGAAACAGTAGGGTGATTGAATGCACAGGAAGCCAACCCAATAAATAGATTTCGGGTGAGATCTTTAATACACAGAGAAAATCCACCCAGGGAGACCTGAATGGATAACTCGTATGTTGCCGTTCGGTCTGGGTCAAAGGTCTCGTCAAAAAGTTCTAACTTTTGCATGGCCTTTTCTTTCACCCTATTCCCAGTTTCCTGAATTGTTTGTTGCCTCGGTAAGCGATCCAACCTGAAGACCAGGGAAACGCTCAAGTTTCCTTCTTAAATCGTTTATGTTAACCACAAGTTGTCTGTCAAGTCCTTTAAGTAGGATATCATTGTGGACTTTTGCCTCAAAAACTTTAATGGTAAGTCCTGAACCGGTTTTTAGAATACCAGCACCCATTTCAAATTCATTACCCCCCGTGTAGGGTACTAATCTTAGGGAATCAACAGGATAATTCTTGGTGAATATACTGTCAAGAACTCTTATCTTAACCGTATCGCGGTAAACTAAACCTTTGGCAACTGCAACAGAGTCGTCCATAGATCCAATTTGCCTTACAACTTTAAACGAATCGTGCTTAACAAAATTGATAAGCGTATCGAAACTGCCTGTGAACTTGTCGTTTTCTGAGCGAAATGCCAGCTGAGCTGTTCTAATATCTTTCAACCTGTCTATGGTTTTACTATATCTCTTGTCCTTTTCGTGGTTAAAACGAATAGGATTCATTATACTTTCATATATAAAGTATGAAAGAACAGCTATGGCTATTAGAAGCACAATTTGATAAACCGTTTTCATTTTGCTAGATTTAATTTAAGTTTACCTGCAAATTTAGAAACAAAAATTAATTTTCACTAAGGCACAGCGCTTTATTATAACATTTAATGAAAAAAGAAACCATAAATAGTTTGTTAGTAACAAATTTAGGCTTTGAACTTACTAAAAGCCAGGAGATTACTGCCGATTTGCTTTCTTCTTATTTTCTCGATAGAACAGACAATCATATTTTTCTTCTTAGAGGGTATGCTGGTACGGGCAAAACATCCATGATTGCCTCGTGCGTTAAAACGCTATTGGCATGTAGAATTAAAGTTGTGCTATTGGCTCCAACGGGTAGGGCAGCTAAAGTGCTTGCTAAATATTCAGATTATCCTGCATTCACGATTCACAAATGGATTTATCGTCAGAAATCGCAAAAGGATGGCTTCGGAGCCTTTGTGCTAAATAGGAATATGAGCAAGGATACCATTTTTATTGTTGATGAATCGTCAATGTTAAGTAATACAATTGCAGATAGTTCAGAATTCGGGTCGGGTCGTCTGCTCGATGATTTGCTAACATTTATTAACGATGGCGAAAACTGCAGACTTATCCTAGTTGGCGATGATGCTCAACTTCCTCCAATTAGGCTTGATGTTAGTCCAGCACTGAATAGTAGAGAATTGGAAAGTTATGGTTATACTGTAACTGAGGTTGTTCTGAGTGAGGTTGTTCGTCAGGCTCAAGATTCGGGAATCCTCATAAATGCTTCCCAAATTAGAGAGTTTCTAGATGAGCACAGGGTAGGGATTCCAAAATTTTCTCTTGTTGGGTTCGATGATGTTGTTAGACTTTCGGGCACTGAGCTTGTCGAATCACTTGAGACTAGTTACTCAAGAGTGGGAGTGGACGAATCCATTGTGGTTTGCTACTCAAACAAAAGGGCCAATAAGTATAATCAGGGTATTAGAAATCAATTGCTGTGGCGTGAGGAGGAACTATCGATTGGAGATTTGCTTATGGTTGTGAGAAATAATTATCACTGGACAGAGAAAGTTGAGAATATAAACTTTATTGCCAATGGTGATGTGGTTAAAGTGCTAAGAATACATGGGTCAAATGAGTTACATGGCTTCCGTTTTGCTGAGGTTACCGTTCAGCTAATCGATTATGAGGAACAAGAGTTGGATGTTATCATTATGCTCGATACACTTAGCGTTGAGGGACCTTCGCTTCCCATGGATAGGAGTAATGAACTTTTCCAAAGCGTGGCATTAGATTATGAGAATATTGCAAATAGGCGGAATAGGATGGCTAAAATAAAGTCCGATCCATATTTTAATGCTTTGCAAGTAAAATTTGCCTACGCCGTTACTTGTCATAAAGCACAAGGAGGACAATGGAAGCATGTTTATATTGATCAAGGATTTTTTAAACCCAAAATGATGACCAGGGAGTACTTAAGATGGTTATATACGGCCATAACCAGAGCAACCGAAAAAGTATTTCTTGTTAATTTTGATGGTGAGTTTTTTTATGAGGGCAATAATTTATTCTGATGTTATTTTGCTTTAAATTCATTTTATCTCTCAAAAAGTATTGGTTTGTCCATAGTAATTATGGGCTATTTCCAAAAAATTGCTACATTTAGCCTATTCATAAATTCATTAAGGCACTATGAAAACCAAACGCTCAATAAGGCAGAAAATTATACTTTACATACTCTCTGTTTTTGTGGTATCCTTTGTGGTATCAGTTGCCTATATTGTTGTTGCATCGCGTAAATCAATCCTTAACGAAACCGTTGATAAAACAAGTTTTATAGCAAAAAACTCTGCCACCGATATCGAGAAATTCTTTGAAAGCAATTTGAGTATTACGCGCACTTTATCCCAAGCTTTCTCAGTATATCAAACGATGCCTGTTGACCAGTGGCAAAAGCTCTTTTTAGAGATGTATTTGCCAATTATAGAGGCCAACGAGCACGTTTATATTATATGGGATAGTTGGGAGTACTATGGTTACATTCCAAACTACACAAAGGAGTATGGGCGAGTTATGATGTTTGTTCTTCGGGATGGTGATAAATATGAAAGTGCTATTGAAGAGCGGAGTTTGGATGGTGATCCGGAGATTTACGATGTTTTTAAGGAGGAGAATCAGGATGATATTTGGGAACCCTATCTTGATGTGGTTCAGGAAGGAAAGCGCGAGGCCAGATTAATGACAACCATTGCATCCCCAGTACAAGTTGACGGGAAGTATATGGGGATGGTTGGTCTTGATGTAGAACTAATAGCACTACAGAAACTTGTTGAAAGCGTTGAGACTGTTGAAGGGGGATTTGCCTTCTTGGTTTCTCCTGAAGGTGTAATTGCTGGGCATCCCAATGGTGAATTGATATCAAAAAATATTGAAGAGGTATTCCAAATTGAGACAAAAGAGCACAGGTTACGCAGTCGCATTCGAAAAGGCGAAGAGTTCCATTTTTTGCGTAGCGATAAACAGGGGAGTAATCATTATATGTTCTTTTCACCCATTACGGTTAAGGGAGTATCCAATTCATGGTCGTTAGGTATTTCAGTACCGTATAACCAAATAATGCGTTCGGCAAATCATACGCTAATCATTTCATTAATAGTTGGAATTGTAGCCCTAACCGTTGTAATCTTGCTGCTGATTTTTATCTCAAATAGCATCACCAAACCAATTATTAGTATCACAACTATGCTTAAACGCATGGCTGATGGCGAAATATCATCAAAGATGAAACTTACAGTAGATTCTGGCGATGAGGTTGAGGAGATGGCCAATGCTCTTAATCG
>JAQUJY010000100.1 GCA_028680705.1 Bacteroidales bacterium
AACACGAATCGTTTATCCCAAAATGTATTATCTTTACCTCGCCCGAGAGGATTTTAATAACTTAAAATTCCCCTCCTGCTTACTTTTCAATATCTTATACGATAGGCCTATGCCAATGCTGGGCGTGGGCTTCGATATTTTGCTCTCGCCCGCTACGTAGGGGTAGCCCAGGTGGGTTTGCAGCCCTAGGCGGCGAAAGTTGATGTTTACTATCAGGGCTGGGTCGATATAGTAGTCGGTTTGGTGGACGTAGAAGTGCCTCACAATCTCCTCGTAGGCGTAGGGTAAAACGGGGTTGTAGCTTATGCCATAGTGCCGAAAATAGCCCGTGTTTACCTGAGCTGTTAGCTGTAGTTTTTTGTATCGAAAGGATAGGCCTGCTACCAGGTTATGGTTGAATGTATGGTAGCGAAGGTAGCTCATCTCGTGCTGAAACTCGTACGAGATGGACTCCTCATAGCGAAAGTTCCCTTTCCCCAGCGTAAGGCTTGTGCCCACCTCGAACTCGAAGTAAGCCGATAGTTTATTGTGGTAAGCTGCTCCAAGATTGAAGGCGTTGGTAGTACCTCTGTATGGAATACTACCTTCAACACTGCTAGGTATAAATATCTCGGATCGTTTGGAATAAAGAAAACTGGCGCTAAGGTTGATTTGGTTTGTTAGTCCATACGATAGGTTGATGTGGTTATCGTAAACCAGCAAATTGTTCTCAAAAAGACCAGTAAAAGCAGTCTTGGTTCTATATCTAAAAGATGAGCCCTTGGTCCACCCATTATCGGGGAAGTAGGTTTGGCGCAGCAGGTTAATTTTTAGGTCGCCCTTTTGGGCAAAGCAGCTGGTGTAGGGTACTGCCATTGCTCTATAGTTCAGGTAATTTATATGCTGTGCCTGAGCGTAGGTGTTAAATAGCAGGCCAATGCATAGTAGGAGCTGTACTGTTTTTCGCATCTGAATTTGTTTTTACTGGTAAATTATTGATAAACTAAATCGCCTCGTAGCAGTAGGTAAATCCAATATCGCCCACTACCACAAACTTCTTGCCCTCGGCATTCTTGTAGGTGGCAACCCCGAATTTGGTATTATATCTTAAGTCGAAGTTTAGCACCCGCTGCCCCGTGCTCAGGTTGTAGGCCTGAAATTTTTGCCCTGCTGACACGAAGTACAGCACATCGTCGAGAATGGTCGATGGTAAAACCCAACCCTCGAAGGTGTGGAGCAGGTTATGGGTTTTTAAATCCACTACGTAGTGGCCATTCTCATCGACCCCATTGGTGGGCGTAAGCCCAACAACTAGTTTATCCTTATAAAATGTATGGTACATGTATTGCCCCCGACCAATTAGCCTCACGTCGCGCTCAAAGGTTAGGGTTTCCATGCTGAATATCTTGTAGCCCTCGCCGGAGAAAACGTATATTACCCCATCCCTCACCTCTACCTTTCTGACTGGCCGTTCTATGGGGTTATGCTTGAGTAGCCGCTCACCTGTAGTTGCATCCATTAGGCAAAAATAGTGGTTGGAAGAGTTGGGGCTGGTCATTTGTATTTGGTCAATTATAAGCATCTCCTTTCCATTATACGCAAATGGTAATGCTATGCTACTTCGCTGGGTATTGTAGTCGGGGTGTGGGGGTAGGTCGGTCTCGTAGAAGAACTCGGCTTGCCCAGTTTCAATATCTACCCTATACATGGGGTGCACATCGCCCGATGACTGCACCGTGCAGTAGTAGTGATTGCCGTAAGCTTCAATGGAGGTGAAGGCTTCCAAAGGGATTCGCCATAGCACTTCACCACTATGGATGTTGAGTTTTACATGCTCCTTTTCGCCCCAATCGCCAATGGAAACAATTAGGTAACCGCCCTTGGGGTTAAAGAAGTGGTCGAGGATATTCATTTCGCTCAGGCCCTGTGGTCGGCTTGGCCCCTCGAAGTACTGTTCCCATAGCACCTTACCCGTTTCTATTTCCATGCAGCGTATTCCAGCTTTCTTGTTCTTGTAGGTATCCACAATTACCTTATCGTCGAACTGCCAGTAGGGTTTTACCACCGAGTAAACATAGTATGCTGTGTCGTGCGGGACTTGCCATAGCGGTTCTTGCCAAACAATCACCCCATCCTTAACTATCTGGGTAGGACTTGGGGGTGTTGGCTCCTTTTGGCAGCTAAGGGAAATTACGAGAACTATTTGTAGTAATAAAAAGTAGTATGGTTTCATTCTTTTTCGTTTTTTGAAAGTAGGGCAAAGCAGCGCATGTGCTACTTTACCCTACTCAGCTAATCTACTTTAACTCTAATTTAAAATATCCATTATGCAAGTCAAACTGGCTCTTCAAATAATCTCTTACTTCCTCACTTGTCTTGGCCTGCTCGTGGTTGGTTTGTGGGATTGTTACAGTTTCTGCCCCAGCCAGCCCTTCCTGCGAGGGTAGGGTTACAATACCATCATTGGGGTGGATGTGTTCAACCTGAACAGTGTGTGAGCTTGTAATCAATACCCATCCGTCGGTGTTTCCTGGATCCTCGCCAGGATGTGGAGGCAATTCTATTATTGGAAAACTGGGTATTATGCCGACTGTTCCATCATTGCCAGGAGCCCATACCCACTCACTAATCCATATGGTTTCGGTGGTGTAGTATATGCTCCCCAGGCATTTCTGGAACTCTCTTTCAAAACCATTCTCCCAGAAAGCCGCTTGTCTATTAAAGGCATCCCTCTTGGCTTTGTAATGTGAGTTGGTTAGCCCAAGCGACCACCAGCTGCCAGAGCAGTAGAGATCGTAGTACCTATTCGCACAAATTCTAGAGTCCTTTCCTATACCAGTGGTTAAGTTTAGCAGGTCATTGTCTGTAATTTGGCCGATTCCTGGGCTATTTTGCTTCATGTAACTAATTCGCGAACCGAGAAATCGAATGCCGGTTGGGTAGTCCTCCACGCAGCTAACCGCGATTTTTGGGCAGGCTAGCGTAGTATTATTTAAATTGGTAATTACGGGGCTATTGGGCTTAAGATCATTTTTTGACCATGGGCGATAATCCTCCTCATCGCCACAAACTACCTCGGCAGCTAGTGCTACAAATTGTTGAGTATATCCCTTTAGAATTGAGACGAAGTTATCAGAAATATAATCTAATCCGATAAAGTTTAGAAGACCGTTTATCTTTAGCACTGTTAAAAACAGGTCTCCTGCAAAGGAACTAGAGTTATAACTATCTTCCATAGTTGAGCCAATATTATTTAGCGCACTGATTACGTTTCGGT
The DNA here is from genome assembly GCA_028680705.1 of Bacteroidales bacterium. Classification (GTDB taxonomy): domain Bacteria; phylum Bacteroidota; class Bacteroidia; order Bacteroidales; family Tenuifilaceae; genus Perlabentimonas. The sequence continues at coordinate 3,257 of JAQUJY010000100.1, forward strand.
GGTATTTGCTAGCTGTTGCCATATGCCCGATATTAACATAGCCAACAAGGCCATCGGTTACAGTTTTCTCATAAAATGTTTCTAGCTTACCGTTATCAAACGAGTTGGCAAATTCGGCACCTTTGTGAGGAGTGCAAAGGGTAATTAGCCCACCAAATTGCTTGGAGGTACTTGCCTGTTTTTGGTGCTGCCTGCTTACCAAACCACCCATACTATGGGCAATAACTATATCATCCTCCTGCTCTTCAAAACCAAAACCGTTTAGCTGATCGGCTGCATAAATTATGCCCCGGTTTGAGGTATAACTTAGATGATAAGAATTGATTCTGTATCTTGCAGCAAAGTAATCCGACATTGCTTTCAGTGAGTTTACGTCTCCTTGTAACCCGTGAACCCAAAAAGCATTGCGATAATCAGGATTCGCTTTAACCGTTGGTTCCTGTGCCATGGGTTTTAGTGGAGCAGCTAGCAGTAATGCCAGCAGTATATATATTATCTGTTTCATAATCTAAAAGTATTCTATGTTAATATTATCGTAATTAGTTATCGTCTTGTTCTCTATCACTTCTCCAGTATAATCAGTAGAGTAACTAATTGCCTCTTCGTATGCTACAATAGGAATATCGTCAATCAACCTGTAGAGCATGGTAACCTTGCTTACCAACTCACCATTTTCATCGAAAAGTTTTGAAATAACAGATACACCGTATTTAATATTTAAGTACGATACTGCTGTATAACCTGCAAGGTTTTCGTCTATTTCATTATTCTGATCATATACCTGAGTAAGCTTAACCACATTGGTATCTTTCTGCACTTCAGCAGTAAAATGATTAGATTTGCCGTTGCTTTGCTCAAGCATTTCCCGCATTTTTTTGGATCGCTCCAGATAAGAGGTTACCATAAAGCTCAGGTCTTGCTCAGTTTTTTCTGTTGTTACATCAGAAAACATTAGGTTACCATACTCATCGTGTATGGATACGTTGAAGTTCGATTTAGTTATTTTTTTCCATTCTGGTTCAACGAAATCTTTCCTTTTGACTCCATCAAGCCTTTTGATTTCCATAGAGTAATTTTCCTTTTTGTTATCAAAGAAAATGTTTACCTCTTTGCTTTCCGACTGAACACCCACACCTCCGATGATTTTGAGCTCCCCTTTGCTCATTGATGTGCTCATTGAGGTTTCCTTCTGGGTAAAGCTTAATTGTATTCCTGATTTGAATTGAGGGGTTGATTCGTTTGTATCCTGAATAAAAGTGTCCTCCTTGCAGCTGCTTATTGCCAATAGTAGCATTGTTGCTACTAGGGTACAAGTTTTGATTCTCAGATGATTTAGTTTGCTCATATTAACATTGTATTATAGTTGTTAACTATGAGGTTGTTTGCCAAAGGGTAGTTTTTGGTAAAACTAATGTAACCCTTAAAATAGAATTCACGTTACTAACTATTGGTACAACCTCGGTTTACCCCCTCACTCCGGCGTTGATTTCAGGTCACCTAGCGGGGTGGGGGTTTTTTGTTTTTGTTTTCGAAGCCCAATGCCTTAGGGCTACGCCTCACAGCCATCGCCTTGCAGCGGCTGCTCGGGGTTGGGTTAAGCTGGTTTTGTGGCCTCCTTTCGTGTTGGTTAATACTTTTTATGGGTGTTTAAGTATACCAAACATACAAAAGAATAGCATGCATAGCCCCCCCCAAATATGTTATACAGCATGTTTTGTGCTGTGGCTTGCGCTTTTTGCTGCTGGTAGTGGGTTTAACGTAATTCTAAAAACGGGCTAAATCCTGCTAAATACTAGGGATGAAAACATATAGATATGTGCTAATTTGTATTTGAAAAGGGGTGGTAGTATTTATATTTGCGCTATGTGGTTAGGGTAGGAGTGTCGTTGGGTTGGATGCTGATGGTTTGTTCGCTATCGGTTTTGCCCGATGAGCAGGAAGCCAGCAGTATAAAAAAAGCCCCTATGAGGGTATGGGTATAAAGGCGGTTCATCTTTTTAGGTTTTGGGTGTTGATAGGCAAAGATATTGATTTTTTGTTAATGGGGGTATTCTGGGTTCACGATAAAAACCTATCGTATAGGCTCAAAAACTAATGCTTTTCAGAGCTTAGGCTTACGAATCTTGTTTCATTCTTTAAATCCCTTTCGTAATCAGGGAAAAATATTTCTTCTATTTTCGCAGTAGAATCCAGTTTTAGCAACACGGGTGTATAAATGTACTTTAACTCCTTTCGAATAATATCATGTTCGTCATAATAAACGTAATTAAAATATTCGTTTTTGGCTTGATCGCGCCCAATATTTAGTGAAGTTGTTATTACATAAGCCTTTTGCCTACCTGCTAAATCATCTATTCTTTTTAACATTTCATAGCCAACATCAATGCATGTTTCACAATCGTAACCATCATACAATAGAATTACCTTGCATTCTGCATTTATCGAATCACCTAAAATGGTTGCAATTGAATTAATCCTCTTTCCTAAAACAGCACTCCTTTGTTGCTCAAAAATATTGTTAACTTTAGGGTTCTTAGATTTATCGTTTGAATTTTTAGTAGTACAAGAACCTAATGTTACCAAGAATAGAACTATTGTTAAATAAATTTTAGTAATCATACCGAATCAATTTTGTTGTTGAACCATTAAATGCAACTATCTTATCGGCTGAAACACAAAATGAACTGAACCAACCATTTCCCAAATTCAATAATCGAACGGGTTTTATTGCATCACCTTCTAATTCTAGCTCTAGTAAAGTATTTGTAAACTTCTCATCGTTTTCTCCAACCGTTATTATAAGAATAAAAATCTTATCTTCATACACATACGACTCTGGAAAGAATTGAGAGTAAGAATTTTCGGCATAATCATTTCTTTCCACATACTCGAGGGTTTTTTTAATCTGGTCAATGCTACTTAAATCAAAACTAGCAACAAATTCACCTGCTAAAGTATACACATCAATAAAAGGCTGGTAATCGGGTATAGCAACAATTTTACTGTTTAAAACATGTACATGTCTTTTATTCTTAATTCTACTTTCACGTGGGGTTCTATACTCTGTTGATCTACCAAAAAACTGAGCTGAATCTAATTTGTAATAATACCTTGAAATACTGTATTGAGAATAAAAGCTTGAAAAATAAATTTCACTATTGGTTACAGCAAACCTTATACCCGAAGATAAACTATGCTGAGACAACAAGTTAATGGTCTGTAAATGCTCTTCTGAATTAAACAATTCAAAACTCCTCTTGCTATCATTAAATACAAATATTGTATCGTTATATACATATAAATCCGATGCACCCAATAGCTCTCCTGGTCCTTTGCCTTTTTGCCCCAATATTTTCTGAAGTTCAAGATTTTCATTTAAAATAAGTATTTGATCTCGATTATAATCCGATGCATAATATTTTCCATTGTAGTAAAACAAGGAACGAATATCTGAAATATAGCTTGAATCACTAAACTGGTTTAAGGATAAATCCTGTTCCAAATTAACTGTAGGTAAATGACTAGTATCATCCTTACATGATGTACCTGACAGCATATAAATAAAAAACAATAAAAGGTGTATTTTTTTCATAGTTTAAAATCTTAAAGTAAAGGGCTATAAGTTTTTATAGCCCTAAATAAATTAACAATCAGTTCTTTTGCCATCACATTTTACCCACATCCAACCTCTCTCACATGTTTGACCAGTGCATGAAACTGAACCATAAGAGCCGCAAGTTGAAGTTACTGTACAAGAATAATTACCAACGCCTATTTCTGTTATTGATGTTTGTTGTGCATAAGTTTTTATTGTTAAAACACTAACAAGCAATGCAGCTATTACGGCAAGAGCATAAATAAAGTTTTTTATAATCAAATTATTTTTGATGAGTAAATATTAAAATTAACGAACCATGTACTTTACTATGTTATCAATTTTATCATAATAATCGGCTGTTAACGATGGGAAAGAATCAGATGGTGCATAGAAACACGTAGCTTCCCCTTTGTGGACTAAAAAATAGATAATTGAGCTGTTCTGAAATCCTTCGTAAAAATTATTTGGCAATCTATATGTATTTTCACTCAAGCCATTTTGGTCTATAAATATATTAAAATCCCTTTCATTAAACCCTTCAATTCCAATTAGCGCTCCAAATTTTCGTGTTGTGTTTATACTTTCAACCATATTTAGATGCTCCTGAAAACATGTACTGCATCCTTTTGCATTAATTAACAGAACAAGAGTCGTTTTGTCTTTTGATTGAAAGGAGATGCTTGTACCATCATTATTATTAGTATATATGGTTTTATCTAGGTCTAAATGGAAAAATGAAAAATCATACGAGTGGAAGAAACCCTCCTTAAGTAATTTATTTTCAATACGAATCAATTCGCAGCTACCATTTTTTAAAGTATACTTACTCTTAAGTTTCGAATTATAATGTAGTAAGTAAATACTGAAAGTGACCAGAAAAGTAATCAGAAACAAAATCGCGGCAATAAAAAATGTATTTTTTTTCATAACAATCAGATATTAGTTGTGAATAGCAATAAGATAGGGTTGTCTGTATTAACTAAACCTAAATTGTCCAAATCATTATCTTTCATTTCTGAAGGATATAGAACAGAAATTACAAGTCCGTTATCCGCTTTAAAAATATCAACCTTTTGATTAGGGAAAGTAGGGGAGTTGTGACGTACTGTATTTCATTATAACTCTGCCCTTAGAGGAATCCGTGAAACACAGTGGTACATATCCTTGGTGCTATTGCCATAGATTTTTTTGTTTTTAAAATCAAAAGCCAGGGTTACAAAGGCAAAATCTGCTTTAATCTCGCTAACTTGATTTCCATCCCAGTCATACACCAGAATGGAGGTTCCCTTAAGGTTATCTTGCTCAAAATCGCCTTGGGTTATTCCTGCATTCCCAATGTAGATATGTTTTTCGTTTGTGTGTACTTCCCAGCAGTAAATCATTGATGATTCAGATGGAAGAAGGGAGTTGTTTTTAAAAATGGGTACTTCATATTTTTCAGTAGTTTTAATGGTTTTGTATAGTGTTCCATCCTCGTTAAGGATATATACATAAGGGAAATACCTTAATGCTACTATGGTCTTGTTTAATTCAGAATTGTAGGCTATTGCCGAGTAGTAGGCATAGGCTTTAGTATTCTGGTTAAGTGAGTAAGGTAACTTTGGTTGGTGTTCAAATTTCAGAAGGGCCCCATTATTAGTTAGCTGCGTTACCATGGCATTGCCTGACAGGTCACCATAAACCCAGCCATTGCTTGTTATTCTAATCGCGGTAAAAATGGTTATGCTTGTGGGCAGTTTAAGCTGTTTGGCATTTGTTAAATCGCAATTAAGGATATCATCATAAGATATGCTATATACATTTTTTGAATTAACATCCACAATGGTGACAACCTCCTTGTAGTCGTCGTTGTAGGCATCACTAATGTATAAGAATTCATTAGGTCCTCTGCCTCTTAAACCAAACTTCTTAACGGTTTTCGTTTTAAGATCAACTAGTTCAAATATGGTGTCACGATCATTATTTATCAAAAGCAGATGATCCTTTACATAGATTAGAAACGAAGGACAAAATGATTCGTGATTTATGCTAGTTACCTCCTCGTTATAAACTTTAAAAGAATTATGTGTTGAGTTATGCTTACAGGAGATAAGAAATGATAAATTGACGCATATTAGGAATGCCATGCTTGCAGATAGTTTCATAGTTGAATGTATTAAAGTTTAGAGTAGTTGCTCTATATTTTATTTAAAACTTAGTTTGGTTAATAGCGGAGCACATGCAATAGTGTGCTCCGCTAAATTGTTTAAAAGTAACAAGTGCCGGAGTCGCTAAAGGTTTTTGCTTTTGTTTGAGTACAAATGCCACAAACGAAAATCGTAGTACCACCGCCTAAAAGTGGTGTAGTATAAGTGCTGTAGCAGGTCGCAGTGTTACCGCTACCACCACCTCCGCCACCGTTATCTGCAATTTTTATAATCTCAACAGGTTGGGCATAAGTATTTGCTGTTAGGTAACCACCAAGCAATGCAGCTATTATTACAAAAGCATAAATTATTTTCTTCATTTTTGTTATATTTACATGTTTTACAATCTGCGCGGCAGCCCACCTTATCCAGAGGATTTATTTCGGGTTGCTGCGCTTTTCTTTTCCCTTAGGGTATGGGTAAACCCACCTTACTTTTGTGGGGCTTAGGTTTCCCCCTGTGGCGTTTAGGTAGTTAGCCTTTTTTCGGAACTCCCAGCATTTTGGGTGCTACGCCTTGCAACCATTGCCTTGCAGTGGCTGCTTGGGGGTGGGTTAAGCTAGTTTTATGGCCTCCTTTCGAACTGGTTAATACTTTTTATGGGTGTTTAAGTATACCAAATGTACAAAAGTATAGTACGCATGCCCCCTCCCCCCCCCATACATGTTAAATAACATGTTATGTGGCATGGTTTGCGCTTTACCTTACTGGCTGTGGGTTTAGCGCAATTAAAATAGTGTGACCAGAAGTACTTTATGCGTGGTTTTTCGGCATTTAAATGGTTGTTAATTTTGTTTGGGGGAGGTTGAGGGTTGTTCTATTCATTCTTTGTGCTATTGCTGTCCTGTTTTTGACGAAACTATAAGCCGCACCCAGACTTGTAGAATACACCCTTAATTTCCCTACCTTTGACATCATTATAAAAGCGAATTATGCAGCTAAAATACCCAGAGCCAACACTTTATGATAAAGATTTTATTGGACTATTGGCATCAACGCCAAACCGAAAGGCATTTGAGGGGTTGAGGCGTGGGGAAAATTACTGTTTTGAAGGTACTTATGGCACAGCAATGGACTTTTACTCGTGGCTAAAAAAGCAGATTAATCAGGTGTGCCCCATTATTGATTATGAATCGTCGCGGGCTAATCGCGATATGCTAAGGGAGTTATGCCAAAGGGTTTTTGTTCGTGTTGCTAATGCGCAAGTAGATTTAACCAATGCCCCAAGCATACCCTGGCTTGCCGAGTTTTACCCAACCCTTACGGAGTTTTACCTTCCTTTTACCGATATACTTGGTATTAATGGTGCTTGGCAATGGTTTAGCAATGGTATAATGTTCCCAAACTTGCAGCATAAAGTGCATCCGTATTACGGTGCATATTTCCCTACGCGCACTGAGCAT
>JAQUJY010000018.1 GCA_028680705.1 Bacteroidales bacterium
ACAATCCTTCTCACCGCCTCGCGAAAAGGAATACCTGCATGCTCGCAAGCAGCAAAAAAACCTGAATCGGGTGAAATGCATGGATTTACGTTTACCTCAAGAACAAAAGGGTTTCCGGCATTATCGACCCTAAAATCGACCCTTGCGTAACCATTTAAATCAAATGTGTGCCAACATTCTATGGCTAAGTTCTTCAGTTTTTGCAGCAAAAGATTATCCGATTCTAAAAACTTAAAAGTTCTATTCGTGTTCTTATACTCAAAACTATCCTCTTTCCACTTTGCAGAAAACCCCACAACCTTTGGCTTCCCCGCAGGGTAATTAGAGAAGATAATTTCAGCTGGAGATAAAACTTTGGGACCATTCTCACTGGCAAGAACTGATAGATTTAACTCTCTTCCATCAATAAATTCTTCAACAAAAAAACTCTTAGAATTAAGTGAAGATAATTTTTTTGCAAAACCAGGGTCGTTCCCATCATAAACACAATCCTCATCTAAACCCAACGAACCCTCTTCCCAAATGGGCTTGATGATATATCTCTTATTGTGGTCTAATGGTGGAATTAAGTTTGGATAAAACCACGGAGAGGTAGGGATTCCATTCCTTTCCATCCTTTCCTTGGCCAGCGGCTTGGATGTTGTAATAAACATTGCTTCAACACTGCCCCCAGAAAAAGGAATATTCAAAGAGTCCAAAAGGGCTGGAGCAAAATAGATTAAATTTCCTTTGTTATTCAATGACTCAACCAGATTAAAAACAAAGTCGGGTTTTGCCCTTAACAAATTCTCCTCAACGCTATCGAGTCTGCTACAAAACGGAATCTCATCAACATCGACATTAAGTTCTGTAAGCATCTCACGAACAAGTTTTACCTGCTCAAGCACATCAGCCTCATCGGGTCCTGCGTTTTCCGATAGCTGATTGTATAAAATAACGGCCTTAACGTGCTGCTGCATAACTCTTAACCAAGTTTGTGTTAGCGCTAATTTTAACTCTACTCATTGCCGAGTTCATAATCATCCTTATCAGCTGCTTATAGGGTATACCATTCTTACGGGTCAGCATGGGTAAATCGCTATGGTCGGGATTAATTCCTGCTAATGGGTTAACCTCTATAAAATTTGGCACGCCATTTTTATCCATTTTTAAATCGATTCTACCACCGTCTCTACAACCCAGAACCCTCCATGCCTTAAGAGCAATTTTAGAGCATGATTCTAAATCACGGCCTGTTGCCAAAGAGTATTCAACCACTCCATGCCAATTCTCCTTGGTTGTATATGAGTAAACCGCTTCGGGTGCTTTTTCTGTCACCACAATTTCCATAACCCCAACTACTCTTGCCTTACTGCCTGTTCCAACAATTCCCACAGTAAACTCTCTGCCTGGTAAATATGTTTCAACCAAAACAGGTTGGTTATACTGATTTAAAAGATTCTCGCAAGCTTCGAACAGCTGAAAAGGCAACATCACCTTCGATTTTGAATCTATACCCTTACCTGTTCCCTCTGCCACAGGTTTCACAAAAAGTGGATACGGGAGATTTACCCTTCTAGCATCTTCAAGTGTTTCAATAACCACGAAATCTGCTGTGGGAACACCATAGTCCCGAACCACTCGTTTAGTATGGCCCTTGTGAAGGGTTAGTGCCATAACCAACGGATCAGAAAAAACATAGGGTATTTTGTACGCATCGAGTAGTGCGGGAACCTGTGCCTCTCGTCCTATTCCATACATTCCCTCACTAATATTAAACACTAAATCCCAACGCTTACCAGCCGCTATTGAGTTCACTAAAGATTTAATGTTTCCAATCCTTTCGGTTGGGTAACGCAATTCGTTTAGCGTTTTCTCAATAGCATCGATGGTAACTTCGGCATCAAACTCGGCCGTTTCTTCCTCTGTGTAACCTTGCTTAAGGTAATCACTTCTGAGGTCGTATGTTAATCCAATTCGCATTTTACTGTTTGTTTTTTGTTGTTGAATGAGGTTTATTATTTGTTGTTAATGAATTTAAGTCTTGGTAAAAACCTTTCCAAAGACCCTTAAAGAAAGCGGAAGAGTTAACCCCAATATTCCGGGTATTATACCCACCTTCTTGTACAACTAGCGTGGGAGTTTTTAAGGAGCCTATTAGTTTACCATTTCTTTCAAAATCCGTAGATTTTAAAAGCCATGTCCCTGTTGGGTCACCCTTAGCGGTATCAAGACCCAATAGCAATATTAAATAATCGGGGGTAAATTTCTTAACGACTTTTATCGCTTTTAACAAGGCGGCATCGTATTCACTTACATCTATATTTTCGGATAAAGGAATGTTTATATTGTAACCAAGACCCTCCCTTTCTCCTTTCTCGTTTGCGTATCCACTAAAGTATGGATAGGCAAAAGAGGGATGACCGTGAATTGAAATGGTGAGCACATCGCTTCTATCATAAAAAATATCTTGCTGCCCATTCCCATGGTGATAATCAATATCAAGCATAGCCACTTTGCCATACTTCGAAAGCATATTGGCGGCAATAGCTGCGGAGTTAAAGTAGCAAAATCCACCGAAAACCTTACGCTCTGCGTGATGACCAGGAGGCCTCACCAATGCATAGGCTAACGTTTTGTTAGCAATCACATAATTAGCTGCAGTTAAGGCACAATCCACTGCTCTTCTTGCTGCTTTATATGAGTTAGATGTTAATGGAGTAAATGTGTCAATGCAATAATAGCCTGCCGCAACGCTTCTGTCTTTGGGTGGCTTTGAGGCATTTCGAACAGGGAATATATAGGGATAAATGGCCTTATCGGGCCTAAGCTTTTCACAAACAGCCTTTAAATAGTTCACCAGTTGTTTATTATGGGTTTCCAGAATATACTTATCTGAAAATGTATCAGTATCGAGAACTTGAAAAAAAGGCTGCTTGTCAAGTTCTTTAAGGATTGCAGGGATTCTAACAGGCGCTTCAACATATCCACGTTCCCTAACATGATGAACAGAGTGTTCTTTATTAACCACTAAAGCGATTTTATCATTGAGTTCCTCTTCCAGTTTCCCAGTTTTTGGCTTAGATTTAAAATACTTTGGCTCACGGAAATTTACTGGATTATCCTGAAACGATTTAACAACCATATCAACATAGCTGGGCGGGCAATAATGACCATATTTTCGCTCAAGTATAGCTCGAACAAATTTTTGGGCAGTTGCTCTTTCTAGCGCTTCTTCACGACCCAAACCATCAAAAACCAAGTAGGGAGCACAAGTATCATCCTCTTTAACAGGCGTTTCATACTTTGTTCCAATAATTGGGTAAGCGCCAAAGGTTTCGTAAAACCTAAGTCTCGCTTTATTCAACTTTAGTTCTGAAGGGTCTGGGCACAAGTCCTTATCATCTGGAAGGCACTCATAAAAAACACCAATGGAGTTAAGCGATAGGGCTTTTTCTCTAACCCTTTGATAAAGAGCACCACCAATACCTCTAGAACTAATTGCCTTGTGAGTTGCAATATAGTCGAGATAACAAAAACCTAAATCAGGAGCATGATATAGAAGTGCTGCCCCCTTAACGTATCCGTTTGGGTCATCGGCAACCAGCATAATAAGCTGAAACTTATACTTAAAAGGATTACTGAGCACCTCGGGTATCTCATCAAACTTTGTGGCATCGGCAAGGGGGAAATGCGATTTCATGAGGCTAATTACCTGCTGTATAGCCCCTCTATCCATAATAGAGATGCTATTAGATACCTGTCGTATCCTAAACATTATGCTTCACAATAGCTAGTTTAGCATAAATGGCTAATAACCCATTTTCAATGGGTACCATTTTTTGCCTTAAACCCTGTTTTGGATAGTTAGCCAACATAATGCTGGCACAATAGAGAGCAATCCTCTGATTCAGTGATGATTTAGGATTGGCAATGGCAGTAATCTCTTCGGTTAAGACATTAATAATTATGGCAAACTGCTCATGGGGTGTGTGCCCATTATCAATCTGCCAATGCCAATTGGTTGTCTGGTGAAAATATTCTGCGCTGAAATCTCTTGAGCAATCAATTAAATTGATATGCTCTTTTACGGTTTGTGCCCCAGCTTTACTGAGGCAAAATGAGACCTCTGGGTCGTCGTCAGAAACGACAACTATACTCGGAGGCTCTTCGTCGTCGGTGAACTCATTAAGTCGGTGCACCGATTTTTCGTGCTGTGTGTTTTCCATGTACGGAAAATAGTCGTTATAAGTTTGTTTACTAGCACTTTGTTTATACTTTACGTTACCGTAATATGATGCAAATTAAGACACAAAAACGATTATTGGTGCTCCGTTGGTCAAATATTTTCGATTAATCAGAAAATAAATACAACTATCTGTTTATGTGGCAATTACAAGGGAAAGTCAATTGCAATAGATTTCTATAATTTTACGATTTTAAAAGAGGGTTACATTATGATTATCTGCCACTTACGACACGCAGAAAATGGTGTTTCGAATAAACATTTTTTATCGCCTCTTACTATTCTTATAAAACTCAAATCATTATGCACAAAAAACATCAAGGAAATTATAGTAAACCATAATCCGCAAAGGGAAAGTAGTAAGCAAATTTGACCATTACCGAGATAAGCATAGTCGCACTCGCGTAAGATGAAAAATATTGAGCTAGATTATTTTGGTATCGCTTTATGAATAGCCAACCATATTGGCCCCAGCATAAGATAACCAAAGGCCATCCGAACATTGAAAAAAGAGAAAACTTGGGCTATTAGTACTTAGCCCCAGCTGTAGAAGCCGAGAAGTACTTAACGTCTTCACCAATAATATCCGATAACAGGTTGTCGGCTAAACGGCTGGCACCTAATCGTAGCCACTTATTGTTAAGCCATTTCTCACCCAAAACCTCCTCAACAATGGAGTAGAAATAAACAGCATCAAATGAATTTACCATGCCTCCAGCTGGCTTAATTCCAACCATACGACCGGTAACCTCATAATAATCCTTAGCCGCCTGGCACATAACGTAAAGCGCTTCGGGGGTTGCGGCAACATCAATTTTACCGGTTGACGTTTTAATAAAATCGGCTCCAGCTTCCATGGCCAAAAATGATGCTAGTCGAATTTCCTCTAAACTAGGCATTGCGCCAGTTTCAAGAATAACCTTAACCCTTGCATCGCCAGCGACCTCTTTAATTAGCTGCAGTTCGCTAAATACGGTGAAATAATCGCCCTCTAAAAAATAGCCCAATGATATTACCACATCTAACTCATCGGCACCCATATCAAGACACATCTGGCATTCCGATAACTTAATATCGATAAACGTTTGCGATGCAGGAAAACCTGCTGCTACCGATGCTATTTTTACATCTTTACCGGTAAGCGTTTGCCTAACGCCTGCAACCAAACTGGGATAAACGCAAATTGCTGCAACATTGGGCATCTGTGGATAAACCTTAATCAGATTATTGACCCTTTGGGCAAAAAGTTCACCACGCTCAACGCTATCGGTGGAGTTTAGGGTGGTTAAATCGATTAGGCTAAAGCATTTTTTTAGCAACTCCTTATCGCTCTTTGCTCGGGTTTCTGCTTTGGATTTTAGCTCTGCTATTGCGGCTAACACTGCCTTATCATCTACCTCGATGTTGAATTTTCCTTCAATGGGATTTGTCATATCAAAAAGTTTTATCTGCTATAAAATTACGAAAATTATCAATAATACGATTTACTGTTGCCTAAGCTTAGGATTTTTTAAATGCCTATGGGCATCGCGAGTATTGCGCTTATGCATTCCTCTTTGCATTGCTTGAGTAAGGTCAACTCCCGTTTGATTGGCTATACACACCAGCACAAACAGAACATCGGCCAGCTCTTCCTCCAAATTATCGGTCTGCTCTCCTTCCTTAAAGGATTGGTCTCCATATGTTCTGGTAATAATTCGGGCCAATTCACCAACCTCCTCAATAAGCACGCCCAGGTTAGTTAACTCACTGAAATACCTAACCCCTTTTTGTTGTATCCATTGGTCAACCTCAACCTGAAGTTGCTTTATGCTGATATCCGACATCACTCTTTATTTTTAGTGTCAATAAAAAGGGTTACGGGTCCATCGTTCTCAAGTGAGACAAGCATCTCGGCGCCAAAAACACCCTCTCCTACCTTTGTTCCTGACTCACTCTTTAGCCTTTCAACAAAACAATTGTAAAGCGGAATGGCAATATCTGGATGTGCTGCCTTTATAAATGACGGCCTATTGCCCTTTTTAGTTTTTGCATGAAGCGTGAACTGGCTAACCACTAGAATTTGGCCACCCACTTCGCCAATCGAAAGATTCATTAAACCATCGGCATCGTCGAAAATTCGTAATCGTAAAAGTTTGCCAACCATCCAATTTAAATCTTCTTCATTGTCATCATCTTCAAAACCAACAAGGACCAAAAGGCCCCTACCAATATCGCTAACTTCTTTCGCATTTACAGCTACTGAAGCACTCTTCACTCTTTGAACTACGACTCTCATAAAAATTACATAATAAATGCGAACAGTATTGTTTTGTGCAAAAAACACACCTGTTCGTATTGTTTTTCCCGTTTATTTATGAAAAATTAAAACCTTCTCCACCGTACTTTGCAAATGTAGCAATAAGAGAAAAAACCTTTAGTATATTTGTGAATTAAAATTATAGTTTTTACAGGTTGGGCTAAATGGCTACGAATAGCAAAAATAGTAAAGTTTTTTGGGGTAATTCCTTTTCACTTATATTACAGCAGCCCGATACGCTGACTGTAAGGGATAGTGTTCGCACAGCTCCCCTGCCCAGCGACACCATTAATACGCCAAGTGACATCAATCCTATATTCCTTGAGTTTGAGCGAAAGAGCATTGAAATAGAGGAGCAAAAAGCAAAGCAGATAAAGGCACCAATTTCAGCCCGTAAGCTTCAAGTTACAAAGGTTGACACAACCTGCTACATATGTCCACAGGGTGACTTCGTTCCTTTACATAGTATAATTGAGCAAAAACAAATCCCTCAAAATCTATTTACAGAAACTACACTTTACAGTAAGGAATACTATAAGAACTTTATTGGCGCCAAAGGTTCTGTGTTTCTCAAAACAGAACGAACACCAGAAAAAACATTTACCGAAAGCATTACCATTAAGCCAAAGATAGAAAAAAATGCAACTCAAGATTGGACAATATGGCCTTCCATTTTAATACTGCTTCTCCTTGCATACATTAAGGTATTCTATTCTAAAAGTATTTCATCACTTTTCCGTGGAGGAATTTTCCACATCATAGCCAGCAGGCTTACCAAAGAAAACTCATTACTTTGGAGCAGGCTCTTCATCCTTCTCGACTCACTCTTCTTTATAACCATTCCCTTGGGTATAAGTCTAACAATGGATCACTTTGAACTAATACCCGAGAATCTCTCCTCATTTAAGATTTTCTTTTTATCACTCACGGTTCTACTAGCATTTAGAGTATTCCGATTTATTTCTAATAAAGTCATTGGGATAATAAGCAACAAACAAAAGGAGCTTAATGACTTATATTTTAACACCTTACTTTACACCAGAATCATTAGTGTTTTGCTTGCACCCATTGTTGTTCTTTTGGTTTACATAAATCGGAGTTTAACTACTTCACTGCTTATTGTTTCAGTAGGTTTAGTAGTTATAGCTGTCGTTTATAGGACATTGCGAACACTACAGGTATTTATTAATAAAGGATTTTCGTTGTTCTATTTAATTTTATATCTTTGTGCCCTCGAAATTATCCCTATTTTGCTATTAGCAAAAACTATTTATTAACGGGATATAGTGATGTTGAACAAAACCCCAATGCCTTGAAAATCAAAAAGATTATTGTTTCGCAACCTGAACCACAAAGCGAAAAATCTCCCTATCTTGATTTAATCGAAAAGCACAATCTTAAGATTGATTTTAGACCATTTATTCAAGTTGAAGGTGTTTCATCAAAAGAGTTCCGTCAACAGCGAATAGATATTCTTCAGCACACTGCGGTAATTTTCACTAGCCGCACAGCTATTGACCACTTTTTTAGAATTTGCGAAGAGGTTAGGGTTACTGTTCCAGAAACAATGAAATATTTTTGTATTACAGAAACCGTTGCCCTATACCTTCAGAAGTACATCGTTTATCGTAAAAGAAGAATTTTTTTCGGCCAGGGAATGTTTCCTCAATTAATGGAGGTTATCAGTAAACATAAAACCGAAAAGTATATCATCCCACTTTCCGATGTACATAAGACAGAGATTCCAAAATCTTTGGATAAAGCAAAAATTAAATACACCAAAGCCATACTATACCGTACTGTTAGCAGCGATTTATCTGATTTAAATGGAATGGATTACGATATTCTCGTATTCTATAGCCCAAGTGGAATAAAATCGTTATTTAAGAATTTTCCCGACTTCGAACAGGGGAATACTAAAATTGCAGCATTTGGCCCTACTACAGCAAAAGCAGTTAAAGACCATAAACTTAAAGCCGATATATTAGTGCCAACCCCAGCCTGCTCAAGTATGACCCAAGCATTAGATGAGTATATCAAGAAATTCAATAAGGATAACAAATAGCGCAGCTCATTTTCTTTGCTGATTATTTGTAAGATCAAAACAGTACACTCCCATAAGATGAAGCCATTTGGCTTTCCAAAACAAGAAAAGCTTTGCTCAAAAAAGAGCATCGAAACCATCTTTTCAACTGGTATTAACCAGTTTTACTATCCCTATAAGGTACTTTACCTACCATCAGCTATTATTGATGAGTTTCCCTTTGCACAGGTTATGTTTGTTGTCCCAAAAAGAAAATTCAAGAGAGCTGTTGACCGTAACCGCATTAAGCGTAAAATGAGAGAGGCTTACAGATTAAATAAGCATTTACTGGAAGAGTGGTGCATTAAGAACAATACTCACATTAAACTTGTTGTTATGTACGTTGCCTCATCACATGAGAACTTTAACGCTCATCAGAAAGCTATACAGTGCATATTTTCGACAATTGAAAAAGATTTAACCCATGAGGTTCATCCGTAAAATTGCAATACTCATCCTCACTATTCCTATTAAGTTCTACCAACTGGCCATTAGCCCATTCTTTCCCGCTAGCTGCAGATACACACCAACCTGCTCTAGTTATTGTTTAGAGGCACTTAAAAAACATGGGCCAATAAAAGGGTTATGGCTCTGCATAAAAAGGGTACTCAGCTGTAATCCATGGGGAGGAGATGGGCACGACCCTGTTCCTTAGGCTACTTCATTTTCAAAATTTGCTCTTTTTAGCTTTAAAAGAAATACCAACAACCCTATTTGGACTTATATTTGCTTACTTTGTTGTTTGCATAACCTGAATTTTATCAAAAAAAGAAAGAATGGCAATATTTAAAAGTAAGAAACATCTGGTTTGGATTCCCATAGCAGCATTACTCATAGTTTTCTTTTCGTTCAAATCAATCGACTTTAAAACATCTAAAAGCCTCGATATCTTCTTTTCGTTCTTTCGTGAGCTTAGCATTTTTTATGTTGATGATATTGATCCCGAAAAATTAATCTACACAGGCATTGATGCAATGCTCAAGTCACTCGATCCCTATAACGACTTTATTCCCGAAGAGAACAAAGAAACTCTAGAGTTTCAAACAACTGGTGAATATGGAGGAATGGGTGCTCTTATTAGGCATGGTGTTGAATTCGCAGTTATCGCGGAGGTATACGAGGGAAGCCCTGCACATAAAGCAGGGCTTATGGCCGGAGATGAAATTAGGCGTATTGATGGCATTACAACGAAAGGATTAACCGTAGACAAGGTAAGTAACAAACTTAAAGGGGCATCAAACACAATGCTTAGCTTAGTTGTTAAAAGATATGGTGTAAAAGATTCCTTGGAGTTTAACTTTAACCGTGAAAAAATTCATATCCCTAGCGTTCCATACTACGGAATGGTTAACGATGATTTGGGCTATATTAGGTTATCAAACTTTACTGTAAATTGCGAAAGCGAAGTAAAAGACGCCCTAAAAAACTTAAAAAAGCAAAAAGCAAAAGGGCTAATTCTCGACCTCAGAAGCAACCCAGGAGGACTTCTATACGAAGCGGTTAAAGTTGTAAACCTATTTGTGGAAAAAAACCAACTTGTGGTTTACACCAAGGGACAAATAAAGGAGTTCGACCAGGAATACAACACTCCTTCCAAGCCATTCGATACGGAAATTCCGCTTGTTGTGATAGTTGACAGAATCTCTGCATCTGCATCGGAAATTGTTGCGGGTGCTCTGCAAGACTTAGACCGAGCCGTTATCATTGGCGAAAGAACATTTGGTAAAGGGCTTGTGCAGGCTACACGTCCGTTGCCTCACAACGCGCTACTAAAAATTACAACCGCCAAATACTATATCCCTAGTGGCAGATGCATTCAAGCTGTTGACTTTGCCAAAAGGGATGAAGAAGGCAGGATTCATTCTATCCCCGATTCGCTTATCAATGAATTTAAGACTGAAAGCGGCAGATTAATGTACGACGGAGGGGGTATTACACCCGATATTGAGCAAACAGTTACATTCTACAGCCGACTATCTGCTAGTTTGTATGCACAAAATATGCTATTTAATTACGCCACTAAGTTTCGCCATACGCACTCCGGAATTGCTCCTGCTGCTATGTTTGAACTAACCGAAAATGATTTTGTCGATTTTTTATCATACCTCGATTCTGTTGGTTTTGAATACGAAAGCCAAACCAGCGAGCTGCTAAAAGAACTTAAAAAAACTGCCACAAGGGAAAATTACTATACCTCAAACCAATCGCTTTTTGATAGCCTTGAGATGGCCATTGATAAAAAGGGATATACAGAATTTGAACTGTATAAAGAGGAAATAGTAAAACTAATCGAAGAGGAAATTGTTGGCCGATACTACCTGCAAAAAGGAAAGGCAAAATACAACCTGAATAAGGATGAGGTGATAGAAAAATGCATTGAAGTGCTATCAAGCCCTAGTCTTACAAATCAGATTTTGTCAAACAGTAACGAAAAGCTAACGCATAACAACAAAATCACTAAAACTGTATCAAAATACGTTGATTGTAGGCTAATAGCAAAAAAGGAACTAACAAAAACCCCGTGCTAATCAGAATCTCTTTTTAAGTACAATCCTAAAGGTTGTTCCTTTATCAAGTTCCGAATGATTAATGAATAGTTTCCCCCCATGATTCTCTTCAATAATTCGTTTAGATAGGGATAGACCCAATCCCCAACCACGGGTTTTAGTTGTAAATCCTGGCTGAAAAACAGATTTAAAATACGAACGCTGAATCCCTTTCCCATTATCGGAAATGTCGACAAAAACTACTTGAGTACTGTCACTAATAGATACACTTACCTTACCCGTGCCATTTACGGCATCTACCGCATTTTTAATCAGATTCTCTATTACCCACTCGAACAAAGTCTCATTGAGCGGTAAAAGAATTGATTCGCCATCGTCATATTTCTTTTCAATCTCAATCTTGTTCGATAACCGATTTCTCAAATAATCAATTGTACCACTAATAATTTGGGTGAGGTTGGTTTCCGAAAGCACAGGGCTTGAGCCAATTTTCGAAAACCGGTCAACTATCTTTTCAAGCCTTGCTACATCCTTTTCAAAATTCTCGACCAAACTTGGCTTTAGGTTTGATTCTTTTAAAATTTCTAGCCAAGCCAGTAACGATGATGTTGGAGTACCAAGCTGATGGGCGGTTTCTTTAGCCATCCCTACCCAAACACTATTTTGCTCTGCACGACGCGAATAGTTGAAGGCATAGTAGGAGACAAGAATAAAAAACATAATTACAATCAACTGAATGTAAGGATAATAGGTTAATCTAACTAGCGTAGTACTATCCTCATAATAAACATAGTTCTTAACCCCATCTAGCAAATCAACCTTAATGGGATCGAGCGTTCTTTGCATCCTGCTCAACACCTTTTCTATTCCGCCTGCTTTTTTTATGCGCCGAGGCGAAATATTTGCATGTGAAATAATGTTATCATCACCATCAGCAAGAATAACGGGAACCGTTGTATTGTTGTGAAGAATTTCGATAATAATATCAAAACTTTGTGTGGTATCAGAAAGGTTGGTTACCAGCGATAGTTCCTTAATGGCCTGAGCCCACAACTCAATTTTTTTTCGCTCTTCCTGCGAAAGTTCCTTTACTAAGGAATTGGTTATGAATAGCGATGCAAAACCTATTGCAATTGCTACAAAAAGCAGTATTAACTTCCAACGTTGCTTTACAATATGTACTCTCAAATAAATGTTTTTAAAAAAGTTAGTAGCTGTTATGACTAAAAAACCCAATGATGATTATTCCTATTCATCGTCCCACTCTATTATAAACTTTGGCTTCTTTTTTTTATTGTTTGCAGTATCTAACTTTTGAGCATTTGGTGTTTCACTGGCAGCAGTATTAGTAGTATCTGAACTTCGCTTAAGGAACTTAAACTCGTCTTGCAGAATTCCCTTTAACGTTTCTCTCTCTTCCTGTAAACTCTCCCTAAAAACTTCACGAGCCTTAGCCCTATCGTATGAAACATTGTGTGTAGAGCTATTACCTTCAATTTTGAGGTACACCTTTACTCCATCCTCATCCTGCTCAATAACCCCAAACTGATTGCTTTGTGCTGATGATTTTTTAAATAGAACATCGGACAATTTTACACGGACCTGGTATAAGTATTCGCCATTAAACTTATGATTGCCCGAAGCAAATAAGTTAAGTGCCGAGGAGTTAATTTCCATTTGGGGTATAAATACTGTTTCGTCAGTAACGGTAATCGTGTTTTTTAGCGTTCTGAAATATATATCCTGCAATTCTTGCAGTTCAATAAACTTAGAAAGGCTCTCGAGTTGTTTAACATTTTTTAATCTCCCATCGTGAAGAATTAAGTTTGATGAGGCGTTAACATTTTTTTTGCTTATTATTCCACCATCAATGGTTGTGCTAAACACAACATTTCCATCAAGTATGCCAGAAATATTATGGCTAGTAATAATCTCCTGTTCAAAATTATTAAAGGCAGTAAAAAGGTTTGAAACATCTATTCCATCTAAATCCACATCGGCACTCAAGGCATACCCATTGCCTTCGAATATGCTTGCTCCAATTCGTCCGGTTATTATCCCATCGCACGTCCTGCATAAGAAACTGTTGCAAATCAGTTCATCTTCACTAAGGTGGAATGAAGCGCTAAGTGGTTTTGCCGTAAAGTTGTTGTGGATGAACTCATCTATAAAAACATCACCAGCTATTGACTGAATCCGATTCCAAGTTGAAACCCCTTTAACAGAGACATTGTCAGTGTTTTCGGCCAAAAGCCAATTTGAATTAATGGAATCAATAACTATACTTGTCTGAACTTCTGCCTTACTGTTGTTGAAGAGAATACCCCCTGCATTGGCAACCCTAAACTCTGCTTCAAAGTTCGCATTATGCAGCAAGCCCTTTAATTTGGCTTTTGTAATATCCTGATTGGCTATTGAAAACTCACCTGAAATACCCTTTAGGTCAGGGATTCTTCCAACCGTTTCAAAATCGATATCGTTTACAACTGTACTAGAAATAAACTTAGAATTCTCAAATGAAGCCAGAGTAACCTGATTTATACTTTCGAGCATTCCTAGAGCCTCAAAACTTCCGTTAACCTCACCTCGAATTAGCGGAAGAGACACTCCCCATTCCTTCAATCCACCGATATCAATACCATGTTCAACTTTAAGGTGATATAGCGGAGTATTTATATTCTTTAGCTTAAGGGAACCTTCAATAAACGAATTAAGTGTTTTGAGCCTAAATTTTGAGATGTCGATGGTAGATGATTCGGGTTTGCCCAAATCACCGTTTGAAAAACTTCCCATAACATCGGTTAAGTGCACTTCGGGTTTATCGGGCAGTAACAGGGTTATCCCTTTGGTAAAATAGTTTAGGTTGATTTTAAACGGCTTATCAACCCTACTTATGCCATCTATTGAAAGTTTAAATGTGAAGTAGCCTTTTGTTTTTGTCTTTGCAGGTAACGAAAGATTAAACTGCGACATGAGGAGTACTAGTTTATTTGCGCTCAGGTTATCGCCAGAAATCGAGAGCTCAACAGGAGTACCCTTTCCGCGCCCAACGGTTCCATCAACAGTAAGCTTTGATTTGCCTACCTTGGCAAAGCCATTGTCCACAAGAATTGAGCTATCCGTCAACTCAAATATAGTGCTTAACTCTAATCGCTCGTTGCGAATATACTGAAAAGCGCCCTGCCGTAGGGTTCCAACAACTCCATTAAATTTTATTCCTAACGAAATATTACTGGCATCCAGGTTTCCTTTAAGTTCGCCCTGCTCAACATAGCCTTTGCACACCCATCCTGTTCTAGGGTCAATATAACTAATGTTGATATTATCGAGTTGTAGCTTATCAATATCCAGTATCCAGTTAGACTCTTTCCCTTTAGATTTATCGAAAATCTCAAAGTTCCCTTTACCAAAATTATCAAAGTATAGGTTTATCCAACCATCCTTAAGAACTAACTTTTCAATACTATAGTTATTAGAAAATATGCCAATCAAGCTAATTTTAACAACTATTTCATCCAAAGAGAGCAAACCCGTTTCAAACTCTTTAGGGGTGTCGAGGCTTCCTTCAACAATCTCAACATGCTTAAGGGTGACGCCTGCATACGGGAAACTACTAATTAGAGATGCCTTAACTTCCTTTACCTTAAGGGTTACTGTTAACCTTTGGTTAAGCTGATTGATGGTATACTGAACTATTCTATCCTCAAGAAAATAACCAGCAATAGCAAGCCCCACTATAAAAGCAACTAGTGTGCTTACTATGATTAGAATAATCCTAAAAAGCCTTCCCATTTTTTTCAGCTTATTAAAACCTGCAAAAACATTACCATTAATTCACTTTTACTTTTAGGATAATGTTTATAAATATACATCGCAAACTTAAAACAAAATCTTAACCCATAAAAGCGTTATATACCAAAAAGTGCTACCTTACTGTATTTACAATATAAAATAACGCAAAAAACTTTATTTTCATATCTTTACACTAAAAATACACCTATCGATGCTTAGACTTTTACATATGATAACGGTTACTATGCTGGTGTCTATTATGAACTTGCATGGCAACGAAAACCTTGACAGTCTAAGGGCTAGATTAGCAATTGAAAAAAGCGATTCCGTTAAGTTAGAACTACTAATAGATAAATCTCGGTTTTTTAATAAAGATATTAAAAACGTAGCAAGGTGTGAGGAAATACTCTCCCAAGCCTTATCTATAGCAAAAAAAGACTCCGCCTATTGGGCGCTTTCAAAGGTTCACAATAGTTACGGTATGCTTTACCGTAATATTGCAGAATACGGCAAAGCTCTTGAGCACCATAAAATCTCACTGCGCTATGCTGAAAAATCTAAAAACAAACATTTGATATCAAATGTCTACAACAATATTGGCGTTGTTTACCGGCGAATGGATAACCATCCGAAAGCAGCACAAAACCACCTTTTAGCTCTAAAGGCTGCTGATGCAGTAAAAGACACATTTAATACTGCCGTTTCGTTAAACAGTCTTGGGAACATCTATTCGCTTAGCGGACAATACCAAGAGGCATTTTCGTATTTTAAAAGAGCACTCGCTCTTTCCTTAAGCATGGATAACAACCGTGGTAAAGCAATTAACTACAACAATATTGGTGAGGTTTTCGAATTTATGGGTGTATACGATAGCGCCATGGTATACTATACCGAATCGCTTAAGGTGAACCTACAGATAAACAGCCTGAAAGGAAAAGCTATTTCGTATAATTGCATAGGGAAGATTCACTTATATCAGGGTAAAGCAAAAGAAGCACTCAATCTGTTTGAGCAAGCATTGAAGATTGATTTGGAACTAGGTGACAAAAAATTCATAACCGATAGCTATGTTAACCTAGGCCGAGCTTACTGCGAACTCAATATATTAGACAAGGCTGAAGAGTTCTCGCAAAATGGCCTTGAGATGGCAAATCATATTGGCTCAATTATGCATACTCAATTGGCATACGAAACGCTCAGCAAGATTTACGAAAAGCGGAAACTTTCCTCAACAGCACTCTACTATTTCAAAAAATCAACCACTTTTAAGGATAGTATAATAAACGAGAAGAACTCTCGGGCTATTGCCACAATGGATGTAATGTACGAAATTGACAAAAAAGAACAGGATATACAATTCCTTAAGCAGGCTCAAGAGATAAACCAAAAGGAGTTAGCAAGACAGCTAACAATCCGAAACTTTTACTTGGCAGGATTTGTTTTTGCTCTATTGGTTGTAGCCATTACCTTTTACGCTTTTAACATTAAGCGCAAATCAAATCGATTACTCCGTCAACAAAAGGCGGAAATTGAAGAAAACAACAAAAAACTCAATCAGCAGCAAGATGAAATTTTAGCGCAGAACGAAGAGATTCGAAAACACCAAAGCAACAGTGAGCAAAAGAATAAATACCTAGAAGAAGCGTACAAGGTAATTGAAGGTTACATTGGAAAAATTACTGATAGTATCCGTTATGCCGAACGTATTCAAAAAGCCATATTACCCCCTTTAAACATTGCTTCTTCCTACTTTTCCGATTCCTTTACCCTCTATAAACCAAAAGATTTTGTTAGCGGTGATTTTTACTGGCTTTACCTTAGTAAAGAAACCCTTTATCTGGCAGTTGCCGATTGTACTGGCCATGGAGTCCCTGGTGCTTTTATGAGCATTATAGGCACAGATTTACTGAACCTGGCAGTTAATCAGCAGAACATTAAAGAACCTGCTGCCATCCTTGAGTTTTTAAATATCGAACTTAGAAACAAACTCAGAAAAGATGACGATGACGAGCTTGTTCTTAAGGATAGTATGGATATAGGCATTATAAAATATAATTTAGGCAGTAGCTGTATTGACTATAGTGGAGCTCTAATACCACTAACCATTGTAAGGAATAAAAAGATATTAGAATTTAAGCCAAACTTCTCATCCATTGGTATGTCAACCCGTCTATACAGCAAGCCTTTTAAGCAAGAGCAAATAAAACTTTACTCCGGTGATTGGGTTTACATGTACTCCGATGGCTACATGGACCAATTTGGAGGTGAAAGGAATAAAAAGTTCATGCGCAATCGCTTCTTATCCACCCTTTTAGAGGTGAGTATCGGAACAGGTTCAGGTCAGAAAGCAGAACTCAACAGAATTTTTAAAAGCTGGCAAGGCAATAATGAGCAGATTGATGATGTTCTTGTTCTAGGATTTAAGGTTTAATTTTTATGCGTTTCCACATCAAGTTATCTGTACTGCTTCTAATGCAGTTTTCTTTATCAATTGCATCGGCACAAATCGTTAAGGTTGATTTGCCAAGAGGTTTATATGCCTTTAACATCGCCGAAGATAAACAAGGAAATATTTGGGTTGGCCTAAGCGATGGTAATACTGGTGGGGAACTTGCCCTAGTAAAAAACGACTCACTTGTACTTAAAAGCGGGAACAATGGCATTCCTTCAGGCTCATACCATACATCTGTTAATTTACCAGATGGTGGTTTGATGTTTGGGGGGAGTATTCTTTCTGGAGGTAAACCCTGTTTGGTATGGATTACAAGTTACGGCATCGATACAATCCAAGTACCCATAGCTATTTCAAGCCCCTTTATAAATACAATCAGTTTAGTTAATAAACGCGATATCTGGTTGGGAACAGCAAGCGGCCTGCTAGTAAACAGCTACGGAACGTGGTCAATTTATACAACCAGTAACGGACTCCCTCATAATTTCATCAATGCCATTCAGCAAGACTTCAGAGGGGTTGTATGGATTGGCACAGAGTTAGGATTAGCATATTATATTGATGGCACCTTCCGTACCCTTGAACAAACCAGCAGGGCAATAACTAACGTAACCCAATTTTACAACGATAACAAAGGTTACCTGTGGTGCGGTTCTAGATTCTCTTCAGAGGGAATAAGCGTATACAATGGTAAAGTATGGGAAACATTCTCAGCACGCCATGGCCTTAATGATAGCTCATCAAGCATTTTTTTTCAAGACTCAAAAGGAACCCTCTGGGTTGGCAGTTGTTACCATAGTACCCGAGGTGGGTTGTCTGCATTTGATGGTAAAAACTGGATGGCATACCCATCGCCTAATTTCTTGGCTAAACCTTGCGTTGATGCAATTGCCGAAGATGCGAATGGATGTATTTGGTTTGCTGGCTCACTATCTTCGCGCAAAGGAAAGGGCATTACCATATTTGATGGTGAACATTGGACAAAAATAGGGAATAATACCGAATTTCCCGCTGAGAGGGTAATAACCCTTTTTGGTGATTCAAGCGGTAGAATGTGGGTTTCATCAATGGAAGGTCTTTTTGTAGTAAAATGAAGAAAATGATTTAATAAACCAAAACCTGAAGTCGGTTTGAGCAGTATTGAAAGTAAAATAGCAAAGCATAGCTTTTTAATGCCCCTGATTTTTGTTACCCTGTTGTGGCTAATAGCAATAGTTGAGCATACCCTTGGACTCAGTTTTAGTTTTTTGGGTGTTTACCCCCGAACAGTAAAAGGATTACCTGGTATTCTGTTAATGCCTTTTCTGCACGCAAACTATCAGCATCTATTTTCAAACTCTATCCCGCTCTTGGTAATGGGTGCAGGAATCATATATTTTTACAGATCGCTAAGCTACCGTGTTTTTATAATTATTTGGATTATCTCTGGCGTATGCGTTTGGCTAGGCGGGCGGCCAAGTTACCACATAGGCGCCAGTGGAATTGTTTACGGACTTGCCACTTTTCTTTTCCTTAGCGGTGCCATACGTCGTATCCCACGGCTTGCTGCCATATCGCTTGTTGTAGTATTCCTTTACGGGGGTCTTATTTGGGGTGTTTTACCCATCTGGCCAACCATTTCGTGGGAAGGTCATCTGTTTGGTGGAATTGCAGGAATTGCTTGTGCTATTCTATACAGAGACAAAGGGCCACAACGCAGAATTTACTCATGGGAACTAGAGGAAAACTTAGATGACGATTTTCTAGAGGATTCAGCATTCGGCGAAAACAATGATGAAGAATACTACTTATCAAAAAACTCAAATTCATCAGTTGAAATTAATAATAATTATAAAAAAAGCTAAAAGTATCATCGCTTAATATGATTTTCCTATTTTTGTTTTTTATTAACAACCATTAACACTAAAAAAACGCTCTAGCATGGCAAAGTATAACGAGAACGAAAACACCTCTAATAACATTAACCTAATTGGCTTTGGCACCGAGATCCATGGTGACGTTGCCTGTGGAGGCGATTTAAGAATTGACGGAACCCTTGTGGGCAATATCAATGCAAAAGGGAAAGTTGTAATTGGTGAAACAGGACGAATTAAAGGCGAGATTACCTGCAAAAACACCGATGTTTCAGGAACAGTTGATGGTAAGATTATGGTATCGGAACTATTGTCGTTAAAATCAACAGCAAGGGTTATCGGCGATATGAGCACAAATCGTCTCGCTATAGAGCCAGGAAGTAAGTTTACAGGCTATTGCGATATGAAGGCAGAAGAGGTTACCGCATCTTCACAAAAACCTTTTACCCCAACCAAGGAGACCGAAAAAAAGGGTTAGTTTAGTCTAGGGCTAATTACTATGCTTGAACACGAAGCTATTAAGCGATACTTAAAGAAACTCACATTCCAATTTCTTGCATTTGGAGCAATTAGTGCTGCTGTTTTTGTATACCTAATTCCGCAGCACTATTTTATCATGTTTCCAGTTGTACTTCTGTACTTCTATTTGCTTAACTTTTTCTCCTATTACATTCTGATTAAAACACACAACCTACCAACCATAAAATTTTCAAAATATTTTATGCTGTTGTCGCTTATTAAGTTTTTTGGTTCCTTAATATTTGTTGTTTTATACATTATTTTTGCACGAAGGACTCTTATTCCATTCCTGGTGATTTTTATCATTCTTTACTTCCACTCTCTATTTCAGCTTGTTCGTGATTTCCAGCATTTCCTTTCCAAAAAAAAATCAGAATAGAAATTGTTTTACGCAATAAAGTATCTATTTTTGATTTGGCGTAAAAATTTTGAATAATGAAAAAGGGGTTTTTATATGCAACTCTCTTAATAATAGGTTTATCAGCTATCTTTACCACAAAGGTTGAGGGTAGTATTAGTGATTCTACTGCTTCGCTCCAAGACACTACGCTCAATAACGAAAAAGCAGAACTCAATCCTGGCGATTTTATTTTCGATCACATTGGAGACGCCCACGACTGGCATATACTAACCATTGGCGACCATCACATATCAATACCCCTACCCATTTTTCTGTATAGTAAAACTAGGGGTAAGTTCTACGCATTCTTTTCTTCAAAATTTCATCATGGACAATCTAGTTACAAAGGGTTTAAGCTAATAACGGAGGGCGACCTTAAGGACAAAATTGCCGAAATTGATAGCCAAGGCCAAATAATTACAACTTCGCTCCCAATTAATCTATCTCTAAAGAAAAATGGGGCAGCCATTATTTTCTCTTGCCTTTTAATTTCCTTCCTCTTTATCCCTGTGGCAAAAAAATACAAAAAGAATCCAAAAGGTGCCCCCAAAGGCTTTCAAAGTTTGGCAGAAAATTTTGTCCTCTTTGTTCGCGATGAAATTGCAAGACCATCAATTGGTGAGAAACACTATAGTAGGTTTATGCCCTTTTTGCTCACCGTCTTTTTCTTTATCTGGATTAACAATATGCTTGGTCTTATCCCTATTTTCCCAGGTGGCGCTAATGTTACCGGAAACATTGCAGTAACTATGGTGTTGGCTGTTTTTACTTTGCTTGTGATACTACTTAATGGCAATAAACATTTCTGGAAACACATTTTCAATACCCCCGGAATTCCAATGATGCTTAAGTTTCCCATACCCTTAATGCAAGTGGTTGAAATATCGAGTTGGATTATTAAACCTGCCGTTTTAATGATCCGCCTTTTTGCAAATATGCTTGCTGGCCATATGATTTCAATGGTATTATTCCTTTTGATTTTTATATTTGGTGCTATTAATATATATTACGGTTACGGAATTTCTTTTATAAGCGTACTATTAGTTGTTTTCATGTCGCTACTTGAACTATTAGTTGCTTTTATTCAGGCTTTTGTATTTACCATGCTTAGTGCACTATTTGTGGGCATGGCTGTTGAAGATCATAATTAATTACTAACCATTAAATTACCCAAAATGACAACATTACTCGTTTTTTTAGAAGTTGCTGGAGTAGCATTAGCAAAAATTGGTGCAGCACTTGGCTCAAGTATAATTGTACTTGCTGCTTCGTACGGTATTAGCAAAATTGGTACAAGCGCTCTAGAATCAATCGCACGACAGCCAGAATCTGCAGGTGATATCCGAAGTGGTATGGTTGTTTCTGCTGCACTTATTGAAGGTGTATCATTCTTTGCTATTATTGTCTGTGCCCTAGTAATTCTGCTTTAGTAATTCGTATTTGGTTTCTAACTAACACACTTTACCCATGGGTTTAATAACTCCCGATTATGGCTTACTCTTTTGGATGGCCCTTTCCTTTGGTATACTTCTTTTTATACTTAAGAAGTTTGCGTGGAAAACCATACTCAAAAGTATTAAGGATCGTGAAGAGTTTATTACAAAATCGCTTCGCGACGCAGATACTGCACGCAATGAACTGGCAAATCTTGAAAATCGAAACATAGAACTTTTGGCAAAAGCAAATGCAGAAAGGAGTGATATTATATCACAAGCAAATAAAGCAAGAGATAAAATTCTTCAGCAAGCACAGCTAACTGCACAGGATGAGGCCAAAAAAGTTTTAGATCAGGCCCGTGAGGTAATTAAGCGCGAGAAAGAAAGCGCGCAGTTAGAAATTAAGGCTTACGCTTCACAAATTGTAATGCTAGCTGCAGAACGAATCCTTCGTAAGGAACTTAAGGATAAGGTTGTTTATGAGGAGCAAATAGATTCAATTATTCAAGAACTTTCATCACAAAACTAGCATGGATCAAAGTAGGGTATCGTTAAGTTATGCACGTGCACTCCTGCAATGGTCTAGCGACAAAGGGGTTGAAAAGGAAGTATATACGCAATCAGATAGCGTTATAAACCTCCTGAGCAACAACCCCGATTTTATTATGCTGCTTCAGTCGCCAATGATTTCTGCCACTAAAAAGGCAAAAACTATTCACCTTGTTATGGATAAAGCGGCACCCATACTATCAAATTTTATCTCTTTGGCAGTAAAAAAGGGTAGAACGAACCAGCTAAAAGGTATCATGCTAAGCTATCGTAAGTTATACAGAGATATGTATGGTATTATACATGCTTGCGTTGAAAGTCCTGAGGGAATAAGCAAAAGAAATGAAGAAGGAATTAAACGTTTTTTGAGCAACTCTTTCAACAAGGAGATTGAATTTGAATTTACACTTAACCCTTCACTTATAGGTGGATTTGTCCTCACTATTGAGGACAGATTGCTCGATAAAAGCGTTAAGGGCGAACTCAATAAGCTTAATAAAAAATTAATGGGTATTGTGCAATAGAATTTACTACCGCTATGACAGATATTAAGGCGTCGGAAGTATCCGATATAATCAGAAAAGAACTCGAGGGTATAGATCTTAAATCGGGATTCGAGGAGATTGGAACAGTGCTCCAGGTTGGCGATGGCATTGCCCTCGTTTTTGGCTTAACCAATGTTCGTGCAAACGAACTTGTTGAGTTCGAGTCAGGAGTAATGGGTATAGTGCTTAACCTCGAAGAGGATAATGTTGGAATTGTTCTACTTGGTTCGTCGGAAAAAGTGAAAGAGGGTTTCCGCGTTAAGAGAACTAATCGAATTGCCTCTATTCAAGTTGGAGACGGTTTATTGGGTAGGGTAATAAATACGATGGGTGAACCAATTGACGGGCAAGGGCCCATAACTGGCGAAACCTTTGAGATGCCGCTCGAACGAAAAGCACCAGGTGTAATATATAGACAACCCGTAAGCGAACCATTACAAACAGGGATTAAAGCCATTGATGCTATGATCCCCATTGGCAGAGGTCAGCGCGAACTGATTATTGGTGACAGGCAAACTGGTAAAACGGCAATAGCTATCGACACAATTCTAAATCAGAAAAGTCTTTACGATAAGGGTGAGCCTGTTTACTGTATTTACGTAGCCATTGGGCAAAAAGGATCAACCGTTGCTAGTATAGCTAAAACGCTTGAAAAGCATGGAGCATTTGCCTATACGGTTATTGTCTCTGCAAACGCCTCTGACCCAGCTGCACTGCAGTTTTATGCTCCTTTTGCTGGAGCTGCAATCGGAGAGTTTTATCGGGATACCGGTAGACATGCCCTTATAATATTCGACGACCTCTCAAAACAGGCTGTTTCATATAGAGAAGTTTCACTCTTACTCAGAAGGCCTCCCGGCAGGGAAGCTTATCCTGGTGATGTTTTCTACCTGCACAGCCGTTTACTCGAAAGAGCTGCTAAGATTATCCAGTCGGATGAGATAGCGGCACAAATGAACGATTTACCCTTATCCATTAAGTCCATGGTAAAGGGTGGCGGATCATTAACTGCATTACCCATTATTGAAACACAAGCTGGCGACGTATCAGCATACATCCCAACCAACGTAATTTCAATTACCGACGGACAAATCTTCCTGGAATCGAATCTGTTCAATAGCGGAATTCGACCTGCCATTAACGTTGGAATTTCAGTGTCGAGAGTTGGTGGTAAGGCCCAAATTAATTCGATGAAAAAGGTGGCTGGCACCCTTAAGCTTGATCAAGCACAGTATAGAGAACTGGAAGCTTTCTCAAAATTTGGATCCGACTTGGATACCGCCACACTGAATGTTTTGGATAGGGGATCGAAAAACGTGGAACTCCTTAAGCAAAATGAGAACAGCCCCTTACCAATTGAGGAACAAATTGTCGTTATTTTCTGTGGAACCACAGGATTACTTAAGAATGTTCCAATAGAAAAAATTAAAACCTTCGAAAAAGAATTCCTCCAAGAGCTTAAAAGCAGCAATGAAGAACTTCTAAAACAAATTGCCGGCGGAATATTTAACGATGAAATAGCTAATACGCTCACACAAACAGCAGAGGTTATATCAAAAAAAATTAGCAACTAGCCATGATTGGGTTAAGGGACATACGCAACAGGATAAACTCCATAGCATCGACGCAGAAAATTACGGGTGCCATGAAGATGATTTCTGCTGCCAAATTTCACAAGGCACATGATTCGCTGTTCAGATATAAAACCTACTCCAACAAGATTCTGGATATACTACACCAAATATCTCCAACTATAAACGAAGATGAAGCAAACCTAAGTAAATGGTTTACAAAACCATCAACACTTAGCCGTATTGCATTGGTAGTTATCACATCAAACTCAAGTTTGTGTGGGGCCTTTAACCAAAATTTGATAAAAAAAATTATGGAGGACAATCCTCCTGAATTTGGAGAGAACTGGGGAGAAATAACTGAATTTTATTGCCTTGGAAAAAAAGGGGATGACTTTTTTAGGAAAAAAGGGTACAACGTAATTTCAAAAGATACCGATATTGCTAATAACCCTGATTATAAAAGTTCTAGTGAATTTGTGCAAATGCTAATAAGGAAATATCTAGAACAAAAATACGATGCTGTTTATGTAGCCTTTAACGAGTTTAAAAACCCTGCGGTACAAACACCTACCATTAAACAAATCCTACCGTTTGTTGCACCTGTGGATAAGATAGTTGCACCTGTGGAGCAAGATGTTATTTTTGAACCAACCAAGGAATACATTATGGGGCAATTAATCCCATTAGCTCTCGAAACTTTCTTCTACGAAATGTTGCTTGAAAACGCTGTTGGTGAACATGGTGCGAGAATGACTTCAATGCATCAAGCAACAGAAAATGCAATTGAAATTAACAAAGATCTGAAGTTACTGTACAATAAGGCTAGGCAAGCTGCAATTACCAATGAGATTCTGGAAATAGTTTCGGGAGCTGAGGCTCTAAAAGGTTGATTATTGCTATAACTGTTGCTTAAGTACTGCTTTTGTTACAAGTTTATTGATTTCAGCAATAGCCTCTGATACGTTGATAATGTAATCGCCCAACTTCTCTGCTTCAGAAAATAAATCGTTGTATATTACACCAGCCTGATACTTATACTTTACCTCCTCAACATTCTTTATGTGCTCCTTCTTTAGCTTATTTCTATACTGGTTTATCTTCTCTTCTGCCTCGTAAGCAGGCCCAAGGTTGATATTTATATACCCTACCTCAAGGTTATCAAGCATTATACTATAGGCATCATCAACTAAAGCAAACATATAGTTTAGATTATCGCGAACTTCCTGATTAAACCAAATATTAGCCTTACGCTTACGACGTAACGTTTTGGCAAGATTGTAATTGCTATCCGATACACTTTCAATATCGTTAATAATGTTTAGCATAGCCTGCAAACGTCTTGAGCTCTCATCGCTCAAGTCATGGATTGATATCTTTGTTAAATAAGTGGCTATTTCAACCTCTACCCTATCGCTAATTTCCTCGTATTTCTCAATGCGATCGTAAATGTTCTTAAAGTTCTTTTCGTTAGTTTCGGTAAACAGCTCCTTAAAAAAACCGTACATCTTATGGGTTCGCTTTCCGTAATTAATTATCTCCTTTTTGGCCTGCAATAATGAGAGTTCCCCTGTTGAAAGCAACCCAATACCAATATGCTGAAGTCTAAACTCCTCATCCTCCGAACTGCGCACGGGAACTATTCGGGTTACCAGCTTAACAATAAAAGGTGTGAAGAACACCAACAATGCAGTATTTATTAAATTGAAAGCAGAGTGGAATATGGAAAGGGCAACAGGCACTCCCTCAGGACTTTCGAATGGATTTTGACTACCAACACTAACAGCAAAATCAGCAACGTATCCAATAAAGTGTCTAAAAAACAGCATCATCCAAAAAGCCCCCAAAAGGTTAAAGACAAGATGCGCCATTGCCGTTCGCTTTGCCGAAACGTTTGCAACAGCTGCAGCAATGTTTGCTGTGATGGTTGTACCAATATTCTCTCCTAGCACCATTGCAGCCGCCAATTCAAAGGAAATCCAGCCGCTATTACACATTACAAGGGTAAGAGCCATAGTTGCGCTCGACGATTGAATAACAACCGTAAGAATTGTACCTATACCTATAAAAAGCAGCATAGAGAAAATGCCCTGATCGGTATATTTTGACAAAAAGGATAAAATTTCTGGACTATTACTTATATCTGGAACTGAGTCTTTTAGAAAAGAAAGACCCAAAAACAGAAGCGCAAACCCCACCAAAAGTTCTCCCCATGACTTACGAGTATTATTTTTGCTAAAAACGAGAGGAAAACCTAACCCAATTATAGGAAGTGCAATTGTGCTTATTGAGAATTTAAAACCTAACAGGGAAATCATCCAAGCGGTAACCGTTGTTCCAATATTCGCTCCCATTATTACCCCAATGGATTGGGTTAACGAAATTAAACCCGCATTAACAAAGCTAACCAGCATTACGGTAGTTGCAGAACTTGATTGTACTACAGCGGTTACGGCAATCCCCGTTAGTATTCCCTTAAAACGGTTTGAGGTCATGGCAGCCAGAATGTTTCTCATTCTATCGCCAGCAACCTTTTGCAAAGACTCACTTAGCATCTTCATCCCAAAAAGGAACAAACCCAAAGAACCCACTAATTTTAAAACCTGCAGTAAACTAAAATCCATAAGTTATAGTTGTTGAAAACAGCAGTAAAAGTATGGCTATTTCATTGTTTTATAAATTGTACGATGTTATTTTAAAGCTAATTCTTAGGCAATCGCAAAATTTTGGTATATAAATGTAGTGTAAAGTTCAGCGTATCAATAATTTTAAAGAATGATTTTAAGCATACACGGGGCTTAAATCTTATTTGCTACCTTTGCCGCATTATTTTTTTAACAAAATTACTATGGTTTTTCAGCATATTGCAAGGATTATTCTTCGGAATAGGCTGTTCATTTTGATTACTGTAGGATTGATAACTCTTTTTATGGGCTATCAAATTTCCTCATTAAAGTTTTTCTTTGAACCCACTCCACTTCTCCCAAAAAATGATAGCCTTTTAGTTCAGCACAAAGAATTTTCTGAGATTTTTGGTAAAGGTGAAAACCTTATGATAATTGGTGTAAAGGATAAAAACTTTTTTCTGAGCGAAAATTTTGAGCAATGGATTGCCCTTGCAGATACGATTAGAGCGATTGACGGTATAGAAAACGTTTTCTCCATTTCTGACATATTTTCAATTGAAAAAGATACAGAAAACAAAGTGTTTACCTTCAACAAGGTGTTTAATAATCAGAGGAACTCTCAGCCTACTCTTGATTCGCTAAAAAACTTGGCCTTTACTCTTCCATTCTATGATAAGCTTATTCATAATAAAGAAGAAGATGTTTACCTTATGATGATATCCATTAAGTATGAGGTAATTAGTCAAAAGGGGAGAGTTGAATTTATAGATAATTTACTTGATAAAACAGAGCAATACCATAAAGCAACTGGCAATACTCTTCGGTACTCTGGTCTCCCATACATTCGGACAACCGTTGGTGCGATGATTGAAAAGGAAATGTACATGTTCATCGCTCTAGCTGTTCTTATTACAGCGCTTATTATCTATCTGCTTTTCAGATCGCTCAGAATAGTTGTTTTCTCAATGCTTGTGGTGGCAACATCAGTGATATGGGGCTTAGGAACAATGGCACTTTTAGGATACCAAATTACGCTTCTGACTGCAGTTATACCACCATTAATAATAGTTATAGGAGTACCCAATTGCGTGTATCTAATAAACAAGTATCATCATGAATATCGGATTCATGGCAATAAGGTTAAAGCACTACAAAGGGTAATTCAAAAAATTGGTAGCACCACATTTTTAACAAACCTTACAACCGCTGCTGGATTTGGTACGTTTATGTTTACGGGTATTCAAATCCTTAAAGAGTTTGGGTTAGTTGCCACTATTGGCATAGTAGGAGTTTTTGTGGTTTCAATCCTACTAATCCCCTCAATTTTCAGTTTTTTACCCCCTCCGGAACCTAAACACCTTCGGCACCTAGAAAGCACAAGACTTAAAGGTCTAGTAACCAGAGTAGTCACAACAACACTATACAGACGAAAGTTAGTGTTCACGGTAACAATTACGCTTATCGTAGTTGGCGTATTCGGGCTTTTTAGGATAGAAAGTAAGGGTTATATGGTTGATGATATTCCAAAGAATCATCATACTTACATTGACCTTAAGTTTTTCGAAAAAAACTTTGCCGGTGTAATGCCGCTAGAAATAGTTGTGAATACAGGAAAACCTCGCGGAGTTATTCAAGATGCAACCCTTAAACAGATAAACAAGCTGCAAGATAAACTCAAGTCCTACAAAGAACTTTCGCGCCCTTTATCAGTTGCAGAGGCAGCTAAATTTGCAAGGCAAGGATACTATAACGGTAACCCTAATCAGTACAAGTTACCCTCCGGACCCGAAAGGGGGTTTATAATGTCGTATCTACCTAAGAAAATGGGAAACAACGATTTGCTTGGTAGATTTGTTGATAGCACAGCAAGCGTTACCCGAATACTATATAACGTTGCCGACGTTGGTTCCATTAGGGTTAATGAGCTTAAAAAGTCAATTGAAGTTGATGTTGACTCCATTTTTGGCTGCGAATCAAATCAGGTCTCAATAACTGGGGGTAGTATTATTGCCGCTAAAGGCAACGACTATCTTGTTAGGAGTTTGTTTACCAGTCTTTTGGCAGCAATTGGGATTATCTCACTTTTAATGGCCTGGTTGTTTAAAAAACCTCGAATGGTGCTCCTCTCCATAATCCCAAATCTTATCCCTCTAGTACTAACGGCAGCAGCAATGGGGTATTGGGGAATATCATTAAAGCCAAGTACAGTTTTGGTTTTTAGCATTGCGTTTGGAATTTCCGTGGATAACTCAATTCACTTTCTTACAAAATACCGACAAGAATTAATTCGAACAGATAACAATTCAAAAGCTTCGGTTGTTTGTGCAATAAGAGAAACTGGGGTAAGTATGATGTATACATTTATAGTCCTTTTCTTTGGATTTGGAATCTTTATTGCTTCTAATTTCGGGGGTACCGTTTCGCTTGGATTACTTGTTTCGTTAACCCTCATGGTTGCAATCTTCAGTAATCTGATTCTTTTACCCTCATTACTCCTAAAACTAGGAAGAGACAAATGAACAAAATAGAGATATATTGATGATACTCTTGCATAATGAGCCCATTAAGTTTAAATTTACATTAATCCAACCCAAACACAGAAAATAATGTACAGCCTTGAAAGCCTTAGCGAGATTGTTGAAAAAGGGATAATAAACCTTTCGATACCAAAAGAGCCAAAACAACTTTACGAGCCCATTAATTATACTTTGGCAACTGGTGGCAAACGGATTCGCCCTGTGCTAGTATTGGCTGCCTGCAATGCCTTT
Source organism: Bacteroidales bacterium (assembly GCA_028680705.1). Taxonomy (GTDB): domain Bacteria; phylum Bacteroidota; class Bacteroidia; order Bacteroidales; family Tenuifilaceae; genus Perlabentimonas. The sequence continues at coordinate 29,627 of JAQUJY010000018.1, forward strand.
TCGGAGTCGATTGAAAAAGCACTTAATCCGGCTCTTGCCATTGAACTTTTTCATAACTTTACGCTTATCCATGATGACATTATGGACAATGCACCCATTCGACGCAATAATCCAACAGTATATACCAAATGGGGATCAAATATTGCTATTCTCTCTGGCGATGCGCTTAATATTTTAGCCTATCAACTACTTTCAAAAACCGATAAAGAGCATCTTACACCTGTGCTCAATGTTTTTAATGCGGTTGCCCTTGGTGTTTGTGATGGGCAACAAATGGATATGAATTTTGAAACCAATCAGTATGTAACACAAGACGAATACCTTACCATGATTGAGTTAAAAACCTCTGTCCTACTTAAAGGCGCGTTACAAATAGGAGCAATAGTGGGAGGAGCTTCGCAATCGGATATTATACACATTGGGGAATTTGGCAAAAACCTTGGCTTGGCCTTTCAACTTCAGGACGACTTACTCGACACATACGGAGACTTAAACTCTTTTGGTAAAAAAATAGGTGGCGATATTCTAGCGAATAAAAAAACATTCCTAACCATCAAGGCTTTTAGCCTCGCTAAGGGCAACTCATTAGAATTACTTAATAGTTACTATAAAGCCGAGAACATTGACCCGCAGCAGAAGATTGATGAGGTACTAAAAATTTATAATGAGGTTGGTGTTCGAGAAATTACTAAAACAAAAATTGATGAGTATAGCCAAATCGCAAAGACTGCACTAGATAAGATTAGTATTAACCCTGACCGAAAAAACATATTGACTTGCCTGGCAGAGAAGATAATGAGCAGAAATAGTTAAGTATCAATCATAATATTTTATTTAGCTCAAAATTCATCGGAAGAATTTTGAGCTTTGTCTTTAAAGCTTTTACCCTTAACTCTCACACTAAAAAATTAATCAATGAACTACATTACAAAGGAAAAAGTATTCTCAAAACAATGGTTTCAAGTATGGGCCCTAATTATAGTTGGGTCCTTTGTCCTTGCATCAGGTTTTGTGTTCTTTATTGACCCACATCGAATTGCCCCAGGGGGTGTTTACGGTATAGGAATTATTGTCCACTACCTTACTGAAGGACTTTTTAGTTGGGCTCCGGAGGGTTTACCAATTGGTGGAGTGGGTTTAGCACTTAATATCCCCCTTACAATTATTGGTATAAAACTATTAGGACCACGTTTTGGAATAAAAACAGTTATTGGTTTTACTCTTACCTCAATTTTTATTGATGTTCAACATTGGTTTTTTGGATACGACCCGCTTGTTGATGATGTTCTTCTATCATCGATTTTTGGGGGTTTACTAATTGGGTTTGGCCTGGGTCTAATTTTTAAATCTAAGGCAACTAGCGGCGGCTCCGATATTATTGCAATGATTATTGCAAAGTACACTCGCCTTTCTCTAGGGCAACTCATGATATATGTGGATTCAGCCATTGTACTTATTGCGCTTGCTGCCTTTAAAGACTGGAAAATACCGCTTTACTCGTGGATTGTTATCTACATCACCGGAAAGGTAATTGACATGACCATTCAAGGGGTAAGTTACGACAAAAGCCTTTTTATCATATCGAATAAGTACGAGGAGATACGCGAGATGCTTATTAACGATCTCGAACGAGGAGGTACCCTTATTAACGGTATTGGCATGTACAAGGGGCAGGAAAAGAAAATAATATTCACCAACGTTAGCCGTAGAGAAGTGCACATGATTCGTGACTTTATTGTTACGGTTGATCCGGATGCATTTATCACAGTTATTAATGCGAATGAAATTCTAGGTAACGGTTTTAAACCCATTTTGGAAGAATAGTACTATACTAACTACAATCCTCAAACGTTAAGCGAGGCTGATTACACCCCATTACTTGCCTCGCTTTTTTATTTAACCCCTTAGGGTCTTTAAAGTAAAAAAGGGTAATTTAGTAGTCTTAAAACATCAATTAAACAAAATGCAGGGAAGGGTACTTAAATCAACGGGAAGTTGGTACACAGTTTTGACTGATGATGGTAAAAAGTTCCAATGCAAGATTAGGGGCAAACTTCGGCTTAAGTCAATAAAAACCACTAACCCGATTGCCATTGGCGATATTGTAAACTTTGATCCAGAAAGCGATAATGCTACGGGCAACATTACCTCAGTTGTGCCCCGAAAAAACTATATAATCCGCAAATCAACCAATCTTTCGCGCGAAGCACACATTATAGCAGCAAATATAGATCAAGCAATGCTAATGGTAACTGTTGATTTCCCAGAAACCAGCCTGGTTTTTATCGACAGATATCTGGCTACTGCAGAGGCATATCAAATTCCTGCCATTCTAATTTTTAATAAGGTTGATCTTTTCGACGGCGAATTTGAAGAAAAGCTAAACTATTACCTTTCCATATACACTCCACTTTATCCATGCTATAAAACGTCAGCTAACACTGGAGAGGGGGTTGATGCAATAGCATCGGTATTAGAAGGAAGAATCAGCCTTATATCGGGTAACTCGGGAGTGGGAAAAAGCAGTTTAATTAACAGGATTGAACCAACGCTAAAGCTAAAAACATCTGACATATCGCACTACCACCTAAGGGGCAAACATACAACTACATTTAGTGAAATGTTTCCTTTAACCAACGGCGGATTTATTATTGATACACCGGGCATTAAGGGTTTTGGATTGGTTGATATGGATAAGCGAGAGATTTTTCATTTCTTTCCTGAAATTTTTGAAGAATCCTCCAACTGCCAATACAATAACTGTACACATGATCAAGAGCCTGGTTGTGCAGTGAAAAAGGCTGTAGAAGATGGTCTTATAAATTCCTCTCGCTACTATAGTTATCTTAGCATTTTATACGACGAAGAGAACAAATACAGAATTTAAACCATTGCAGGGTTAACGCACATTACTGGTATTTTGGCGTTATTTGCAATTATGTATTGTTCTTGTGCTCCAAAAATATAGTCGGTAAAATCGAGGTTTGGAGTTGTCATTGTTAGTATCAAGTCTGCCTCAATATCCACTGCAAGCCTAATAATCTCCGTTGAATAACTCCCACCTTTTACCGCACTGTGTACTTCGAAATCCAACTCGTGTACTTCGAAATGCTTTTTGGCAAAAGCTAGGTTGTAATTTATCTTCTTCTGGATACCAGAATCCGAAGTATAAGGCAGGAATACATGAACTCTTGAACCAAATTGGGTTGCTGCTTTAATGGCCCAGCGTAAGCGTTCCTTTTCATTTAACCGGTAATCAAGGGGAAAAACAATATTCTCAAAAATTTTCTCTGTGATAGGAGCATCCTGTATAACCAGATAAGGAACATTTGAACCCGCAATAACTTTTAGAGCCCGGCTACCCGTTAACTTTTGGACTCCTGTTATACCATGGGTACCCATAATAACAAGACTTGCGTCAATATCGAAAGCATGCTCGCTAATAGTATGGAAAATATTTCCTTCCTGAACAAAGGATTTAACCTCAATGCCATGCTGCTCCTTGATACGAGCAATATCAGCTTTTAATTTTTCGTTTGCCTCTTTCTCTGTAAGTTTCACCTTCGAGAATAATCCGCTCGTTTCCACAACGTGGATAAGTTCTATGGTAAATTGATCTGAAAATTGGCCTATTTTTAGTGCATAGAGTAAAGCGTTCTCTGATACGGGAGTAAAATCCCATGGGACTATTAATTTTTGCGTTGTTAGTTCCATGATAATGAGGTGTTTAGTTTTTAGATGGCTTAGGTTAAGTATATAAATTTATGAAAGTTTATTCAATTTAAATAATTGATTGACAAATTAGTTAAAATTTGGACAAATTATCCTTCATGTTTTAATAATATCGAACTATATGGCTAAGAATTACGCGCATGTAACTACTATATTTACAATACATTTAATTAAAGAATTTACTTGGATGTATTTACTTTACATTCCTAAATAATTAAGTATTGAAAAAGTTAATATACAAATTTATTTCGATAATATCAGCAAAAAGCCTACATACCAAGAGTCTTCAATACTTTTCTGGAAATTTCGATGGGTTCAATCTGGAATAAACAGGCATAATCACCTCTGTAACATGGCTTATTTCCATAAACAGAACAAGGTCTACAGTACAACTCAACTTGAATGGCGTTACTGGGATCCTGCTGCCAACCATAAAATCCTGCAAATGGGTGTGTTGCTCCCCAAATACTAATCACAGGAGTACCAGAAAGAGTTGCCAGGTGCATATTTGCAGAATCCATTGAAACCATTACGTCAAGATTAGACATTACCTCCAACTCCTGATCTAATTTTAAAACACCTGCCATCGAGTAAATGTTGCTTCTACCTTCGGCAAGCCCCATCAACTCCTTTTGTTCTAAACCCTTTCCACCAAATAAAAGAATAACAATCGAATCAACTGCAGCTAAATCATCTATTACTTTTCGCATGAGATGAGTTGGGTACATTTTTCCCTTATGCATTGCAAAAGGGGCAATTCCAACCCAATGACCGACTTTAGGGAAAGGGACTATATCCGAATATTTGCTGATATCAGGCTTTGAAACAAAATTACCATTGAAATTTTCGACAGTACTTAACGGGTAACCCAAAAACTTAAAAACATCAGAGTATCTGATTACTGAATGCTTAAGGGGGACTAACCTTTTGTTCCGCTTTCGAGTTAATGCTTTTTTTTCTGATCGTCCTTTATCAATTACAGCTATTTTGGTTCCTAAGAGAAGAAAAAATATACGCACAATTTTTGTACGCAGCACATCGTGCAAATCGGCGATGCCGTCCCAACTGTCCAATCTTTTTAAATCGACAAAAAGTCTGATTATCCCTAAAAAACCAGAATGTCTCTTTTTATCATCAACCCTAAAAAAGTTTATATTAGGCAAATCCTTAACCAAAGGTTCTGCAAAACCTTTTGATACAAAGGTAATTGAAACTCCTGGGTACTCTTTTGACATTGCCCAAAGAACGGGAACAGTCATGGCCACATCGCCAAGTGCACTTAACCGAAAAACAAGAATTCTTTTATTGCTCACTTGCTAATACTTCTACTTACTTCTTTGCATAAAGCACTGGATTAAGTGAAGGGTCGTTGTACATTTTCATTTGCTTGTAAACCTTCATACGAACATCACCAGACTCTATATTCTTTATTAACTGATCGATAGCAGTAGATAGATCAACCCTTTGTTCAAGTAAAACGTCTAACTTTTGCTGACACTTTTCAATATGATCCTTTGAAACATCAGTTCTAATAACCTCCTGCTCCATATGGTAAATCTTTAGTGCTAAAATTGAAAGCCTATCGATTGCCCAAGCAGGACTTTCAGTATTTATTGTAGCAGTTGATTTAATGGCTACATCTTTATACTTATCGAAAAAATAGCTGTCTATCATCTCTACCAGATCAGTTCTGTCCTGGTTTGATAGATCAATTCGACGTTTTAAAGCAAGTGCATCAACTGGGTTAATATTTGGATCGCGGATTATATCTTCTAAATGCCATTGTACGGCATCAATCCAGTTTTTTTGAAACAATCTAAATTCGATTGTTCCTGTTGTGAAAGGGTTTTGAGGATCTGCATCAACATTATCCATTGTATGGTAATAATTCGTGCAGTCGATAAAAATTTTGTTACACAGCTGGCTAAACTCCATGATCAAAAAAATTTTACTGATTATTTAATAATAAAATTAATATTTGTAAAGATACTGTTTTATTCGCTAAGAATCGTCTGTGCTTGACTTTACAATTCTTATTTACTTACATCTTAATAAGAGAAAATAATCTGTTTCTCAAATATTATTTCTATCCGTTAATTGATTCCGGATTCTTTATTATCCTGTATAGTCTATCGTTACGTCTAACCAATTCAGGGGTAGCAAATGAACATAATTCGCCTTTAATGCATTGTTCTGTTGACTTATTGTCAACCCTAATCTCCTGAGCTATTAGTTCAACTACACCTGTTGTTGGACCAATAATAAGCACCTTATCACCTTTAAAGAGTTCACTAGCCTCGGCCTTGATCTCAGCAACGCCCACATTGGAGAAGTAGTTTGAAACTTTACCCACATAAACTTTTTTCTCCGTTGCAACGCTTCCGTATTGATGGCTCCACTCACCCAACTTCTGTCCCAAAAAGTATCCATTCCAAAAGCCCCGATTGAAAACTTTAGACAAGCGATCAAGCCAACCATCTATTTTTTCTTGATCATATGTTCCTTCTGCTATTGACGCCACTGCCTCTCGATAGCATTGAGTAACTGTTTTAACATACTCAGGACTTCGTGCTCGTCCTTCTAGTTTAAGTACGGTAACACCTGCACCGATAATTTTATTTAAAAATCCTATTGTGCAAAGATCTTTTGGCGACATGATGTACTCATTCTCAACCACGAGCTGCTCGTCAGTCTCATTATCGGTTAGTTTATATGACCGTCGGCAAATTTGCAAACATGCCCCACGATTTGCAGACGAATTTGCCTGATGGAGGCTCATATAACATTTACCGGAAATTGCCATGCAAAGCGCACCATGTGCAAAGAGTTCAATCTTAATTGGTTTACCGGATGGACCCACAATATTCTGCTCGTAAATATTCCTTGAAATCTCTGCAACTTGAGTCAGTGAAAGTTCTCTTGCTAAAACAACTACATCGGCCCATTGAGAGTAAAACTTTAATGACTGAGTATTGCTAATATTTAATTGAGTTGAGAGATGCACCTCTAAGCCCTTTTCGCGAGCATAAAAAATTGCAGCTTGGTCGCTTGCTATAATTGCAGATATTCCGGCTTTAGCAGCAGCGTCAATGGTTAGCTGCATGGGTTTAATATCATGGTCGTATAATACTGTATTAACAGTAAGGTAGGTTCTAACATTATGCTGATTGCAAAGGTCAATAATCTTAGGTAAATCTTCAGTTGTGAAATTAACGGTTGATCTTGCTCGCATATTTAGATGACCAACTCCAAAGTAAACGGAATTTGCCCCTCCCTGTATGGCAGCCATAAGCGACTCAAAACTGCCAGCTGGCGCCATAATCTCTATGTCATTTGCTATCATTCTTTCCTTTTTTATCAATAATACATCTTTGCACGTCCTTTCAGAATGTGCTTATACTGTTTCATTTTCCTGCTTTGGGTAAAAACAACCTCTAGCAAAGGAATGTTTACTTTTTTAGATTGAGTTGGCTAAAAAACTGAGTAAGCACCATCCAATACTCTTTGTGATTAGGATTGCTTGCCCAAAGAGTCTGTGCCCCATGTGCTCCTTCTCCGAGTGAAGGTTTGAAAAGTGTTAAATGCTTCTTTCTAACATCCCGTAAAAGATTGCTCATCTCAGGATATTCAAGTTTAGTACTTAGAGCCAAAATCGGAACATAGATATTATGGATGGAATCCTTAACGCTCAAATCCTGATCAGAAAACTCCATGGGAGAAAAAGCCACAACCGCTTTCACCTTAAAGTTCCGAGTTGCCTCCATAAGTCCCAATGAAGCTGAATACGAACTTCCTAATAAAATTATTGGAAGCTGTGAGCGAGCTGCTACAAATTCAATGGCCGCCTTAATATCTTTTCGGGCATCAACCATCGATACAGACTTTCCCTTACTTATAGCATCGATAGCGGTTTGATTTTTAACAAAGTTAATCTCATCTCCAACGCGCAAATCAATGCTTAAACAGTTGAAACCTAAATTCGCTAACTTCGGGGCAATTTCGCGGTACTCACCCCGACTCGAGCCAGCCTGGTGTAAAAGGATGAGATAGGGCTTTTGGGTTGATATAACATAATGATCAGCGGTAACCTCAACCCCATCTTCGGCAGTAAACCTAATAGTTTGTTGTGCTTGTAAACCAAGGCTTACCAACAGTAAAGCTAAACCTAATGTTAATTGTTTAATCATTGCTCTAGAACTTTACTTTTGTCTACTTATCTTACAAATATTGGATGTGCCTCTTCAATTGCAGTAGCAATAATTGTTACATGATTATCGTGCTGCTCAACAATAGCTTTTTCGGTAATTTCGAAGTAACGCTCATTTGATTGCTGTACGATTTTTATTAGTCCGGGTTCAAGTGTTGATATTATGGGTAAGTGCCTATTGAGCATGGCAAAAGAGCCATTAGATCCCGGTACTCTTACCCAATCGACCCTATCGCTAAAAAACACTTTATTTGGCGTTACTATTTCTAGTTTTAAACTCATAATCCTTAACTTTTGGCATCCTGTAACATCTTTTCGCCCTTCTCAATTGCCTGTTCTATGGTACCAACTAGGTTAAATGCCGACTCTGGGTACTTATCAACCTCACCGTTCATAATCATATTAAAACCTTTGATTGTATCGGCAATATCTACAATTGCACCTGGTATACCAGTAAATGCTTCGGCAACGTGGAAGGGTTGCGATAGGAAACGCTGAACACGTCGTGCTCTATGAACAACTAACTTGTCTTCATCACTTAGTTCATCCATACCCAAAATGGCTATAATATCCTGTAACTCCTTATAACGTTGTAATAACTGTTTAACATTTTGTGCAGTGGTGTAATGCTCTTCACCTACAACCTCGGCACTTAGAATACGTGAAGTGGAATCGAGAGGATCAACAGCTGGATAAATACCAAGTTCAGAAATTTTTCTGCTCAGAATAGTGGTTGCGTCAAGGTGCGAGAAAGTTGTAGCTGGCGCTGGGTCTGTAAGGTCATCGGCAGGTACATAAACTGCTTGTACCGATGTAATTGAGCCGGTATGTGTAGATGTAATCCGTTCCTGCAATATACCCATTTCTGATGCTAGCGTTGGCTGATACCCCACAGCAGAAGGCATTCTACCCAATAGCGCTGACACCTCGCTACCTGCTTGGGTAAACCTAAAAATATTATCAATAAAAAACAAAATGTCATGCCCTCTACCATCACCACCGGCACCATCACGAAACGATTCGGCCACAGTTAGTCCGCTTAACGCAACGGTGGCTCTTGCACCTGGCGGTTCGTTCATCTGGCCGAAAACAAGTGTTGCCTGCGATTTTTTCAGTTCCTCCTCGTCAACCTTAGAGAGATCCCATCCTCCTGCCTCCATATCCTCTTTGAACTCCTTGCCATAACGAATAACATCTGACTCAATCATCTCACGAAGTAAATCGTTACCCTCACGGGTACGCTCACCCACACCTGCAAAAACTGACATCCCCTCGTACCGCTTGGCAATATTATTAATAAACTCTAGAATGAGGACTGTTTTACCTACTCCAGCACCACCAAAAAGGCCGATTTTTCCTCCTTTTGAATATGGTTCAAGCAAATCAATAACCTTAATACCAGTAAAGAGAACTTCGTTATCCGTACTAAGATCCTCAAATTTTGGTGGATCATTATGAATTTGGTACTCGCCTTCATCGCTAAGTTCTCTCAGTCCATCAATTGGAGCACCAATTACATTCAAAAGCCTTCCTTTAACTTGATTGCCAGTGGGCACCGTAATTGACTTTCCTGTTGAAACTACTTCCATTCCACGGTGCAAACCATCTGTTGAGTCCATGGCAATGGTTCGAATTGTACTTTCGCCAATGTGTAACTGGCACTCAACAATAAGGCTAGAACCATCATCACGGGCAATACTTAACGCATCATGAATATCTGGAAGGGTTGCAGTTCCACCGGAGAAAGATACATCCACTACTGGACCAATTACTTGAATAATTTCACCAACAATTTTTGACATAATATTCTTTTTACTATCGTTCGTTCTACAAAAATAACCTTATTGCTAAAACATTAGCAATAAACTCAGTTTTTTTGATGATGATATTAGCTAACCTTTCTCTTTCTCGCTCTAAACCAGCCTCCAAAAAATTATTAAAACTATCTGGTAGCTTGAAAATAAAGCGACATAAAACTATTAAGCGTTGATTCAAATTGGCTTTTAACATCTTCCTGTCCATATCTACTGGCAATTCCTACCAACTCCTGCAAAATTTGCGTATTAAGGCTGATGTCGTACTCTACCATTCTTTGTTGATATGGTTTTAGACTATAGAAATACTCTAGATTCTCAATACAGTAGTTTGCATAGCCAGTTAAAAGATCATTGCCTTTATCTGTTTCGTTTGCATTATAATAGGTCTCAATGTGTCCAATTGTAAATATGTCGTATGGAAATTTATTAAAGGGTAGCAGCTCACTTATCCTATCAACAACATTTACTGCCGAATCAATTTTATTTTGAGCAATTAGTTCCTCAGCTAAACGGTTAAAGTTACTCCTGAGCCTAAGAACCAAAGCGGTTCTTTGGACATTATGATCAACCATAACATCAGCAGTTTCAAGTCCTCCCCATTTAAAGATTTGCATATAGTTGGCATAAACCTTATCAACATTCATCCTGCCAACAGACAAATAATCGGTTGCCTCTGTTTTGATGGGCACTAAGCGGTAAGCAAACCCTTCGTGCTGTAGGTAATTAGACAAACCAACGTCGGAGTCGCCTCCAGTTGACACGAAATATATTGGCCGTTCCCAGTTGCTATTGGCAATAATTTCGAGCACCATCATCTCATTCTTTTGAATGTACTCTTTATTTATGGTCCATTGCATCTCATCAACGATAAGATTAGCATTCTCTGGTTTAACTACACCTTTTGCAAGAACTAAATCTTTATCAACGGTAAGTTTTAACTTATTGGTAGGTAAATAATCGATGTATTCTCCGTTCGGGGTTCTGTGACGAGTCTCGGGATTATCGTTACCCACAAAATCCATAAGCCTTTTGAGTTCGTAGGGTTTATTTACCTTATCAATAATATAAACCACATCGCGTATTCCCTGCACAAATTTATCAAAATCCATGGTAATAGGCAGCGGATCGGAATCGTACGCTTTCCACTTCATCTGTTCGGTATACCAATCGGTACCTAGCAAACTGAGGTTTACAACCCTAACATCTCTTCTAATACCCTCTACCTCTTGCGCATACCACAACGGAAAAGTGTCATTATCGCCATTGGTAAAAAGAATTGCATTGGGTTCGCATGAGTTTAA
>JAQUJY010000019.1:0-23782 GCA_028680705.1 Bacteroidales bacterium
CTCTTCAACTTCAATCACCTCTATCTTATCAAGTTGCTTTACCCTAGATTGCACCTGGTTTGCCTTGGTTGCTTGATACCTAAATCGGTCAATAAATTCCTTGGTATCCTCTATTTGTTTTTGTTGATTTTTGTATGCAGCTAATTGTTGCTCTCTTCGCTCTTTGCGTAGTTCCACATATTTAGAGTACGATACTCTATAATCGTGTGCGCTCCCTAACGAAATCTCTATGGTGCGCTCGGTAACATTATCCAGAAAAGCCCTATCGTGCGACACAAGGATTAAGGAACCATTAAAGGCCTTCAAATAATCTTCTAACCATTGTATAGACTCAATATCTAAGTGGTTAGTAGGCTCATCTAGTAAAAGGATGTTGGGTTCACTTAACAGAATTTTGGCCAGCTCAATGCGCATGCGCCATCCACCACTAAACTCCAATGTTGGCCTGTTAAAGTCGCTTCGTTTAAATCCTAACCCTAAGAGAGTTACCTCGGTTTTTGCTTCAAGCGTGTCGCCTCCTAGAATACCGTAACGTTCACTTTTTTCTGTTAAATCGTTGATTAGTTGTGCATAGGAGTCGCTCTGGTAGTCGGTTCTATTCTCAATCTCCTTTGTTATATGGTCAATCTCATTGTGCAGAGCAATAGCCTCTTCAAAAGCAAGCATTGTTTCGTTAATAACAGTTCGTGAGTTGGCAACATCCATCTGTTGAGGCAGGTAACCAATACTAACCTCTTTTGGGATGTTAATACTGCCGCTGGTAGGAGCCATTTGGCCTACAATAAGTCTTAGCAGGGTGGTTTTTCCGGCACCATTCTTTCCCACAAGACCAACCCTCTCTTTGGAACTAACCAAAAAACTGATTTGCTTAAAAAGATCAAAGCCTCCAAATGAAACTGTTAGCTGATTTAGTGAAATCATTCTATATACTTTTGAGCAAAAGTATGAAATATAGCTCAATCCGCAAGTTGAGTAAAGGTTAGTAGGGTACAGATTTAGCTAATCTTATCTAAATTTAGAGGCATTGGGTTTAATTATAGAATGCATAATATTTCCTTTTCGCTTTAATAACCCCGTCTTTTTCCTAATTTTGAATCTTGCTATTTTTTTATGTAAACAAAGCAGGGTGTTTAACCATAAACTATAGAAACTTCTAATGTAATTAAACGAGCCATGAGAAAATTTTCTCACAAAGGGAAATGATTGTTTTGGTGAGTTTTATGTAGCAAATAAAAATCAAATTTTAAATACATGAAAACGGCAATTGTTACAGGAGCAACGTCAGGCATAGGAAAGGCCACTGCAGTTAAACTTGCACAGAATGGCTTTAGCGTAATTATAACCGGACGCAGGCAGGATAAACTGGACTCGCTAAAGCATGAAATTGAATCGCAGCACAAGCAAAAAGCATTGCCTCTTTGCTTTGATCTACGGAATATGAGTGAGGTTGAAAGTGCCCTCGGGAAGTTGCCTACAGAGTGGAGCAAGATTGATGTTTTGGTTAATAATGCAGGACTTGCAGTGGGGTCAAACCATATTCAGGACGGGGTTATTGATGACTGGGAGAGGATGATTGACACCAATGTCAAGGGTTTGCTTTACGTTACAAAAACAGTGTCAAAGGGAATGATTGAGCGGGGGAGCGGGCATATCGTAAATATTGGTTCTACCGCAGGAGTTCAGGTTTACGAAAGTGGCAATGTATACTGTGCCACCAAACATGCTGTTCATGCCCTTTCGCAGGGTATGCGTATCGATATGCTAAAGCATGGTATCAAGGTAACAGAGGTAAGACCAGGATTAGTTGAAACGGAGTTTTCCATGGTTCGTTTTAAAGGCGATTCCGTAAACGCTAAGAAACCCTACATGGGGCTAATTCCCCTTTCGGGCGATGATATAGCAGATGTTATACTGTTTGCCATTACGCGTCCTGCGCATGTTAACCTTAATGATATTGAGGTTACTCCAACGGCGCAGGCAAGTTCCTACTATGTTTTCAGAAAATAATCCTCATAACATCTTATGAAGTATAACCACAAAGAGTTACTTAGCTATACCACCCAACTTTTTATGGCTATGGGTTGTAGTAACGCCCATGCACGGGTAGTTGCCGATGTTTTAATTGCAGCCGAGTTACGGGGTATCCCATCGCATGGTTTAATGCGTGTAAAAGATTATTATCAAATGGTGGCATCGGGCAGGATTAACGTTAATCCAAAGGTTAGCGTTGTTCACCAAACACCATCAACAGCAACTGTTGATGGCGACAATGCCTTGGGTCCAATTGCAGGTAAAGAATCTATGATGCTAGCAATTGAAAAGGCCAAGGTAGCTGGTAGCGGTTGGGTTGCAACACGCAATAGTAACCATTTTGGTATTGCCGCATTTTACTCTATGATGGCTCTGGATGAGGACATGATTGGCATTGCGCTTACCAACGCAAACCCATTGGTTGCACCAACCAATAGCACAGATCGTTTGTTGGGAACAAACCCCATTGCGGTTGCAATACCTGCTGATAAGCAGCCTCCACTGGTTGCCGATTTTGCGACAACTCCCATTGCCAGGGGGAAACTTGCAATTAAAGCAAAACAGGGTCTTAATGTCTCGCATGGGCTAGTTCAGGATAAGGAAGGAAATCCCTCAACCGATCCATCAACTATTGAAAAGGGAGGAGCAATTGTTACTCTAGGTGGCGATATTGAGCATGGTGGGCATAAGGGTTACTGCTTAACCGCATTGGTTGATATTTTTTCATCAGTATTCTCAGGTGCCAACTTTGGACCTTTTGTACCTCCACAAGTGGCATATCTTCCGTTGCTTGAGAAATCGGTGGGCAAGGGTTTGGGGCATTTTTTTGGTGCATTCAGAATTGATGCATTTCGTCCGGCAGATGAATTCAAAACATCAATGGACCAATGGATAGAAACTTTTAGAGGAGCAAAGCCGAGTAACCCGAATACTAAAGTACTTGTACCTGGAGATATTGAGAGGGGAAATTATGAAAAGAATATTGTGAGTGGGATAACGATTTTACCTCAAATACTTAACGACCTAAATAGCGTTGCCAGGGAGCTTGACATTCCACTACTGAGGTAATGTGTTAATTTGAACATTATGGGTGTGGCTAATGTTTCAATTTTATCTTTGTGGTATATGGTAAGATGATTTATATCAAGTAAAAACATTGTTCTTTGTGCAACAACTATTCATTTGTGAAGTATATTTGTTATGAAATTCTTAAACAACATTAATTTCAAATTTTGATTAAAAGAATTGTTTTTTTATAAAATATCAACTTGATTACAATGAAAGCAAAAAGATTATTTTCAGCCCTAGCAATACTATTTGTTATTAGTGTGTTAGTTAGTTCATGCCATAATAATATTCCATGTCCGGTTTATGCCGACAATGAAAATGTGGAAGAAATTGTTCAGCCAGGTTAGTATATAGTTTTTTTTATTTATCTTGTCCTCGATAAAAAAACAATTGTCATGAAGTTGAAGAGGAAATATTTGGTAGTGGCAGTATTGCTACTTGCAGTAGCATCAGTATTTGGGTCATGTAGCCGCAAAGTTTGTCCTGCTTATGCTAGTAGGCAAGTTAATCAAATTCAGAACAACGGATAGGCTTTTACTTTTCGTTTTTCCTGCTTTCTTAAAGCTCATTTTTAAAAGATGAGGTTTTGAGGAGGTTTTTTTTTGCCTAAACTCAAGCAAAGGACAGCATATCTATTATCGGTTAATGGGCTTAAATTAGGTGCCATACATTCTGTCAATCACTAAAATATTTCTCGGAGATTATTTTCGGCACATTAAAACTGCCTAGTGTTACACTAGATTTTAAGTGTTTTTTTTATCTGCTAAATATCTTTTACCCTAACCAGGTTGATGGCGCACCATAAATACACCTTATGTTTGGCAGAAAGGTGGCTATTTCGTAATTTGGGCACATAAAACTTAAAGTATAGATAAATGGATTCTACTCAAAAACAACTTAGTGATGCCTCTATAATTGCACTTAGAGATTGCATGGGGCTTAAAAATGATGAAACACTTTTGATTGTAACCGATGAGATTAAGCGTGACATCGGGATTGCACTTCACGAGGCAGGCAAAGACATAGCAAAAGAATCAATGCTTATCGAAATAAAATCAGGAGAAATTAACGGACAAGAGCCCCCTGCGGCTGTTGCCGAGATGATGAAAAAGGTTGACGTGGTTGTGTGTCCAACCACAAAATCGCTTACCCATACCGATGCGCGAAGGAATGCAGTAAAAGAAGGCGTAAGGGTAGGTACAATGCCTGGCATTACAGTGGATGCCATGGCTCGTTGCCTTAGCGCAGATTATGACCGAATAATCTCACTAACCGATTTTATTGCCGATAAAATGGAGGGGATTAGCACCATACGTGTGGTTACCGAAAAGGGTACCGATGTTACCATGCCCGTTAAGGATAGGATGATCCTGCGGAGTAAAGGTGTACTTCGGAATAAGGGCGAAAGTGGCAACTTACCCTCTGGCGAGGTTTATCTTGCTCCATGGGAAGATAAAACCAACGGTAGGGTAGTTGTTGATGGTTCCATGGCCGGTATAGGTATGATTAAGCAACCTATTGTTATTGATATTGTTGATGGATATGCCGAAAGTATTACGGGCGGACCACAGGCCGACGAGTTGGCCAAGATGCTTGACAAACCGGGGAGGGATGCTAGAGCCGTTGCCGAATTTGGCATTGGTACAAACTATAAAGCCAAACTCACCGGACTTATTCTCGAGGATGAAAAGGTGTTTGGCACAATCCACATAGCCTTTGGCAATAATATCACCATGGGCGGAAGAATTTCAGTGAGTAGCCATTTAGACGGTTTGGTTACCGAACCCGATGTTTATTTTGATGATGAGCTTATTATGCAAAAGGGTAAACTTATTGGCTTTGAGGCATAGTAATAAAACCACAAACTATGCTGCTTAAAGATGCATTAAAGGGCAAAACTCTGATATTAGCCTCAAAATCACCTCGCAGACAACAGCTGCTGGGCGAACTAGGTTTACCCTTTGAGGTTAGGATTAGCGAAGAAGGCGACGAAACTTTCCCCGCCGATTTGCCCTTTGAGCAAATCCCAGAGTACCTTGCCATAAAAAAAGCCGAACCATATAAGCATTCTTTAAAACCAAATGAGATTCTGATAACCTCAGATACAATTGTTTGGGCAAATAGTAAAGTTTTAGGCAAACCCGTCGATAGGCAGGAAGCCCTTGAGATGCTGGGTCAACTCTCGGGCATTAAACACTCTGTGATTACTGGTGTTGCATTGGTTTATGGAGATGAAGTGCGCACATTTTCTGCAGTTACGGAAGTGTTTTTTAGACCTTTGGCCATGGATGAAATAGAGTATTATGTTGATAATTATAAGCCCTACGACAAAGCAGGTGCCTATGGTATTCAGGAGTGGATTGGATATGCCGCAGTTGAACGGATTGAGGGCTCGTATTTCAATGTAATGGGTTTACCTGTTCAGAGGTTGTACACGGAATTGTCGGCTTTTTTACGGGATGTTTAGCTATTGGTTTAACAATTAATTGACCTGTATTCGGATATTATGGTTCAGTGTTTCAATCAATCATAAGTAAAAGAATATTTCAATGCATTTACAGCTAAACCAAATGTCAGAATTTTAATCAGAATAATGTTTACGTAATTAGTAACCAATAAATTATAAAAGAATGAAACGATTCATACTTTCTACACTTGCTATCATTCTATTTGTTCCCTTCGGTGTAATTGCCGATCAGGGGATGTGGCTACCCATGCTAATTGGGAAGTACAATATAGAGGATATGCAAAGCAAAGGATTTAAGCTAACAGCTGAGGATGTGTACAGCATAAATCAACCAAGCATAAAAGATGCAATTGTAATATTTGGAAGGGGTTGTACAGGCGAACTTATTTCACCAGAAGGGTTGCTCATTACAAACCATCATTGCGGATACGGTGTAATACAAAGCCACTCATCAGTTGAGCACGATTACCTAACTCATGGTTTTTGGGCCATGACACGCCAAGAGGAACTCCATAACCCAGGGCTCACGGTTCGCTTTCTTGTACGAATGGATGATGTAACCGAAAGGGTTCTATCGGCTATCCCCGATGGTGCTGGTGAGCAGGTTCGCGATTCCATTGTTGGCGTTGTTGGCCATAAGATTACTGAAGAGGCTACCAGCGATAATCATTACACTGCTAGGGTGATGCCCATGTTCTATGGCAATCAGTATTTCCTGTTTATTTATGAGGAGTTTTTAGATGTGAGGTTGGTTGGTGCGCCCCCATCGGATATTGGTAAGTTTGGTGGCGATACCGATAACTGGATGTGGCCTCGCCATACCGGTGACTTCTCGCTTTTCCGTATTTATGCCGATAAGGATAATAATCCCGCAGCCTATTCGCCCGATAATGTTCCTTACACGCCCAAGCGCTTTCTGCCAATATCTCTTAAAGGAGTTAATCCTGGCGACTTTACCATGGTGTATGGTTATCCAGGTAGTACGCAGCAGTACGCTTCTTCGCAGGCAGTAGCCCATGTGGTTGATGATTTAAACCCACTCAATATATCGCTTCGCGATGCAAGGCTAAAGGTTATGGAGCAGCATATGCGCCAAAGCGATACTGTTCGGATTAAGTATGCAAGCAAGCAGGCCGGTGTTGCCAATGCATGGAAAAAGTGGATTGGAGAACGGAACGGGTTAATTAGGTTAGATGCCATAGAGAAGAAGCAGCAGCTTGAGAAAAATTTTGAGGAGTGGGTTAATGAATCTCCAATTCGAGTGGAGGAGTATGGACACCTTCTTAATAGTTTTGATGAGCTTTATGCCACGAGAAAGCCATTGTCAATTGCTGCTAGTTTAAGCAGAGAAGCCTTTTATGCAGTAGAATTACTGCAGCTGGTTAGGCAGTTTGGTGGTTTACTTAATAATGTTGATAATTCCAAACTGAGTGAAGAGCAATACAGCAGGCTAATCGATTACACAAGAGATTTTTATAAAAATTACCATAAACCAATTGATGTTGAGATATTCACCACAATGATGAGCCAGCTAAGCGATATTTTACCCCCTGCATTAACTCCCTTGGCGTTAGAGGAACTAAAGCCAGAAAATAGCGATGATTGGTATGCCATTGCCCTAGGAGTTTACTCTCAATCAGTTTTTGCCGATAGCACAGCGCTCATCTCTATGCTTGCCGATAGTACAAGCAGTAGAATTAATGTGTTGCAGAATGATATTATGTACAGGTTAAGTAATCAGTTTGATAGTATTTATAGCGCAAGCGTGTATCCTAGCTTAAGAGACATAAATAGTAAACTAGATTTGCTGTACAGAACGTATGTTAAAGGATTAATGCAGATGAACCCTAATGCTGTTTACTATCCCGATGCTAACTTTACGCTAAGGGTTACCTACGGCAAAATTGAGGGGTATTTCCCAAGCGACGGTAAAGAGTATATGCACCAAGCAACTTTGGATGGCATTGCCGAGAAATCAAGACTGGATGTTTACGACTATACCGTTCCCCAGCGCTTGCTCGATCTTTACGAAACAAAGGATTATGGTAAGTGGGAGGTAAACGGAACCATACCCGTAACATTCTTGGCATCAAACCACACCTCAGGTGGCAACTCGGGTAGCCCAGTTATTAATGCCGAAGGGCATTTGGTTGGAGTTAATTTTGATAGGGTTTGGGAGGGCACCATGAGCGATATTATGTTCGATCCTGATATGTGCCGTAATATAAGTATTGATATCCGCTATGCTCTTTTTATAATCGATAAGTATGCATCAGCAGGTCATTTGCTAGAGGAAATGACGCTTATAGAGTAGCGTGTTTTAAATATCCTAGTTAGTTCAATTAGGCAGCCAAAGTTTTGGCTGCCTTTTTTGATATGTTGGAATAGCGCTTGAACTAGTGTTGAAAGGATTGAGAACGGTATTAGCTAAAGCACACAAGAAGGGGTATTCCTTTTTTTTATATTTATAGATTAGTCAGTTTTGGAACCAATCTTTGCAGAATTTCAGTAAACGAGCAGAGTTTCGTCGAAGTCATTTCAAATTTTCGTTAACCTATTAAAAGAGTTCCTCTTCTTAAAAGCCTGTTGGTTTTGAACACAAGATAAGAGGAAGAGATAGAGGTTCTCCCAAATATTCTTAAATTAAATATTAAGGCATAAAATACAACTTAGCAGCAAACTAGGAAACTTAGTGTCTATTTTGTAGCTTTGCTCGAGCGGAATAGGAAACGCGTTAATTCTTTACACTTTACGTATTGCTATCCGTTGCAAATTTTTATACTAAAACATGAACTACCCCAATATTATAGAACTATGGAGATAAAACAGGATTTAAAACTAGCGGTTATAATTGACGCCGACAATGTACCATCTGCAAATGTAAAGGGAATGATGGAAGAAATTGCAAAGTATGGTGTCCCAACTTTCAAAAGGATTTATGGTGATTGGACAAAACCCAATTTAGGCGGTTGGAAAAGCGTACTGCTAGAAAATGCTATCTCTCCAATACAACAGTTTGGGTACACAACTGGCAAGAATTCAACCGATTCTGCTATGATAATAGATGCAATGGACATTCTATATACCGGTAAGGTGGATGGTTTTTGTATTGTATCTAGCGATAGCGATTTTACAAAACTGGCAACAAGGCTTAGGGAATCGGGGATGAAAATATTTGGGTTTGGGGAGAGAAAAACGCCAAAGCCATTTATTGTTGCATGTGATAAGTTTATATATCTCGAAATTTTAAAGAGACCTACAGTATCCGATTCAGCTAAAAATCAACCCCAAATTAGCGCCCATAAAGCCGAGCAAGATAATGTACAGAAGATTGACAAGAAGATTATTAACCTGATATCTGTCACGGTTGATGATGTTGCTGACGAGGATGGATGGGCTTTTTTAGGAGATGTAGGTAATTTGCTGATTAAGAAAAGACCAGATTTTGACCCACGGAATTATGGCTTTGCAAAGCTCACCCCATTAATTAAATCATTAAAGGCAAATTTTGATATTGATGAAAGGGTAACAGAAAGAGCATCGATAAAACTTGTTTATATAAAGGCAAAAAAGTAAAATTTTGCCATGCACTTTGAAACACAGTTTGTTAAAGGGTGTCAGATTCTTAAGTTAAATTGTGTGTAATGATAAGGTGTAAACACCTGCTCTTTTTTATATTTACTGCATAGGCACTCAATGGGTAGTTTGACCTAACAAAATAATTCAAAACCATGAAAATAGCAATAATTGGAACGGGGGGCGTTGGAGGATACTTTGGTGCTAATTTAGCCAGAGCAGGGTTCGATGTAACATTCTTAGCAAGAGGAGAGCATCTAAAAGCAATACAAACCAAAGGATTAAAGGTTAAGAGTATTCAGGGTAATTTTGAGGTTAAAGATTTAAAGGCAACGGATAAAATAACGGATATTGAACAGCCCGACCTATTAATAATAGGTGTGAAAGCATGGCAAATAAAGGATATTCACGATGATTTAAAAAAGATTTTACACGCAGACAGCTTGATTTTACCCCTTCAGAATGGGGTTTTAGCGGCTGAAGAGTTATCAGAAAAAATAGAGAAGAAAAATATTTTAGGGGGATTATGTAGAATAATCAGCAAGATAGAATCGCCAGGTGTGATTAATCATTTTGGGGTTACCCCAACCATTGTTTTTGGAGAGATTGACAGACCTAGAACTGAGCGGTTAGTTCAAATTCAAAAAGTTTTTGAAGAGGCTGGGATTGACTCTAAAATATCCGATGATATCAATGCTGAGCTATGGAAAAAATTTATTTCCATTTGTGTAAGCGGTTTATTAGCTGTTACAAAAACAACATATGGAGAACTGAGAGAACTTAAGCCAACAAGGGAGCTGATGATAAATTTAATCACAGAGGTTTATTTGCTCTCCCAAAAGATTGGCGTTAAAATTGAATCGGATTTCGTTGAAAAGACTGTCTCTTTTATCGATACATATCCTTATGATTCAACATCTTCATTAACAAGAGATGTTTTGGAAGGCAAACCATCCGAAATTGATTACCAAAACGGAACCGTAGTCCGATTAGGAGAAAAATACGGAGTTGATACGCCTATTAATAGTTTCGTTTATAATTGTATATTAACCCGCGAATTAAAAGCTAGAGGCTTGGGTATAAAAGCCTACAATGCACAACACATGGTTTAGTGTATGTGGGATGGTTTTAGCTTTGGAGAGTTTCCCTGAGTTAATTCTCAGTATTTTGCATATCCTAAACAGACTATAAAAACTCCTCACCATGTTTACTAACTGTCCACTTTGTACTGATTTCGGCTTTTTGTATTACAGTAAAGACAGCCGAAAGTATTACCGGTGTGCAAATTGCTCTGCAGTGTTTATGGATCCCTCAAGTTTTTTGAATTACAATGACGAGTGCGAAAGGTATCTTGAGCACAATAATAACGTGCATGATGCTGGTTACCAGAATTTTGTGAAACCAATTATTGATGCAGTAACGCAACGCTTTGCCAAGGATATGGTTGGACTGGACTTTGGGTCTGGCACTGGGCCTGTTGTTTCCATGCTTCTTAGGGATAAAGGCTACAGTATTTCAGAGTACGATCCTTTCTTTAATAATCAAACTGAACTTTTGACTAAAAGCTACGACTTTATAGTATGCTGCGAGGTGATTGAGCATTTTTATAAACCTCAAAAGGAGTTTAATCAGCTTAAAAATATGCTAAACCCAGGTGGCGAACTTATTTGCATGACAAATATGTTTACCGAAGATCTAAATTTTGATAAGTGGCACTACAAGAATGACCCAACACACGTAATTTTTTATCATGCATTGTCAATCGAGTATATTGCAAAAGCATTTGAGTTTAGTAAATTTGAAATTAGCGACAGGCTAATAATATTTACAAAATGATTAGGTTGGAACAGACTTTCCTCTATAAAAAGGAATGGAGAATTAGACGAGATTTTTCTCGAAAACAATCTTAATCAATTCGTTTGGTACATGATGAGCAATGCCCTTGTTTAGGAATCCTTTTCCCTCAAGTAGCCTGCATAACGATTGGTCGTTAACAGGAGTAGTTCCCCTTAGCAATGTGTGACCATTTTTGCGTGCGTGTTCTTCAGCAAAATCTATCATTAATTTTCCAAGGCCTCTCCGCTGAAAATGGGGAAATATGGATAATCTATCCAGATACGATGCTTGTTCAATATCAGGGTCGGGCTTTACGGTCATGGTGCCAACGGGTCCTTTCTTAATCGTAAGGATAAAAACATAACCTTGCTCAATATCTTTTTGTATCTGTGCGTAATCGGTATGGGTATTATGCCAGTATTTTACCCCTTTATCCTTTAGCTGATAGGCGCACTCTCTAGTAATATAAAGTATTTCAAGTAGCTGTGATGGTTTTGCTTTAACTATTTCCATAGGGTTTTGAGGATTGAAAAACTTAGGGTCAATCTGTTTTTTTACTGTTGATTAGGTAATAAATATACAATTTTTCCATCAACAAATGTTTGCTCAATCTTTATGTTTAGTATTCGATCTTCTGGGACATTCATAATATCTTGGTTAAGCACCACAAAGTCGGCTACCTTTCCAACCTCAAGGCTCCCTTTTTGTTCCTCCTCAAACGCTGCCTTTGCTGCCCATATAGTCATAGCCCTAAGTGCTTGTTCTCGAGTAAGAGCATTTTCCATTTGAAATCCGTTGGGGGGATAACCCTCCAAATTCTTTCGGGCAACGCCTGCATAAAATCCGTAAAGCGGATTGATATGCTCAATGGGAAAATCGCTTCCGTTGGGGAGCCATCCATTTTGCATAAGTAGATCTTTGTAAATGTAGGCTGTTTTTATCCTATCGCCAATTCTATCAACAGCCCAAAGCATATCGGATGTTGCATGCGTGGTTTGTACCGATGGAACAATGGCCAACTTGCCAAAGCGGCCAAGATCATTGGGATGAACGGTTTGGGCATGCTCTATACGCCAGCGGAGGTCGTTACCTGGGGTAAGAAATTGCTCGTAAATATCGAGCATAAGTCGTAGGGCTGCATCGCCAATGCAATGAGTTGCAACTTGATAACCTGACTCGTATGCTTTTTGGCAAATTCTAGTGAGGTATTCCTTAGTTTCAAGCTGTAATCCATTAGTGTTTGGAGCATCGCTATAGGGCTCAAGCATTAAGGCGCCTCTCGAACCCAAGGCACCATCAGCAAAAAGCTTAACGGTTCTAACGGTTAAACTAGGAGTTTTGTAAACTCCGTTACTTAGGAAGTGCTCAAAATTTTCATCGTTAGGACTAAGCATAACATTTACCCTCATCTGCAGCTTGTTATCTTGCTGCATTTTATCAATGGTAAGCACATCGTCCTTATCTAAACCAGCATCGCTTACCGATGTTAGCCCAACTGCAAAGCAGTTTTGTTGTGCCATCACCAGGGCATTTTCCTTCTCTTCTGTTGAATGGGGCGGTACAATATCGCGAATAAGATTTATGGCGTTATCAATTAGTACACCGGTTAATCTACCATTTACTTTAATTATTTCGCCTCCAGCAATGGTTGTGTCGGGATTAAAACCCGCAAGTTGCATTGCTTTTGTATTGGCAATGGCTGCATGTCCATCAATTCGGGTAAGCAGAACGGGATTGTTGGGAAAAACTTTGTCGAGCAGATCCTTGGTTGGGAACTCTTTTACATCCCATTCACTCTGATTCCATCCGCGGCCTATCACCCATTGTGTTGGGTATTCTGCATGATGATCCACAAGCCGATTCACAACCTCACTCCACGAAGAGGCATCAGCCAACCAAGCATTTCTAAGGTTTAGGCCATACCCTAAAAAGTGGCAGTGAGGATCAATAAATCCAGGGTAAACGGGTTTCCCTTCAAGGTTGATTGTATGAGTTGCTGTGAACTGTGCTCCAATTTCAGCGTCGGAACCAAGCCCAAGAATTTTTCCATTGCGGATGGCCATGCTTTGGTGCACAGTGAATTGGCTGTCAACACTGTAAATGGTCGCATTTTTTATGATAATATCCGCATTGTTCTTTGTAGTACACGCCATGGTAAAAAGAGCTATAATGATACAAACTGTATAATGCTTAATATTATGCAGCATAGAGTTAAAGGTTTTGTTGATTAATAACAAAGATACCTTTTTGAGGGTTAAATAGCCCGAACATTACCATTTTTTTATGGTGATCTCCATTGGCAACTTGTAAAGGCTTCGAAAATAGAGATAATTGGAGTATTCTGAAAATGGTAAGTGGTTAAAATTTGCTGTTTGTAGAAATTAGAAACACAGTGGATAGGGTTAAAATATCCTCACAGATGTTCTGGCTTATTCCGCAGGATAGGGTACGATTTAAGGTTAATAATTTGTCTGTAAAGTTAATAATCGTCACTTTTGTTATTAAATAATGAAAATAAAAAATGCCATTAATAAAATCAATTTCAGGAATTAGGGGCACCATAGGAGGTGGCCCAAACGATGGATTAAATCCCATTAACCTAACGTTATTTACATCAGCCTATGGCCAATGGGTAAAGAATGCACATCCTAAGAAGAAGTGTAAAGTGGTTGTTGGTCGCGATGCTCGTATTTCGGGCGAAATGGTCAGTAGCCTAGTGGTGGGAGCCCTCTTGGGTTGCGGGATTGATGTGGTTAACCTTGGCTTGGCAACCACTCCTACAGTAGAGATGGCGGTAGTTGAAGAACAAGCTCATGGGGGCATTATTATTACCGCAAGCCATAATCCACGGCAATGGAATGCTCTTAAATTACTTAATCAAAAAGGCGAGTTTCTTTCCGATGCCGATGGAAAACATGTGCTCCAAATAGCTGAAAATAATCAATTTTTGTTTCCCGAGGTTGATGACCTTGGAGTACTGCTCGGTGAGTACGATTTTACCGACAAGCACATCGAAAAGATTTTACAGCTAAAATTGGTTGACAGAAAAGCCATACAGCAGGCAGGGTTTAGGGTTGCCATCGATTGTGTTAATTCCGTAGGTGGAATTGCTATACCTCGTTTGCTTAAGGCGTTGGGTGTTGATGAGGTTATTGAACTATACTGCGATCCAACCGGAGAGTTTCCGCATAATCCGGAACCTCTGCCCGAACATCTAACCGAGATCTCATCAATTGTTGCTGATAAAAAAGCCCATTTGGGCTTTGTGGTGGATCCCGATGTTGACCGTTTAGCCATTGTTTGTGAGGATGGCTCCATGTTTGGCGAGGAGTACACTCTTGTTGCTGTGGCCGATTATGTTCTTGCCCAAACGCCTGGCAATACTGTCTCAAACCTGTCAAGCACTGCTGCCCTTGGTGATGTAACCATTAAGCACGGCGGGCAGTACTTTGCGTCGGCTGTGGGTGAGGTAAATGTGGTAGCAATGATGAAAGAGTGCAACGCAGTTATTGGTGGTGAGGGGAATGGAGGTATAATATATCCTCCCTTACATTACGGGCGTGATGCGCTTGTTGGGATTGCTCTGTTCCTTTCGCATTTAGCCAAAAGTAAGTTGACCTGTACAGAGATGAAAGCACAATATCCAGAGTATTTTATCTCAAAAAATAAAATAGAGATTGGGCATGGCGAGAATCCCGATGGAGTTTTAGATAAGCTAAAAGCCCATTTTGTTAATCATAAAATTAATGCCATCGATGGGCTTAAGGTGAATTTTGATGAAGGTTGGATTCATCTACGTAAGTCGAACACTGAACCAATAATCAGAGTTTATGCAGAAGCTAAAACCATTAGCAAAGCCAACGAATTTGCCAAGTTAGCCATGGACTTAATAGAAAATCTTTAAAATCTTTATCTCTCTTTTAAACCTAGGAATACAATATTCAATCAAAGACTTGCATTTTATATTAAACACTCATCAATAAATAATGAATAAAAAACTAATAATTGGACTAAGTGCTTTGGTCATAGTTGTTTTAGTGATAATATTTAGCACTTCGAAAAAGGAGGGCATTGCACCTCAAAAAATTGCAGCCCAAAGGGGTCCGTTCGAAATAGTGGTAACCATTACCGGTGAGTTACAGGCTAAGAACAAAGAGGATATTACTGCGCCCCAGGAACTTAGGCAAAGCAGGAGTTTCCGTTTCTCGGAGATTAAAATTCAGGATCTTATTGCTGAAGGAACAGTTGTTGACTCGGGCGATTATGTTGCTACACTCGACCGAAGCGCACTTAGCAACAGGCTTAAGGAGATAGACGATGAGTTGGAGAAGAGCCAACAGCAATTTCTGAAAACACAGCTTGATACTACGCTGCAACTTCGGAGCCTGAGGGACGAACTTATTAACCTTAGCTTTGAGCTAGAGGAGCGCCAAATTGTAGTTGATCAGTCAAAGTTTGAACCACCAGCAACCCAGCGCCAGGCGCAAATAAACCTTGACAGAGCAGAACGTAATTTTCAGCAGGCAAAGCAAAACTATAAGCTAAAAAGGGAACAAGCACAGGCGTCGATGCGCGAGGTATCTATTAACCTCTCTAAGCAAGAGCGCGAGCGACAGGAGATGCTGGATGTGCTTAAAAAGTTTGTTGTGTATGCGCCAAAGCCTGGCATGGTAATTTACGAAAGAGAATGGGGCGGACAAAAACGGAAGGTGGGCTCAAGCATTAGTCCATGGGATTTAACTGTTGCTACACTTCCCGATCTATCTGTAATGATATCGAAAACTTATGTTAATGAGATTGATGTAAGCAAGTTAAAGGTTGGGCAGAAAGTTAGGGTGGGGGTAGATGCCTTCCCTGAGAAGAATTATACAGGTGTGGTGACCGAGGTGGCCAATATTGGTGAGCAGTTACCCAACACAGATGCCAAGGTGTTTGAGGTTATAGTAAAGGTAAATGAGTACGACCCAATCCTTAGACCTTCTATGACCACCAGTAACCAAATTGTTACCCAGAAGTTAGATGATGTAATTTCTGTTCCCCTTGAGGCCATTCACTCCGACGATTCGCTTAGCTATGTTTATACCGTTAAAGGCAAAAAACAGATTATTCTTCCAAGTGAGCAGAACGAGAACTATATTATTATTGAGAAGGGGCTTGACGAGGGTGAAGAGGTGTACCTAAGCATGCCTGCAAATATTGATAAGTACTCAGTAGCCGGAAAGGAAATTATCCCTGAGATAAAGAAGCGCGAATTAGAGCGAAAGCGTAAGGAGGAAGAGATTAAAGCGGCAAACGAACAGCAAGCACAAAAGGCTCAAATGCCCAGAGGAAATGGGAGAATGAAACAACAATAAAATTCCAAGCAGAACTTTTGGAAATCTCAAATAGAACTTATGTACAAAAGGTATATCCACGATATCAATATTGCCATTGAGTCGATATTGGCCAATAAATTCAAGTCGATGCTTACGGCACTGGGGATTATTTTTGGCGTTGGCGCTGTAATAAGCATGATGGCTATTGGTAACGGTGCTCAGCAAGAGATACTTGATCAGATGGAGATGGTAGGCGTTAACAATATTGTAATAAATCCCATATTCGAAGAGACTGATGACTCGGCAGGCGAAGGAGAAAATGGGGAGCGCCAAAAACGAAAATTCTCACCAGGGCTAACCTTGCAGGATTTGGAAGCCATTAGGCAGATAATTCCATCGGTTCAGCGGATAAGCCCTGAAGTAAGCTTAAACTCATTTGTTCAGTACGATGCATTCCGAGTACCTGCAAAGATTATGGGTGTATCGCCCGACTACTTCGAACTTTATAATCTACCCCTAGAGCAAGGCAGTTTTTACACTGAAATGCAGCAGGATCAAGGTGTGCCAGTATGTATAATTGGTGCAAACATTAAGAATAAGTTTTTTAGCAAAACCAGCCCCATAGGGCAATATATAAAGTTTGGTCATGTTTGGTTGCAGGTAGTAGGGGTACTGCAAAAAACAGATTTATCCATAACCGGATTTGAGAGTGCGGGGGTTAATGTTTATAACGATAACGTTTATATCCCCATAAAAACCATGCTAATGCGTTATCAAAACAGGGCATTAGTGAATGCAAAACGACTTCAATCAACTACGACAATTTCTGGTAGAGGGTTTATTATGCGGGGAGTATCAACAAAAAGTCAATCATCCCAAAATTACCATCAGCTTGATAGGATTGTGGTACAAGTAAAAGAAACTCAGGACATTCCAAGTACTACCGATGTAATTAGTCGAATGCTTATGCGACGACATGCCGGAGTTAAGGATTTTGAGATAATTGTACCCGAGCTTCTCTTAAAGCAGCAACAGCGTACCAAGGATATCTTCAATATTGTGCTTGGTGCCATAGCAAGTATATCGCTTGTGGTTGGCGGAATAGGCATAATGAACATTATGTTTGCATCGGTTATGGAACGTATAAAGGAGATTGGAACTAGGTTGGCCATTGGGGCAAAAAAAGCCGATATTGTAGCCCAATTTCTTGCAGAAGCTGTACTCATCAGCGTTTCTGGTGGGTTTATTGGAATTCTGCTTGGAGTCTTGCTATCCTTCTTAATCAATCGTTTTGCAGATATTTTAACTGTTATTTCGCCACTCTCCGTATTGGTTGCATTTGGCGTTTCGGCAGCTGTGGGGGTTATTTTCGGATTATCACCAGCCAAAAGAGCTGCCGAGAAAGATCCAATCGAATCATTGAGGTATGAGTAAAAAGGGTTTGCTTATCATTTATAATTTTGAAAAGGAATAAAAAATGCATCTAAAAATCCAAAGAATTCTGCTAATCGCCTGCTTAGTTTTTATGGTTGGACAGTTAAGCGCACAGCAACTGGTAAAAACATTCTCCCTCGAGGAGGTACTGGAAATGGCCAAAGATTATTCCCCCCAATCAATTCTTTCAAAACATCAGTTTAGGGCGGCCTATTGGGAACATCGAACCTATAGGGCAGATCTGCTGCCCAGTCTCTCGCTAAATGGTACTTTACCCAATTTTAGGCGGGTGATAACCCAGGAGTATGTGGGCGACTCCTATCAGTATATCGAGGCAAATACCAATACGCTGTCTGCGGGGTTAATCCTTAATCAGAATGTTGGGCTAACAGGTGGACGAGTTTTTGCCCAATCGAGTCTTGAGCGAGTTGATATTTTTGGAAACACTAATAGGACAAACTACAAATCGGAACCTGTAATTATAGGGTTTGAACAACCCATTTTTGGGTTTAATGCCTTTAAGTGGAAACGAAAGATTGAACCGTTAAAATATCTTGAGGCTAAGCGTAAGTACATTGAGTCAACAGAGCAGATATCCTCAGAGGCTGTGCTTCACTTTTTTGCTCTTATCCTTGCTCAGCAAAACCTAAAAACAGCTCAGCTAAACTATGCCAACACCGATACGCTATACCAAATAGCCAAGGGGCGTTACAACATAGGTACTATAGCTGAGAATGAACTCTTGCAGATGGAGTTAAGCTTTTTAAATGCGGGTGGTGATGTAAACGAGGCCGAAATAGATTTGCAGCTAAAGAAGTTTAGGCTTAAATCGTTTTTAGGCATGAACGATCAGTACGATGTTGAGCTAATTATCCCCGAAACGTTTCCAAAAGTAAAGCTTAAGTACGACAATGTTTTATGGCTGGCCAAAGAGAATAATCCTAAGATGCTGCAGTTTGAGAGAACCTTGCTTGAGTCCGATAGGAATGTTGCCCAAGCCAAGGCAAATAGAGGCTTTAATGCAAACCTTTTTGCAACCTATGGTCTTACACAGCAGGCCGAGGATTTTTCCAACGTATACCTCGACCCTACCGATCAGCAAGGCGTTCGCATAGGGCTAAATATCCCAATACTCGATTGGGGGAAAGGCAAAGGAAGTGTGCGTATGGCTGAGTCGAGCAGAGAGGTTGTGAGAACCAATATTGAGCAATCCATCATCGATTTTGAGCAGGATATTTTTCTGAAGGTAATGCAGTTTAATCTTCAGGAAGCACAGTTGCAACTTTCGGCCAAGGGCGATACCATTGGGCAGAGCAGGTACAACGTAACCAAAGAGCGTTTTTTAATTGGTAAAATTGACGTGCTTGAGCTGAATATTGCACAAACCGAGCGCGATAATGCAAAGACTAGGTTTATATCGGCAATGCGCAACTATTGGCAATTTTACTACGAAATGCGCAAGCTTACCCAGTACGATTTTATAAACGATACCCCAATAGAGGTTGAGTTTGAATTATTGATTGATTAAGTTATCCTTTACTCTAACGATTGCCAAACAGGGTTGACTGTAAATCAGTTATTTACTTGTTTGGCTATCCGCTAATTTTACCCATAGGATATTGGGCCTTCTCCCCATTTGTTCTGGGGATATTAACTTGTTTTACTGTATGATAAAGCAAAAGGATGTGCTGAAAAATAAATTCAGCACATCCTTTTATGGGTGGATAATGTTACAGATTAATTAGTTCTTTCTCTCGGTCCATCAACAAACTCAAATTCAGCGGGGCTTCCCTCTGTTCCCGCGGTTATGCACTTGTACTCTGCCTCGAGGTATGAGCGCGTAAGAAGATCGTTGTAGGTTTCAAACTCTACGATATAATGAACTTCAACTCCCTCTGACATGGGTGTTGCCTTTGGGAATTTATGCTCGAGTAGCAATATTAGTCCCTCCTGAACTATTCTGTGGAATAGTAACTCTGTTGCCGCATCGGCTCCTTGCTCATTATATACTGTAAAAAGCTCAGGGTCATCCTCCTCGGGGGTGTAAACTATGCTAGTTCCATCGTCTAGTTCATATGTGTAGGATTTTAGGTGGAAGAACAACAATCTCATATCGAAATTACGATGCAGTCCACTTGCACCATAGTAGTAGCCCAAATCACTGTACTTTGGGTGTGCTATGGGGTCGTTTTCGGCAATGTAGGTATAGTCGGGTCTATCCATTTTAAATCGGATGGTAGGATCGAATATCCAGCCTTTTTCCGAGAACACGTACTGCTCTGAGCGAATCTCAATTTTGTATCCAATTAGCTTAATCCATTCAGAACCGTTGTACTCGAATTGCACTGCTTTTGGAGCAGGTCCATCAGAGGTGCTATACTCGTACTGCACAATCTTAGTATCCCCTTTATTGGCATAGGGGAAGTTTATTTGTAGCCAAAGTGGAATTTTGCTCTCGGCAGTTGATGTATTAGGGAAGTAAGGATTATTGTATCCCATGGTGATGTAATCCTCTTCACTTAAAACCTCATCTGCTTCAGCAACTGTAGAAATGGTTCGTTGGTAATCCCAAATTGTACCATTAAACTTGTACCAATCTGCATAGGGGATAGTGGTTTGACCCTCAATGTTAAAGTTGTATATAATAGCAACTGAGTCATTCTCTGCTGCATCGGGGTAAAGGTTTGGGAGGTACCCCGGTAGGTGGTCGCTGGCATTATACCCC
Source organism: Bacteroidales bacterium (assembly GCA_028680705.1). GTDB lineage: Bacteria > Bacteroidota > Bacteroidia > Bacteroidales > Tenuifilaceae > Perlabentimonas. The sequence continues at coordinate 20,453 of JAQUJY010000019.1, forward strand.
GGAGCATCCCAGAAATAGTGATATTTCTCAATGTAAAAATCCCCAATCGCTTCGTAATCGTCATCGGTTAGGGTATAGCCAAACACAACATTTTCCCATGCAAGAAGAGTATCAATAAGCATAAAATTGTAGGTAACTTTTATCGCACTTTTTAGGTTTAGCGCAATAAAATTCTTTGCCAATACGCTAGGCACATAGTTCATGGCAAGGGCTGTGTCGTTAAAGGCCTTGTAGGTTTTAATTGACCCATCAAGCGAATTATAGTCAGCATCGGTTAGCGTGTACTCTAGTTTTTCACTATAAGGTTCTATTGACGAATCAAGGTCTTCGTAGAGTTCCTTGTTGGGGTTGCAGGCCGTTAGCATTAAAAGTGCTAAAATAAAACCGGCGAATATGTAGTTGACTGTTTTCATATGTCTGTTTTTTTGTAGTGAGTTAATTAGAAACGTATGCGTAGTGAACCACTCCATGTGCGACCAAAACCGTAATAAACAGTTGCGGTCTTATAGCTGTAGTCAGCACCATCGGTTCCATCGGAAATATACTCTGTGTCTAGGAGGTTGTTCACCCTGCCAAATAGGGTTGCATTAAAATTACCTAGCTTAAAATCGTACTTAAAATTAAAATCAACCAAATGGTAGTTTGGTAATTCCCATGCATTGGTTCCACTATTTAATGATGATGTTCTTGTTTCGATATTAAAGAAAGCGAAGAGCCTTTCGTAGTAGTTGTAGTCAAAACCAACCTTTAAACGTGGGAGCACTTCGTAGTCTATTCCTACGGCAATGGTGGTTTGTGCCGCATCGCCAACGGAAAGGTCTTTTGCAAATACCTCAACGGTACCAACATACTCTTCGTTTTCATCATAAACATCGGCAATCACATCGTCGGTCCATCTCCAGTCGCCAATAGATGCCATACCTTTAATCTCCATTTTTGTAGTGGGTCGCAATGTAAAATCAATCTCAACTCCTTGGTGAAGCGCATTAAGTCCTGTCATGTTTGCGGTAAGATCTGCAAATCGTCGGGTTAGAGCTTTATCCATCCACATGGTTCTATAAAGAGTAGCATTGGCAGCAAACAATGAGCTTCGGAATCCGTATCCAACCTCGGTTGAAAGAACGCGCTCCAGCTTAGCACCATCGTTAAATGTGTTTGAGTTATCGAGGTAAACATAGCGGAAGAATGGAGCACGGGTAAAATATCCACCGTTAACAAACACGTTATGCTTATCGGTAATATTATAGTTTGCCCCACCTTTAACGCTGTAAGCCATAAAGGAGTTCCAGTCGGTTTGCTGCTCTGGATCCGAATCCAAATGTGCAAAGTAGTCGGTTCTGCGATACATAGAGTTTGAAAGGGCTAGGGAAAGGAACCCTGAGTATTTTTCTTCAACATATTCAGCCTGAGTAAAAACTCCTTGCCACATTGTCTCGCCCATATCATGGTAGTTAACAATATCACCCTTATAGAGGGGAGTTGATGTTGGCCGGTTGATATTGCTTGAGTTGATAAAGTATTTTCCACCCAAAAGGTCGTCAATTTCATAAAAATGGTAACCTCTGTAATAGCGTAGGTCTAAACCGCCCGTAATTTTTAGTGCATCAATATCAGTATTAAATGTGGAGAGTACGCCATACCAGTCGTGTGAGTTAACGGCGTCGGCAATTATTAATTCAGAGCCGTTCATCGAGAGTTTATTCTGTTCCATTACCCAGTCAAAATCAAGGTATCCATCGGGGGTTAATTTGGTGTCTCCTGTGGGTTTTCCATCGGTGGAGTTATAGCGCAGCCATCCAGTTTGGTTGCCATAGGTTCGGCGCCCACCACCCTTCGACATTGATAAATAGAATGAGGTGGATAGGGAGGTATTCTGATTTATCGAGTAAAAGTGGTTTAGCGATACCTGTGGCTTATGGTAGTAGTTGTAGGCTGTTGTGTAAGCTTCACCATTGCGATAGCCCAAGTCGGGGTTGTAGCGAGGACCATCGGGGTGGTCTCTAAAGTTTTGTATAATCTGCCGGCTAAACCTTTGGTTGTGCCACTGTGGTGCCCCAAATGCTGTAAGCGAAAGGGAGTGCTTTTCGTTTATACGTTTTGCTATATTGGCAAAGTACGACCAACCCTCATAGGCAGCACCCCTAATATAGCCATCACCAACGGTTTGACTACCCGATAGGGTAATTGCCCAATTATTATCGAGCATACCAGTTGAAACGGTAAACGATTTTTTATTGTAGCCATCGTTACCAATGCCGTATGATACCGACCCACCCTTTTGGGCCTCGGTTGAGTTGGTAACAATATTGATTGTACCCCCAACAGAACTTAGTGCAAGCCTCGAGGCACCAAGTCCGCGCTGTACCTGCATGGTGCGGGTTACATCGCTAAGACCAGCCCAGTTGCTCCAGTATACCCTTCCGCTCTCCATATCATTAATCGGAACCCCATTGATAAGAACGCCAATGTTGTTCGAGTCGAATCCGCGAAGGTTTATCCTACCATCGCCAAAACCACCGCTACTTTTGGTAGCGTAAACGCTGGGTGTCGATTTAAGAATTTCGGGAAATTCTTGAGTTCCAAGTTTTTCAACAATAACTTCGGCCTTAATGGTTGAAACGGCAACAGGGGTTTGCCTATCGCGTGCAATGGACGATACTATCATTATCTCCTCAAGGCCTATCGATTCTGGCTCAAGTAGTATCTTGCCTAGGTTTACCTCATTGTTAATGTCCATCACTTTTTCGACACTTGTATAACCAATAAAGGCGATAATAATTTTTTGTTTTCCTGAAGGTACGCGAAGCGTGAACGACCCATCGAGTGTTGCTGCTGTACCAATTGTAGTGCCTTCAACCGTAATGGTAGCCGCTATAAGTGGATCTCCAGTACTAGCATCAATAACAACTCCCTTAACAACTCCTTGTGCAAAGCCGAATCCAAAGAAACCGATAAGGAGCATTAGGGTTAGAATTGATTTGATTAGTTTTTGGTTCATAAATACATGATTTATTAGTGATTACTATATTCTGATTTCTCTCTACCAAACTATTTTGCAGATAGCCAGTTGTTTAAAGCACAAGCAGGCTAAAAATAAATTTAGGAAAATGGTTTACAAGTTAGTACTCTCATTTAAATTAAGCAAGGAATGTTAAAGATTATTAAATAATTTGTACACGTGGATTCTGTGAGGCAGCTAAAATAGGTTCAATAGCGTTTTGTGTGGATAAAGGTTGAGATTGGAATTGTTTTTGATGTTCCGAACTAAATCGGATAGTATTACAATTCAAGGTTTGACTTCGAGTCAAAACTTGAGGGAATTAGTTTAGG